>NZ_CP102578.1:0-332500 GCF_042230915.1 Archangium gephyra | reverse complement strand
GAACGAGCTGCCCAAGCGCTTCGGCGAGTCGTCGGCGCATCGTGCTGGTGCTCGACAACGGCGGCGCCTTCACCCGCTGCGCTTCCAGCGCATCCCTTGAGACTGCCACGCCCCACGTGCGCGTCTTCTGGCTGCCGCGCTACACCTCTGGAAACCCTCAACTGGATTGAGGGATTGCTGACGGCTGACCGGGACTCCTTCCATGGTGAGGCCGTCCTCCTGCTGCACCGGGTGCGCAGGCGCTGCAGGCTGCCTACACGCGCCGCTATCCCCTGAACGGATCTCGTTGGGATGGCTTAGCCGCGTGCCTCCCGCGGCTCCGCGTCCGCCACGGGCAGGAAGACGCGGAAGGTGCTCCCCTCGCCCTCGAGGCTGTCCACCGTCATCACCCCGCCCAGCCCGCGGATGATGTCGTGGCACAGCGACAGGCCCAGGCCCGTCCCCTCGCCCACGGGCTTGGTGGTGAAGAAGGGCTCGAAGATGCGCTCCAGATGCCCGGCAGGAATTCCACAGCCGGTGTCGTGCACCTCCACCACCGCCACCGAGTCCCCCAGCAGCCGCGTCACCAGACGGATCTCCCCGCCCCCCGGCGGCAGCGCCTGCGCCGCGTTGACCAGCAGGTTGGTGAAGACCTGGGCCAGCTGCACCGGGTTGCCGAGCACCCGCGGCACCTCGCCATAGTCGCGCACCAGCCGGCTCCCCCCGCTCAGCCGACCCGAGGCCAGGCGGATGGCGCCCTCCAGCACCTCGTGCAGCGCCAGCGGCTGCGGAATCACCGTGTCTCCGCGCGAGAGCGATTGGAGACTCTGGACGATGAGCCGCATGCGCTCGGTGCCCTCGCGGGCGTCGGAGAGCGCCTCCAGCAGCTCGCGCCGATCGTCCTCGGACAGCGGCAGCCGGCACAGCTCTGACTCGATGAAGCCGAGGTTGCTGGAGACGAACGCGAGCGGGTTGTTGATTTCATGGGCCACCCCCGCGGCGAGCCTGCCGATGGAGGCCAGCCGCTCGTTGAGCCGCAGGCGCGCCTCGGTCACCCGCTGCTCGGTGACGTCGCGCACGGTGATGGCAAGGCAGTCGCCCACGGCGCGCACCTGACGGCGGAACCAGCGGCGGCCAAGCCGGCGCAACACCTGCTCCACCTCCGCGTCGTGCGTCTGACCCGTCCGGCCCACCTGCTCGCACAGGTGCGGCGGGGCAATGAAGGCGGCGTGCGGGAAGTCGGAGAGCAGGCGCCCTTCCGCCCCGCGCCCCTCATGGCCCAACAGGGACTCGGCGAGGGCATTGAGGTGCAGCAGACGCAGGCCCCCTCCCTCTTCCGCCCGGAGGAGGAAGAATGCGTCGGAGCCGCTGCTGGCCGCCGCCCGGAAGAGGGCCTCGCTCTGGAGACGGGCCGCCTCGCTGCGCCGATGGGGCAGCATGTCCCTGGCCAGGCCGAACATCCCCACCACCGTCCCGTCCGGTCGGCGCAGCTGCCCCTTGGTGGAGCACCACTCGCGCTCGACGCCCGCCATCCGCTCGCTCAGCTCGATGGAGAGGGGATGCCCGGCGAACAGCGCCCGCCGGTCCAGCTCCTGCGTGCGCCGCGCGTCCTCCGGCGGCATCAGCTCGGCGTCCGTGCGGCCGAGGATGCCGGCCACCGGCAGGCCGAGGTAGCGCGCTCCGGCACTGTTGATGAAGGTGTAGCGCCCCTGGAGATCCTTGGTGAAGACCGCGTCGGGCAGCGCCTCGGCGAGGGCGAGGAAGAGCTCCTTGTAGGGGAGGTCCGGCGACGCGGGCGGTGGCGTCCACACCGCCTCGCCCACCTCTGCCGACACCGATTCGGGAACAAGCGCCTCGTTCATGAGGCGACGGAAATAGGCACCGCGCCCCCTACCGAGAAGTCCACCCCCTGAACAGTCCGCGCCCCGGTTGTCCGGAACCCGACGCTTTACCTGCCCCCAAGGGCAGGTGCCCACGTCCGGTGCCGCACCCGCCGTTGGGAGTGGAGGAGGGCGGCCCTCAGGCGTGCGGCGAGGTCCAGATCTCCGTCAGCTTCCGGGCCACCACGGAGCCGCCAAACCGCTCCGCGGCGGCCGTGGCGAGCCGGGGCCTGTCGTTCAGCTGGAAGGCCCGCTCCACCGCGTCGGCGAGGCTTCGCGCGGACAGGTCTCCCGCGATCGCGCCCAACCCACCCTCGAGCATGAAGGGGAAGGGATAGACGGGGAAGGTGACCACGGGCGTGCCGCACAGCAGCGCCTCCACGGCGGCATAGCCCCACTCCTCGTAGAGGCTGGGGAAGAGGAAGACATCCGCCGAGCACATATGGGCCTGCACCTGCGCGGCCGGGAGCGGCCCGGTGAAGCGCACGTCGATGCACTGCGGCAGGGTGCGAGCCAGCGCCTGGAGCCGCCCCGGGTTCCTTCCAATCACCTCCAGTTGGAGCCGCCAGCCGCGCGGCGCGAGGTAGCGCAGGGACTCCAGGGCCAGGAGGAGGTTCTTCCTCGGGTGGGACAAGTCCCCGCTGCAGACGAGCAGCCGCTTGAGGTCCACCGCGCGCCCCTCCCGCTCCGGGGACAGGTACGGGCGCTCCACCTGGACGGGCGGAGGGCAGAGCATCGCCTGGATGCCCTGGGAGCAGAGCTGGGCGGAGAGCGACGGCGTCGGAGCCACGACGCAGTCCGAGGCGCGATACCCCTCCACATCACCGAGGTAGTGCGAGAACGACTTGAGGGTCATCACCATTCGCCGGAGGAGGTTGCCGCCCCGGGTATGGCGCCAGGTCTCCAGGGCGCGAAGCACCGGCTCGTGGGGGTAGAACCAGGCGGCGGAGACGAGCCTGCGGGTGAAGGGGCGGAGGGCCGGAGCCAGACCCGGGCGGTTGAGGTGGACCACGTCGAAGCGCTGCCCGGTCCGGGTGAGTGCCGAGGCCAGCCCGCGCTCGAGCCGGAGCCGGTCGAGCCGGGGCCAGAAGCGCGCCGCCAGACGCGCCACCCGGCCGGGAGGAGCGATGTCGAGTTCCAGGATGCGGACCCCGGCCAGCCCGAGGCGAGCACGGAGACGGGAGGCCGCCGAGGCCGTGGCCGCCAGGGTGACATCGTGCCCGGCCGCCACGGCGCTGGCCGCGACCTGCTCCGAGTAGGTGTCGATGCCGTTGAACCCGCCCTCATGCACCCCGACGAGCAACCGCAACCGGGAGACACGTTCCGACTGGCCAGGGGCATCCACATCGGCCTCCTCTGAGGAGCGCTGAGCGCGAGAGGAGGGATGTAGTGCTCGGTGTTCCCATTGCCCCCTGCCTTCCCGGATGGTGCCGCCGTGAAGGTCGATGGGCGGACAACAGCGTCCTGCTCGTCCCCCGGGGACGTCTGCTATTGCATGCCTGAGAATGCTTTTCCCATCGCACGAGAGAAGAGCACCTCCTATCCCAGCAATGAGCCGCTCCAAGCACACTGCGCCGGTGGAAGCCGAGGCTCCCGCCCGAGGAGCGCACCCGGCTCGCCCACGAGCTGCTGCTCCGTCTCGAGGCGGAGGGCGAAGCTTCGGATGCCGAAGCCGAGTGGGGTGGCCCAGCACCTCTCCGCGGTCAGGCAACGTCCCGCGAGCGGTTGCTCCGGGCCTTCTCCACGCCCCGCCGCTTCTTGAGCAGGGTGACGAAATCATCGCTCACCGAATGGTCGCGCGTCTCCGCGGCGTGCTCCACCAGCATGTCGCGCAACGCCTGCGCCTGCTCCGGCTCCAGCAGCAACGCCAGCAGCAGATAGACGCCGCGGAAACGCGAGTCCTTCAGATGCTTGCTGGCCCGCCGGTTGTCCTTCCCCAGGAACGTCTGGGCGATGAAGAACTCCTGAATCTTGTCATGGCGGAAGTGCCACTCGCGCTGCTCCTTGCCGTCGGGGCTCTTCCACTGCTGGCGCACCACCAGCTTGGCGGCTTCCATCCGCAGCAGCTCGCGGCCGAACTTCTCCTCCAGGATGACCCCCCTGTCCTCGCAGCGCAGCTCGTAGGCCGCCTCGGAGAAGGCTTTGAGCGGAAAGTCATCGAGGTAGACCTTGCGGTAGTCGCTCGCCATCAGCTCGTACTGCTGCCGCCGCAGGTGGAACAGGTCCGGCTGGCGCTCCTCCGAGAGCATCTGCGCCACCACCGTCAGGTCCATGGGGTTGGAGAGGACCTCGCTGTGAGCCTGACGCAGCTCCACGGGCTGCTGGGGCGAGAGGGCCTCGGCCATGAAGCGCTGGCAGGCCAGGACATACGCCTGACCGCGCACGGACGCATTCTCCGCCAACACCGGCTCGCGGCTCTCCAGGAACCGGACCAACTGCTCGTCCGAGAGCGGCTGGAGCACGTACCGGGTCGCCGTCGCGGGTGCCGTCCACTCGATGGGCTGCGTGGTGAGAAGGATGTTGCCGTGGAAGTTGCTCTCGACGAACTGGACGATGCGGGCCCGCGTATCGGCCGTCACCTCGTTGAGCCCGTCGATGTAGATGTCGAGCGCGCCGCTGTAGATGAGGCTGCGCAGGAAGGAGGCATCCTTCGCATGGCCCTCCAGTTTGGCCTGGATGGCCTCGAGGACGCCGTCATTGCAGCGCTCCGCCGGCAGGTACACCGACAGGCACTTCGAGTGGGCGAGGAGGTACTTGAGGAACATCGACTTGCCGAGCCCCGAGGCGCCTTCCAGGACGACCTGGCCGCGCAGACTGGGGAGGAGGCGCAGGAGGGGCTCGCGCTGGCCCGAGGCGGGAAGAAGGACCTCGGAGCCCTCGAAGTAGGTCCTGGAGGAGAAGCGTTCGAGGTGGGCCTCGGCGAGCAGGAGGCGGCTGAAGGGGGCCAGGACGCGGCGTCTCAAGACAGGCACCCACGTCAGCAACAGGCCCACGTAACCGAAACCGGTGATGCGGCGAACCCACGGGTTCCAGAAAAACAACGCCTGGACCTGAGGGGAGCGCGGGTAGAAGAAAAGGAGCAGGATCCAGAAGCAGGCGTGAGCGGCCAGGGTCCAGCCGAGCTTCCTCAGTGCGCGCCACGCATCGATCGAAGTCATGACGGAGCTGACGGTCTCGGCGTCCTTTGGATGGGACTCCCGCAGGTTGCGCTCGTGGCGCACGAGCAGATCGAAATCGGAGAGTTCCCACTGGCGACGGACGCGAAGGGTCACATCGGCAATCGATGCCGCCAGATTCTTCCGTAAGGTGGGGTACTTCTCCGTCTCCGGCCAGAAATCATCGAAGGCCTGTAAGGTAGACCGAGCATCATCGACCGTGAGCGCGGAGGGAATCTCCTCGTGTTTCCGCCCCACCCACCGCAGGAGGGATTCCGCTCTGGGGTTGCCGCCGCCCGCGGCGTGGGCGAGTAACAGCCAGTGCGCGCGGTTGACCATGTCATCCTCAGCCGCAGCAAGGACGGCAGCAACAAGCCGATCGCTGGGATTCACGAGCGACAGAAGAGCAACCCTGGCGGCCCGACGGACTTCCTCGTCCTCGTCCTGTAAGAGCTTGGCGACAAGCGGCACCTGCGCGCTGGCCGCAACCCCCATCCTTCCCAGTGCCGCCACCGCTGCCCGACGGACGTCCTCGTCCTCGTCCTGCAAGAGGTTGGCAACCCGCAACGCCTGGGCGCCGTCCGCCGCACTCATCTTCACCAGCGCAGCTACCGCTGCCCCACGAACGCGCGCATCCTCATCCTGCAAGAGGGTGGCAACCAGGGGCGCATGCGCGCTGGCCGCCCCCCCCATCAGCCCCAGTGCCTCCACCGCTTTCCGACGGACGGAAGTGTCCTTGTGCTGCAAGAGGTGGGCAACCCGTGGCGCCTGAGTGCTGTCCGCCGCGCTCATATTCACCAGCGCCTCCACAGTTCCCCAATAGAGGGCCGTATCCTTGCGCTGTAAGAGGTCGGCAACCAGTGGCGCCTGCGCGCTGGCTGCCGCGCCCATCTTTCCCAGGACCTCCACCGCTTTCCAACGGACGAGCGTGTCCTCGTGCTGCAAGAGGTCGGCAACCAGTGGCGACTGTGCGCTGCCCGCAACCATCTCCACCAGCGCCTTCACCGCAGCATCACGGGCGAGAGAATCCTTATCCTGCAAGAGGTTGGCAAGCAGTGGCGCCTGCGCGCTGGCCGCCGCACCCATCTTTCCCAGTGCCTCCGCCGCTGCCTGACGGACGTCCTCGTCCTTGTCCTTCAGGAGGTTGGCAACCAGTGGCGCCCGCGCGCTGCCCGCCGCGCCCATATTCCCAAGAGCCTCCGCCGCTTCCCCACGGACGTGCGCTTCCTTATCCTGCAGGAGGTTGGCAACCCCTGGCGCCTGCGCGCTGGCCGCCGCACCCATTCTCCCCAGCGCCTCCGCCGCTCTCCCACGGACGTGCTTGTCCTTATCCTGCAAGAGACTGGCAAGCAGTGGCGCCTGCGCGCTGGCCGCCGCACCCATTCTCCCCAGCGCCTCCGCCGCTTCCCCACGGAGGCGCGTGTCCTCGTGCTGCAAGAGGTTGGCAAGCAGTGGCGCCTGCGCGCTGGCCGCCGCCCCCAGCTTCCCAAGCAGTTCCACCGCTTCCCAACGGAGGCGCGAGTCCTCGTGCTGCAAGAGGTTGGCAATCAGTGGCGCCTGCGCGCTGGCCGCCGCCCCCAGCTTCACCAGCGCCTCTGCCGCTTTCCAACGGATGAACGGGTCCTCGTGCTGCAAGAGGTTGGCAATCAGTGGTGCCTGCGCGCCGGCCTCTGCCCCCAGCTTCACCAGCACCTCCACCGCTTTCTGACGGAGGTCCTCGTCCTTGTCCTCCAAGAGGTTGGCAATCAGTGGCGCCTGCGCGCTGGCCGCCGCCCCCATGTTCCCCAGCGCCTTCGCCGCTTCCTGACGGACGTCCAGACTTCGTAGACAGTCGATGAGCACAGCGACGTGCGCCTGCACCGATTCGCCCCCTAATGCGCCCAGGGCCTCGATGGCAACACGCTGGATGCGCCCGTCCTTCGAGCGCAACAGTTCCAGCATGCGCGGCTCTCGGGCGAATGCCCGCAGCCGCTCCCGGACTCCTGGCTCGGCAAGCTCTTTTTCGGTCAACCACTCCAGCACTTTCGCGACTACGTCGAGATTGGGGTCCTCTAGCGCCGCGAGCAGTCCGCGAATCCGCGTTGGCGCCTCGACGGGACGTCCCTCGGACGTAGATGTGGCCTGCGCCATGTTGCCGAGCAACAGGGTGAGACACACCCCCAGCCACATCAGAGTTCGTTGCCGCATTCAGGTCCCTTCCCCGGGTGGCATTCTGGCCCGTAAGAGGGCCGCCGGGAAAGGCACCCGCCCGACTGCGTCAGGCCTCTCCGCACGCTCGCCCCGCGCTTCACCTGTGCTAAACCCGTCCGCCCGATGGCCACGAGCGACGAGCTGACGGCAGCAGACCTGGAGCGGTTGTCACGGGCCGAGGCGCCCGACCTCGCGGAGGCCGTGCTGGCCTTCCTCGAGCAGCCCGACAAGGAGCCCGAGACCCTCCCCCAGGGCGCCCTCAACTTCGACGGCCTCCTCAGCCTCCTGCGCCAGTCCCAGTCCCGCCGCAGCGCCGAGGCCCGCCACACCGGCGCCCGCGAGGCCTGGCAGCGCTACCTCGCCCAGAAGGACGTCCCCCTCCCCGCCCGCTTCGCCCTCGCCGACCTCCTCGTCTCCCTCTACGAGCGCAACACCAGCGCCTCCCGCGCCGTCCTCTTCCAGCTCGCCCGCAAGGCCGATCTCCGCTACGGCCTCTGGGGCGGCCTCAAGCGCATCTACAAGCTCGCCGAGGCCCGCCACGACGCGGAGATGTTCGGCGTCCTCGCCTGGCGCTTCGACACCGAGCGCTCCGAGTCCTACCGCACCCGCGACGTCTCCCGCGGCACCCTCACCTACCTCCAGCGCCGCGCCTGGCGCTACCTCCGTCAGCTCGGCCAGGCCGTCCCCGAGCTCTACCCCCAGTTCGCCATCGAAGTGCTCCGCCACTACGAGCCCGATACCTCATGGCGCTCGTGCTGGGTCTCCAACCACCTCTGGTCCCACGAGACCGGCAACTACTCCGCCGACTCCTTCCCCATCGAGCCCCCCAGCGACATGGTGAAGAAGCGCGCCTTCACCGACGCGTGGAAGCGTTCGCCCGATGCGCTCATGCGGCTGCTCGACACCTGCCAGTCGGACCCCGCCGCCCGCTTCGCCATCCAGGGCCTGCGCAAGGACTTCCCCGATACCCTGCGCAACAACATCACCCCCGCCTGGTTGGATAGGCTCGCCCGCCGCCCGCTCGCCAGCGCCCATGACTTCCTCGTGGAAACCCTTCAGGGCTCCCCCGAGTTCCACCAGGGCAAGCTGCGTGGACTCGGGCTCCACGAGGCCGTGCTCGCCCTACTCGTCTCCGAGAGCAACAAGGCGCGCACCTACGCCATCGAGTACGCCCGCGCCCAGGCGCAGGACCTCGCCCCCGAGCGTCTCGCCGCGCTGCTCGAGAGCGACCACAACGACGTGAAGGGCTTCGCCGCCGCCGTGCTGGAGAAGCGCAACCCGCGCGAGCTCGGCCCGGACTTCCTCGGCCGGCTGCTCGTCCACAAGCAGACCGCGAAGTTCGCCGCCAAGGCCCTGGAGCAGAGCTTCGACCGCGCCGAGCTCACCCAGAAGTTCCTCTTCGACATGCTCTTCGGCGACGAGGAGCAGATGGAATGGGCCACCAAGTACCTCAAGGCCAAGTACGGCAAGGGCGAGCTGCCCGTGTCCTTCTGGAAGGCCCTGCTCGATGACTCGCGCCTGGAGTCCTATGGCAGCGACGTGGAGGAGCTGGCCCTCGAGTCGCTCAAGGCCTTCAAGCCCGCGGACATCGGCGCCGACTGGCTGCTCGACCGCGCCATCCATCCGAACTTCGGCGACACCATCTCCGACTGGCTCACCGAGGCGGACGCGCTGCCCGGCCTCGACGTGGAGCGCGTGAAGGGGCTCGTCTTCAACGCGAAGTACCGCGAGGTGGCGCTCAAGCTGCTCGGCAACCGCAAGCTCTTCGCGCCCCGGGACGTGGGCATTGCGTGGCTGCTGGCGCTCGCCCGGCGCGCGGACCCCACGCTGCACCACTTCGCCCACCGCTACCTGCTGGAGAACGTGGCGCCCGCCGACTTCAGCGAGTCCGGCGATGCCACCGCGGGCCTGGAGCGCCTCTTCGAGCTGGCGCTCGGCGCGAAGCAGCCCGCCCCCGTGCGCACCTTCGCCCAGACGTACCTGCGCTGCCACCACCCCGTCATCGGCCCCGAGCAGCCCGAGTCCAAGTCCTACCAGCTCAAGCCCAAGGCGCCTCGCAACGCGTACACCCCCGAGCGCCTCTGGCCCGCGCTCTTCGATGCCCGCGACGATGTGCGCCACTTCGCGCTCGCCGTGACGCGCGTGGAGCTGCGCGCCTGGGGCTGGCACACCCGCGTGTACGAGCTCGCCGAGGCCAACGCCAAGGAAGTGCGCAACCTCGCCTATGACGCCCTGCTCGACGCGGGCGAGGAGGGCGCCGACAAGCGCCGCACCCTCACCCCCGAGGAGCTGGACGCGGTGAAGGTCTTCTCCCTCACCGAGAGCACCAAGCGCTCCACCCGCGAGGTGGCGGTGGAGCTCATCCGCCGCCACTACGCGCGCCTGGGCGGGCCCGAGCGCCTCGCGTGGCTCATGGAGAGCGCCGACCGCGAGGTGGGCCTCTTCGCCATCCGCCTCCTCTGGGAGAAGCACCGCCCGCTGCACCTGCCGGAAGGGTGGAAGCCCTCGGGCGCCACGGAGTCTCCGGTGAGCGCCACCGAGCGCTTCGCCAACGTGGAGGCCCTGCGCACCTTCCTGCGCCGCATGCTCTTCGGCCTGCCGCCGGGACGCTCCAAGGAAGGCCGCGAGGGGAACGTGGTCCGGCGGGTCTCGGCGAGCGAGGCCAAGCGCCGGGTGATTGAACTGGTGCGGGACCTGGGATTGGAAGACGAGAGCTTCGCCCGTGTCGTGGCGCCCGTGCTCGGTGAGTTCACCGGCTCGCTGGCCAAGGGTGAGTGGCAGAGCTGCCTGGCATCGCTGGTGAGGCTGCGCGCGGCGCACCCCGGCGTGGAGCTCGGGGGATTGGCGTAGGGGGTCCGCGATGCGCTTGCCCATCGTCTGGCGCCTCCTGCTCGCCCTGCTGGCCTTCCCCGCCCCCGTCCTCGCCGACATCGCGCCGGATCCGCTCGCCGGCCTGTCCGAGCCGCGCCCCCTGGACGCCAAGGCCGCCCAGGGCATCTCCATGAAGCACGAGCAGGTCATCATCGAGCTTCACGACGCCTACGCCCTCATCGACGCCACCTTCACCATGGCCAACCCCGGCCCACCCCAGGAGCTTCAGGTGGGTTTCCCGGGCAGTGGCGTGCGCCTGGATATCCCGGACGAGTACGCCTCCCATGATCCCCTGGAGGGGTTCTCCGTCTGGGTGGAGGGCCGGGCCGTGCCCCACGAGGCCCGGCAGCTCGAGCGCTCCTCCTCGTACGCGGGCCGCACCAAGACCTGGCCCGAGACGTGGCACGTCTTCACCACCCGCTTCGCCCAGGGGGACACGAGAATCCGCGTGCGCTACGGGGTGGTGAGCAACCCCTACTCCGGCCGGAGTGCACACACGGGCGAGAAGATCATCGACGGCCGGCGCGTCTGGTACATCCTCGAGACGGGCGGACTCTGGGCCGGTCCCATCGGGGAGATCGTCGTCCGCATCAAGGCCCGGGGTGGCGTGAAACCCGAGAGCATCCGCGTCCGCACCCACGCCCGGGATACCCGCTGGAAGGTTCCGAAGCCGGGCGCGCCCTCGCCCTCGCTCGATGTCACCCGGGACGCGGAGGGACTCACCCTCCGCTGCCAGCAGCTCGACGCCACCCGGTGGGACAACCTGCAGCTCGTCTACAGCCCGGATCCCCAGCGGCTGCCGCCCATGAAGTCCCCTTGGGATACCGGAGCAGCGACCCAACTGCTTCGCCAGGCCCTGGGCGTGCGGATACCGGATGGCTCCCCATGACCGGCGCACAGACGGTTGCCTGACACCTTCCACCGGAGAGGCAAGCGCCGGGTGGCTGTCAGAAGTCCTCTCGGGCCTGAGCGAGGGTGTACTCCGTCTGAGCGGGGACGAAGTTTCCCGTCTTCTCCACCAGCCAGGCGGGAGCGCCCTGAGGCAGGTAGAAGTCCTCCTGGAAGGGTGACAGCCCCAGGTGGTGCAGATACTCCTCAAGCATGTCGAAGGTGAAGCGGTCCCTCACCTTGCGCGCCTGGTAGCGTTCCAGCTTCTCGAAGGGAAAGGGTTCACCGGACTGGCCGAAGACCCAGGGGCCCCCATCGTTCATGGCGTAAATGGTACGCAGGTAGTTGAGCCAGTGCGTCTGCTGGGGCCCGTACAGCTCGAATATCACGGCCCCATAGCGGCCTTTGTCCTTGCGCAGGGTGTGGGGCACCGTGACCACACGCATGCCCCGGCAGCCCAGCGCCTCGGCCATGTAGCCCATGGCACTCGCGGCATCAGTTCCCCCCCACCCGTTTTCGACGTACGCCGTCCAGGGGCTGCGCGTTGGCACGAAGAGGTGTCGCCGAGTCTCCGGACGGGTCAGGGGCAAAAGGGAGGAGAGAGCCTGCTCCAGGGGGCCTGGGACCGGGCGCACCTCCACCGCGATGCCACGAGGCGCCTGCAGCCCTGCCTGCCACGCCGCGAAGGCACGGGCGGCGTGCTCCGCACCGGTCTCCAGAAATCCCATCTCCGAAGTGATGGGCGCCCAGCGGTCATCGAGGAGCAGGCCCTTCATGTTCTCGGTCATCGGTCGGGTCTCGCCTGTCAGGGCACAATGAGGAGGATGGTCTCCGCATCCGAGTCGTTGGACATGATGCGCGACTGGTGCCCAGGGCCACGGCCCGACATGGGCGTGTCGTACTCCACATGGTAGCGGCGGCCGTTATAGTCGAACTGCAGGTCCGGCCGGTTGGTTCCCACGCGCTGGCCGTTTCTCACTGTGACCTGCTGCTGGTTCACCCGGATGTTCGTGGCGCCCATCTGCCGTAGATACTGGATGTCCGCCTGGGCCTGCGCATTCTGGGTGGAACTGGAGCCAACAGGCCGCTGCAGCGGCTTGACCCCCGGTACTGTTGGCTTGACCGCGACATCCCCAGGCAGGCGCGAGCCAGGAGCCATGCGCGGCGTTGGATTGCCACCCGAGAGCGCCTGGACCAGTCCCGGCGATGGCGCACGCACTCCCGGCACCGCAGCGGGCACTGCTGGCGCGGGACCGGGCTCCGGAGCAGGAGGAGCGGCTCGTGGCGCGCGGGGTTGCGATGCCGGGACCCTGCCACCGACTCCCTCCTGCCGAGGCAGTGGACGGGGCTCCGGTTCCGTGCCCACCCGGAGCACACGGGAGAAGACGCCTTGAAGCACCTTGGTGCCCGTCAGGGTCAACAGCAGGACCTTCAGCTCGCGCTGGGTCGTCTGCGCCAGGTGCGCACGCACCTCGAGCATCGTCCGGGCGATGCGCGGAGTCGTGGCCGGAGAGAAGAATGTGGGCACGATGAGCGTGCCCCCCGCTCCCCGGTACCACGCATACCTCGGGTGCCCTGGCGCCGCGGCGCTCGCCTCCAGGTCCGCCAGGGCGGTGTCCCGGTCCGGGTAGAGGGAGGCATGGAGCGGCTCGGCGCTCGTCACTCCCAGGTCGACCTGGGACTCCGGGACGAGCACAGGCAGAGGTAACCCCTCGCAGTAGAGGAGATAGCCTCCCTCGGTGAGACCAAAGCCCACCGCCGTGACTCGGAGTTCGACGAAGTCCCGATGCTCGCGTGGATCGGCGGTCCGCTCCGAGACCCGGGGCAGTTGAACGCCACCGCGGCGCAGAGCCTCCGCTCGTTGAGGCGTAGCGGCCTCGAAATCAATCTCGACGATTCGAGGTCCGCCCTGAGCGGAAACAGGGCCGCTCTGCCCATACCACCGACGGACCCTCGCGGGGGAATGCGCGGCGCATCCCGTGAGCAACAACAGGAGCGCAAGCCTGCTCAACCGATGAAGCCACCCGGCGGGGAATCGCACCAGGGACACGTTGCCGGACAGGCGTGGAAACCTGAAGGACGGCGGAAGTAGCTGGCTTCACCTGTGCTAAACCCCTCCGTCCGGAGGATTCCGACGTATGGCTTCACTGTCCATCGGCCACTACGAGAAGGTCCGCGCGCTCGCGGCCACCCCGCGCCTGCTGCTCGTCGGCGGTGCCCGTGCCGCCGCCAATAGCCGCCTCACCGCCTACGAACCCTCCACCAACAAGGTGGCCTGGACCGTGGACCTGCCCGCTGCCGTCCTCGGGCTCGCCCATGCCGGCGAGAGCTGGGTCGCCGCCTGCGCGGATGGCACCGTGCGCATCGGCGCGCTCGGCGATGGCTCCGTGCAGCGCGAGCTGAAGGACGCCCACCGCGGCGCCTGCACCGCCATCGCCCTCAGCCCCGATGGCACCCGCGCCTTCACCGTGGGCCTCGATGGTTT
Source organism: Archangium gephyra (assembly GCF_042230915.1). Classification (GTDB taxonomy): domain Bacteria; phylum Myxococcota; class Myxococcia; order Myxococcales; family Myxococcaceae; genus Archangium; species Archangium gephyra_B. Next base: position 319,052 of record NZ_CP102578.1, on the reverse strand, counting down.
CCTGCGCGCCTGGGAGCTCGCCAAGGGCAAGCGCGTGCACGAGTGGCAGGCCTCGCCCCAGCCCCTGCGCGCCGTCGCCGTGGACCCCTCCGGCACCTACGCCGCGTGCGCCGGAGATGACTCGGTGGTGCGCTCCTTCACGCTCGCCAACGGCGCCCGCCGCGACATGCCGGGCCACGAGGGTGCAGTGCGGGCGCTCGCCTTCACCCCGCGCGATGGGCGCCTCGTCTCCGCCGGAGATGATGGCAAGCTGCGCATCTGGTACCTCGTCGGCGCCGTCGAGCACGAGGTCCGCGGCGACAAGGACTCCGGCCATACCGGCGCCGTGCTCGCCCTGCTCTTCCCGCCCACGCCCACTCCCGAGCGCGGCGAGGAGGCCTCCGACCGCATCTTCTCCTCCGGCGACGACGGCAAGGTGAAGGCGTGGCGCCTGGACGAGCGCCGCAAGCCGCGCACGCTCGACTGCGGCAGCAAGCCCGTGCATGCCCTGGCCTTCGCGCCCCCCGTGAGCGCGCGGCAGGCCAAGGTGCAGCTCGGCTTCGTCTACGCGGGCGGCGAGGACCGCACGGTGCGCCGCTTCGAGCTGGACACCGAGGGCAAGCCCACCAACGACACCGTCTCCTTCTCCCACGGTTTCGAGCTGCTCGAGGAGTCGCGCAAGGGCAACCGGCCCAAGCGCGAGGCCGCCGTGCGCGAGGCCGCCGCCCTGGAGGAGCCCGAGGCGCTCGACTTCGTCCTCGCGATGCTCTCCTCGGACCGCGAGCACGAGGTGCGCAAGCTGGCCGCCGAGGAGCTGGGCCGGCTCGGCCGCACCGGCGCCCGCGTGAAGCTCCGCGAGCGTCTCGATGATGAGCACCCGGCGGTGCGCGCCGCCGCGCTGGAGTCGCTCGCCTCGCTGGAGAAGGAGTCCCCGCTCGCCGCCCCGCGTGCCGCGCTCGACTCGCGCTACCCGGACACGCGCATCGCTGGACTGCGCCGCCTGGCCGCGCTCGGTGGCGCCTCGCCGCTGGTGCCGGGCCTCATCTCCAGCAAGCTGACGGACTCGGACGCCTCCGTCTCGACGACGGCGCTGGATGCGCTGACGCAGGTGTTCCCCAAGGACAGCACCGAGCCGCTGAAGACGGCCTTCGAGCGCGGCACCTCCCACCTGCGCGCCGAGGTGCTCATCCGCGCCGCAGGTGCGGGCTGGCTGGGCTCGCCCCAGTTGCAGCCCCTCGTGGCCCGCGCCCTCGACGACTCGGACGCCGACGTGCGCCGCGTGGCCTTTACCGTGCGCGTGCTGGAGCGCCGGCCGCTCGCCCATGTGCTGGAGGAGAAGGACGAGGACTTCGCCCGCGCCGCCCTCGACGTGGCCCGCCGCCTCTCCCGCCGCCCGCGCCCCACCGACGAAGAGGCCCGTGCCGCTCGCGCCGCCCTGCCCGGTACTGGCAAGGCCGGTGAGCCCCTCGCCGAGCCCAGTCTGGAGCCGCTGCTCGCCGCCATGGCCTGTCGCACTCCCGACACCGCCGTGCGTGGTGCCCGGGGACTCGCACAGCTCGGGGATGCCCGGGCACTCGGCGCGCTGCTGCAGCTCTCCCGCGAGCCCGACGCCGCCATCCGCCGTCAGGCCGCCGAGGCCCTCCGCGCCCTCCAGGACGCCCGCGCCCGCGAGCGCCTCGTGTGGATGCTGGACGACGAGAACGCCGACGTGCGCGCCACCGCCCTCGACGCGGTGGTGACGCTCGACACCGAGGCGCCCCTCTCCACCGCCGAGGCCGCCCTCCGCTCCTCCTTCGAGGACGTGCGCGTCCGCGGCCTCGACCGGCTCGTGAAGCTCCCCGGCAAGCGCTCCGAGGCCGCCGTGCACCTGCTCGGCGATGCGCTCGAGGACGAGTCCGCCAAGGTGCGCGACGAGGCCTTCCGCACCCTCTGGGCCTGGAACGAGAAGAATCCCCAGGAGGCCCTGGAGCGCGCGCTCGCCGGCCGCTTCCCGGATCTGCGCCGCCGCGCCGTGGACGAGCTCGCCGCCCGCATCAAGGACGCCTGGGCGCTCGAGCGGTTGAAGAAGGTCGTCGGTGACCGCGACGCCAGCGTGGCCCAGGCCGCCTACGAGGCCTGGGTGAAGCACGTGGGCAAGGAGCAGGCGGAGCCGCACCTCGCCGCCTTCGACACCGCTCACGCCTCGCTGCGCGCCCTGGCCGCGAAGAACGCCGCCCAGGCCCCCGCCGAGTCCGTGCGCTCGCCCCTCCTCAAGCTGCTGCTCGCCGAGGAACCGCAGGTCTACATCGCCGCCATCGAGGCGCTCGACAAGCTCATCAAGAACGAGAATGGCCCCTTGCTCGCGGGCCTCGGCTCCGGTGAGCTGCCCCTCAAGGTGCGCGCGGCCGAGCTGCTCGCCGCCCGCGGCGCCGAGGACATCATCGAGCCCATGCGCAACCTCCTCACCGACAAGGAGCTGCAGCGCATCTACCCGCCGGCCTTCCTCGCCCCGCTGCGCCACCGCGCGGCGAGTGCCCTGGCCACCCTCGGCTCGCGCCGCCTGCTCTCCTTCTTCGCCACCACGCTCCTCAAGGACGAGTCCAGCGAGGTGCGCGAGCAGGCCGCCCGCGGGCTCGCCACCGCCAGCCGCCGCGGCGACGAGGGCTACCTCCTGGACGCGCTCGGGCACGCGGACGTCGCCGTGCGCTCCTGGGCCGCGGATGGTCTGTCCCGCCTCGGCGACATCCGCGCCCTGCCCGTCCTCACCGGCAACCTGCGCCACGAGCACCAGCCCATCCGCATCGGCGCCATCCTCTCCTTCGCGGCGCTCGGCCCGGACGGCGACAGCGGCCTGCTGCACGGCCTGGAGGATCGCTCCCGCGAGGTGCAGGAGACCGTCTTCGCCATCGTGCTCGCCAGGGATTTGCGCGCCGCGCGCCGGGGCGAGCCGCCCGACCTGCTCACCAGCGCCCTCTCCAGCGCCCGGCCCGAGGTGCGCTACGCCGCCGCCCGCGCCCTGGAGCTGCGCACGGAGACGGACGCCTCCCACGCCCACCTGGTGGAGGTGCTCCAGCCGCCCCGCCCCGAGAAGGCCGGCGACATGAAGGACTGGCCCGCCGAGGCCGAGCGCGCCCGCTCCATGGTGGGGCTCGCCGAGGCGCTCGCCAGCGACGTGCCCGAGCAGCGCTACGCCGCCGCCCAGGTGCTGCAACTGCGCCACAAGCCGCTCGACTACTTCCGCGAGGCCGCGAAAGTGGCCCGCCCGCGCTCGCTCGAGGCGCCGTGGAAGCCCGAGACGTCGCCCCAGGCCCAGGCCCGGCCCATGGAGGAGAAGCCCGCGCGCAACTGGCTGCGCCGCCTCTTCACCACCGGCACCGGCAAGGCCGCCACCGCCGAGCCCTCCCCCGAGGCGCTCGTCTCCGCCGAGAAGCAGCACCTGCGCCGGCTCGCCTTCGGCGCCTACGTGGGCCTGCTGCGCCAGGTGTCCTCCGGTGACGACGAGGGCCACCGCGTCCGCCGCGACGCCGTGGACCGCGTGGTGAAGCTCACCCAGGAGGGCCATGCCGGTACGCCCGCCGCCGTGGCCGCCCTGCTGCGCGCCCTCGAAGACCCGCACCAACTCGTGCGCAAGGCGGCCCTTGGTGGCCTCAAGGAGCTGTACCCCGCGGGCTCCGATGAACCGCTGGCGCTCGCCCTGGCCTCGCTCTCTCCGGACGTGGCCCGCGCCGCGCTGGACGAGCTCGCCTCCCGCGGAGCGTCCGCCAAGGGCCGCATCACCGCCGCGCTCAACTCGCCCCTGTCCGACGTGCGCAAGTACGCCTTCGAGTTGCTCGAGCGCCTCAGCCCTCCGGGCAGCCTGGAGCCCCTGCTGGCCGCGCTCGGCAGCGAGCACGCGGATCTGCGCGTCGGCGTCATCGAGCGGCTCGCTGGTGCCAATGACTCGCGCGTCACCGAGGCCCTCGGCCGCGCCGCCGGCAGCGAGCACGAGGACCTGCGCCTGCGCGCCGCGGAGCTGCTCGCCTGGCGCCAGGATGACCGCGCCGTGGAGGTGCTCGCCGCCTTCCTGCGCTCGGAGAACGCCTCGGCGGTGAAGCGTGCCCAGGAGGCCCTGGCCCGGCTCGGCTCGGCCGCCGCGGTGGGAGCACTCGCCGCCCGGCTGCGCGCCACCCCGGAGATGAACGAGCGCCTCGCCCTCGTGAAGGCCCTGGGGCACACCCGCAGGCCCGAGGCCGTGGATGCCCTGGCCCGTCAGCTCGACGACGAGTCCAACCCCGTGCGACTGGCGTGTGTGAGCGCGGCCATGGACGTGGCCACCTCGCCCAAGAAGAACGACAAGGGAGAGTTCGAGCGCGACGCGGCCCTGGCGATGCGCTTCCTCCGCGCGGCCGTGCGCAGCGCCGACCCCATGGTGCGCAAGGCCGCCGCCACCGAGCTGGAGCAGGGAGACGACGTGGGCCAGGACGAGCTGCTCGCCGGCCTCTTCGCGGACCGGGACGTGACGGTGCGCATGGAGTCGGTGGCCCGCTACGCCTCGCGCGTCATCCACAAGGGCGCCAAGGTGGAGCCGTTGGAGGAGGTGCTGCGCGGTGGCGCTCGCGAGCTGATGCTGCCCGCCGCCGAGGGCGTCGCCTCCCGGGGCCGCACGAGCGCCCTGCGCCCGCTGCTGCTGTACGTGCGCGCCGGTGAGGAGGGAGACCGGGAGCGGGCCCTGCTGGCCCTCGGCACGCTGGGAGATGCGCGCGCCCTGTCCGAACTGGAGCAGGTGGCCGCCGGGGGTACGCCCGAGGCCCCCGTGGAGGAGAGCATGGTGGCCGCGGCCCTCGAGGGCCTGGGCCGGCTCGCCCCGAAACTGCCCGAGGGAGAGGATCGCCGCCGCGCCGAGGAGAAGGTGGAGCTCGCCGCGATGGAGGCCACCGCCACCGCGCTGCAGCAGGCCGGTGTCCGGGGCCTGCGCTTCATCGGCGGCGAGCGGGCGCGCTCCCGGCTGGAGACGCTGCTGGCCGACGACAACACGAACAACGAGGTGCGCCTCACCGCCGCCCAGGAGCTGGGCAAGCTCGGGGACACCGCCGCCGAGCTCACCCTGGCCAAGGCGCTGGACGATTGGGATGACGCCCTGCGCGCCGCGGCTCGCAAGGCGCTCGACGCCCTCTTCCCCAAGGAGCGCATCCGGGTGGAGTTCCTCGCCGTGGCCAGCGAGCAGGAGGACGTCTCCGAGCCCGCCGCCAGCTACCTCGCCACCGAGGCGGACCCCATGCAGCTGTTGCCGAGGCTCGCCACGCTGGACAAGGAGGAGCTGCGCCAGCGGTTGCGCCGGGGACTGGTGCGGCGCGCGTCGCTGCCCGCCGGAGCGTTGGCGAACCTGCTCGGCCACGAGAAGCCCTCCGCTCGCGAGGAGGCCGCGTGGCTGGTGGGCGCGCGCACCGGTGAGGCGGATGCCTCGCGCGCCTGGTCCGGCGAGGAGCGCGCCATGCTGGGCCGTGCCCTCACCACCGCCGAGCGCCGCACCGCCTCCGAGTGGGCCTCCACGCCCGCGCCCAAGCGCGAGTCCCTGGAGACGGCCTGGGAGCGGCTGCTCTGGGCGGGCTCGTGCCTGGGCGTGAGCGAGCTGGCCAAGGCGGGCAAGGACATCCTCCAGGGCGGAGAGGCCAAGGCCCCGGCCGGGGTGCGCCTGGAAGCAGCGCGGGCGCTGGGCCGGTTGAACACGGCTCCCGAGGCCCTGCGTGCCGCGCTGGCGGATCCGGACGCCGAGGTGCGCGAGGCCGCCACCTCCGCCCTGGCGCGCATCGCCCCCGAGCGCGCCGCCGAGTGGGCACTGGCGGTGCAGCCGTTCGACCCCGTGGCCACCGGCCCCGCGGGTGGAGCGGTGCGCAGTCCCAAGCAGCTCGCCTCCTCCGAGGCCCGCCGCATGGCGCTGCCCTCGGTGCTGGCCGGCAAGGAGCTGGAGCCGCTGCGCCCACTGGCCACCAACAAGGACGAGCAGGTGCGGCAGGATGCCTGGGCCGCGCTGGGCCGGCTGGGCGGCACCGAGGCCGCGGAAGTGCTGCGCGGCCAGGCCTTCGACAAGTCGCAATCCGTGGAGCTGCGGAAGGCCGCCTACCGCGCCCACAAACGTGCACTCCGCGCCGCCGAGCGCGCCCGGAAGGAAGGGAGCCCGTCGTGAGCACCGCCACCCACCACGCCGTCGAGCTGCGCTACGCCACCACGAGTGACGTGGACGCCGGCGCCAATGCCTCGCGCGTCCAGCTGGCCCTCGAGGGCTCCCGCGGCACCGTGGGCGTTCGCGGCCGGGTTCGCGAGCCCGCCCTCTTCCGCGACGCGCTCGCCGCCACGCTCGGCATCCTCGCCAGCGACTTGCGCTACCGGGGCAAGGATCGCACCGCGTACCTCGCCTACCTGATGAAGCAGGGCAAGCGCGCCACCGCTCAAATCTGGGAGGCACAGAAGGCCTTCCTGGAGCAGTCGCTCGAGGGCGAGCAGAAGGCGGACGCGGTGTTGGACCCTGTCCTCACGGTGGATCCGGACCAGGTGTCGCTGGAGGTGTTCTCCCGCGACGAGAGCGCCTATGCGCGCCTGTCCTTCGACAACTCGCTCTTCGAGGGCCGCGAGGCCGCGCACGGCTCCACCTTCCTGGACGTGCCCGCGGACCTGCTGGCCAAGGTGGACCGGCTGCGCACCTACGTGCCGGTGTCGCTGGAGGCCCACGTGGCGCTGCCCGCGCGTGGCGCCGAGTCCCGCGCCCCGCGCAACGTGGAGGTGCCGCATGCGTGGTTGCGCGGCTTCCTCCAGGTGCAGTCCGCCGCCACGCTCCCGGCGAGCACCTGCACGCTGGCGCCGATTGATTTGTACAACCTGCTCTTCGCGCTGCGCACCCGGAAGGCGAAGAAGGCCCCGCGCGCCCTGCGCTTCGAGCTCGTCCCCGGCATGCAGCCGAGGCTCGTGCTGGAGCCGTGGGAGCTGGTGCTCGAGTGCCACGGGCCGAAGTACCAGGGCAGCGCGCCCGCGGTGGTGCGCACCTTCGGACGGCAGCGCCTGGCGGCCCTCGCGCGGCTGCTGCCCCATGCGCAGGGCGTGCGCGTGCAGATGCTCGGACCCGGCCTGCCGGTGTTCTGGGTGATTGAGCTCGGACCGGCCACGCTGACGCTGGCGCTCACCGGGTGGACGGAGAGCGGCTGGTCCAGCGCCGCCGCCTTCGATGCCCTCATGCCTCGCGCGGTGCCGGACGGGCTCGCGGAGAAGCTGCGCGGCCGGCTGCGCAAGGAGGGCCCGCTGAGCTTCGAGGCGCTCGCCTCGGGAACGGACTCGCCGAAGGACGCGGTGCGCGGGGCGCTGCAGCTCGAGTGCCTGCGCGGACGCGTGTTGTATGACATTGCCAGGGGCACGTACCGGCCGCGCGAGCTGCTCTCGACGCCGGTGGACGAGGCCGTCATCCGCTACGGCAACGAGCGCGAGGAGCGGGCGCACCGGCTGCTCGGCGATGGCGGCGCGGGCGCGGGCGAGGTGAAGCTCACCAAGGTGCACGAGGTGGTGGGCGTGGGCACGCGGCTGACGGGTGAGGTGGTGGACCGCGAGGCGGTGCGCAGCTTCTTCCCCGGGTTCATGTTGGATTTGGAGGGACGGGTGCGCGAGGCGAGCTGCGGCTGTCCGCCCTACCGGCGCTCGGGGATGCGCGAGGGCCCGTGCGAGCACATGATTGCCCTGCGGCTGGCGTACGCGCGGCAGAGGGCCCAGGAGGAGGCACTGCGGCAGACGCCGAAGGGACGGGCGCTCATCCGCGCGGAGACGCGCTCGTACGTGCGGCGCGACGAGGCGGGCCTGGAGCAGGTGTACCGGGTGTCGCTGGACGGCAAGCTGGTGTCGGTGGAGTGGGGCCCGCGCCTGGGCGAGCAGCGCCACCAGCGGCTGTGGTTCGACTCGGACGGCGAGGCCCGCACGGCCTACTTCGCGCGCCTGGAGTCGCTGGCCGCCGAAGGCTTCATCGACTCGGTGGGCGGGGCGGTGTAGCCGGTAGACACGTCACACGAGCCAGGAGCCATGAGGTTTCCGACCCCCGCCGCGCTCCTGGCCGCCGTGCTGCTATGGGCCTCCGGTGCCCTCGCCGCCGAGGCGGATGACTTCCAGGTACTCCTGTCGAATGGACGAGTCGTACTACTTGGGAACGTATTGGCTGGCGAGGCGAGAGACCGCCGAGGCATGTGCCCGGCGTGCCGAAGCCTTTTTCCGGTTGCTGGCTCCCTGTGACCCGAGTCTGTCCCAGTGGTTCGAAAAGGGCTGGACCCTCGAGGAAGCGCTGGCGCATCGCTGCGAACTCGATGCAGCAAGCATTGCAACGGAGTTCAGCCAGCAAGAGTGGGAAGAAGGACGATTCGCTGGTGAAGGCTTCTCCCTGAGGCTCTGGAATGGGGAACTCCACGAAGCAGCGAGTAGCCTCTCCCTGCGCTGTGGTGACGCATCCGTCTGGGTCTCCAACCTGTGCCTCTTCAACCCACCCGCGGAAGGTCCCGCCGAGGAGCGCGTGCTCCAAGCCCCCGTCCTCGCACGGATACTGCGCGCCATGGCCGTGGCCTTCGAGCCCGAGTGGGGCATCGCCACCTCCCGCGAGCTTCGCGGCATGCTGGCACCAGAACCCGCCGACGCCGGCACCTTCGTCGGCTGGCTCATGTACTTCTCCCACCGCCGCGGCCCGCTGCCGCCCCTGCCGCCCCCCGTCCACACCGAGCCCGTGGAGGACAAGGGCACGCTCGTCATCCTCACCCCCGAGCGCTTCACCGCCTCCAACCCCGCCCACGTGGCCCTGGCCCGCGACGTCTCCGAGCGCCTCGCCCAGGCCGGCCTCCTCACCCCGCTGCGTCCCTGCGAGGAATGACGCCGTTCATCGACTCGGCTGGCGGGATGGTGTAGAAAACCCAGGAGGAGGGGTGGACGCGACGACGCACGGCAGACGCGCCAGGTAGCGCGAGTGGTCGAGAGAGGTCCGGAAAGCATCAGCCTTCGCGCCTCGAGCGCGGGAGCGGCGCTGCGCCGCTCTGGAAGCAATGCAGGACACTCTCCGCAAGGTAGCCTGTTCTTGGCTCTCTCCCGGTACAGGGGCCTAGGCCCCTCGGGGAGCGGAGTCAACGACGCAACCGCCGTTTCCCCAAGGGGCCTAGGCCCCTGTACCGGGGAGAGCCGGTGAGGCTACCGTGCCCCAGGTGAGCAGGTGGTGGTTCCAGGCCTCTCTCGACCGCTCGCGCCGCCCCGTCCCCCCCTCCTGACGCCTCCTCGCATCAACGAGGTGCTGTGATGACCGCGAAGCTCGAGACGTTCGTCCCCGCCGCGGCCCCCGTCGTGGTGCCCGCTCCCACTCCCGCGCCCGCCTCCGCCAACGTCGTGGCCCAGCGCGAGGTGAACCAGCGCGAGGAGCAGGCCCGGCTCGCCCGCTGGAAGGCGATTGAAGACGCCGGCGGCCAGGACGCCTGGGTCGAGGCCGAGCTGAAGGCCAAGGGGCTCGCGCCCGAGCACGAGGACCCGAGCGGACTCTCCGAGAAGGAGAAGACGGCCTGGAAGGAGAAGAAGAAGGCCGAGGCCTCCGAGCGCCGCGCGCTCCAGCGTCTGGCGTGGGAGGCGTGGCGCACCGCGCACATCAACCACCTGGGCGCGGGGGTGCACTGGGAGGAGGCGGGAGGCCCGGACAAGTTCGACCTCAAGGATCGCGAGGAGCGGGCGAAGTCCAACGGGCTGCCGGAGCTGGAGTCGGCGCAATCGCTGGCGAAGGCGCTGGGGCTGAGCGTGTCGCGGCTGCGCTGGTTCGCCTACCACCGGGAGGTGGATACGGGCACGCACTACCGCAGCTGGGAGATTCCCAAGCGCGACGGTGGGAAGCGGACCATCACCTCGCCGAAGAAGGAGCTGAAGGAGGCGCAGCGCTGGGTGCTCTCGAACGTCGTCGAGCGGCTGCCGGTGCACGGGGCGGCGCACGGCTTCGTGGCGGGGCGCTCCATCGTCACCAACGCGCTGGCGCACAAGGGCGCGGACGTGGTGGTGAAGATGGACATCAAGGACTTCTTCCCCTCGGTGACGTGGCAGCGGGTGAAGGGCCTGTTGCGCAAGGGAGGGCTCGCGGAGAACACGGCGACGCTGCTGGCGCTGATGGCCACCGAGGCCCCGCGCGAGGTGGTGCAGTTCCGCGGCAAGACGCTGTACGTGGCGAAGGGGCCTCGCGCGCTGCCGCAGGGGGCGCCGACGTCTCCGGGGATTACGAACGCGCTGTGCCTGCGGCTGGACAAGCGGCTGTCGGCGCTGTCGAGGCGGCTGGGCTTCACGTACACGCGCTACGCGGATGACATGGCGTTCTCCTGGAAGAAAAGCCGGGGGAAGGTGGAGGCCCCGGTGGCGGTGCTGATCGCCCGGGTGGAGAAGGTGCTGGAGGCGGAGGGCTTCCGGGTGCACCCGGACAAGACGCGGGTGATGCGTCCGGGCAACCGGCAGGTGGTGACGGGGCTGGTGGTGAACGAGGCCGCGAAGGGCCAGCCCGGAGCGCGGGTGCCTCGCGAGGTGGTGCGCCAACTGCGGGCGGCGCTGCACAACCGGGAGAAGGGCAAGCCGGGCAAGGAGGGCGAGTCGCTCGAGCAGCTCAAGGGCATGGCCGCCTTCATCCACATGACGGACCCGGCCAAGGGCCGCGCCTTCCTCGAGCGCCTCAGCGCGCTGGAGAAGCGCGAGGCGTGAGGCAGAGCGCAGCAGATTAATCCTCCCCACCCTGCACCTCTGCTGCTGTCCCGGGCCCAACACCTCGGACCTTCAAGCCGTTTCCCAGTTCCAGCGGGCATTACGCTCTTCTTCAATCTCCCTGCATGGAGGTCCGAGGATGGGTGAGGGTCCGAGGTTTCGGATAATGGCCTTGTGCTGCTCGCTCTTGGTCGCATGCGCTACGGACCAGGCCTCTGCGCCGAGGGACCCCACCCCACCTCGGGGCCGCTACGAGCAGAGCCTGGACTCGGCCACGAACGCCTGCCGGCAGAACCCCGCCTACTGCGTTTCAGTGGCCGGCGAAGAGACGATCGTTCCGGTAGTGCCGCATGTCACCCCAGTCGTTCCCCCCCAAGCCACGGCGGGGTCAGAGACAGCGGAAGCGCCCACCCACGAGGCGTCCAGCAGTGAGTCATCTGATGCGAATGACTCCGTGCGAGTCCCCTCGGTAGAAGAGCGGCAACGGAGGCGCGACCTGTGCAGGGACTACTACAACCGATGTATTCAGGCGCGGGGCGGCACGCAAGGGCGTAAGCACAACGAAACCCAATGCCAGGCCTGCTATGACTACTGTTACCGGATAGGTTTCTGGCCCGCTCGGGCCAACGGAAAACTCTGCCGGGGAACGTGAGTATGAGCCGCACCCGGCATGCATGGTGGCGCTCGGTTACGTCTCGGAGGGAGCAACTCCTTCAGAAGCTGTTCAAGGCCAAGGCGCCCTACGGGGAGTTCGAGCACGCGCTCCTGGTCCAAGAGAAGCAGTTCCTGCGCGAGGCCCGCACGGAGAACGAGCGCAGGCTCATCCGGGCTCGCACCGCACGGACCCTCTTCACCGAAGCGTTCGCCTTCGGCCTTCCCTGGAAGGAGTTCGGCCGTACGTTGCGCCGATTCCAGCGGTTGGGCTTCCTGGACTCGGACGACCGGGTCCATGCGGCCTGTCTCTACGTGCAGTCCCTGGACCTGTTTCCGGAGCGTGCCAGTGAAGCCTGGGCCCTGCTCGACGATGCCGAGCGCAGAACCAAGGCCCTGCGCCGCAAGAGCCCCCTGCGCAGGGAGAACCTGGAAGCCATCGCCCATACGAAGCAAGTCGCCCGGGTGCGCAGGCCCGACTCCCATCAGCTCGCGAACGTCACGTCCTTCTCACCCCGCGAGAACCCCTCTCGCGCCGGGTGAACGCCTCGCTCCGCTCGCCTGCCCGCTCCCTCTGGGGACCAGCTTCCACGGTGGCTGGAGCGGCAACCATCTGCTACGAATGGGCCCACTTCCGCCCTGGGACTCCCCCTCTCCCGACGGCGGTGGCCCGGCATGAATTTCCCTTCGCGGCTGCACGCCCTGGCGGCGTTCCTGCCTGGCTCCCTGGTGCGCGCCCTCCAGGAGGACACCTCGCGTCCGCGCGCGGGCGTCCACCGGGAGCAGCAGGGCGCCGTCCTCTTCGCCGACCTGACGGGTTTCACCGCCGTGGCCGAGGCCCTGGAGAACAGCGGCCCCTCCGGCGCCGAGCGGCTGCGCGGCATACTCGACGCCTTCTTCTCGCGGCTCATCGACACCCTGCTCGCCCATGGCGGAGACGTGCTGCGCTTCGCTGGCGACGCCGTGGTGGCGCTGTGGCCCGTGGAACCCGGCGGGGAACTGGCTCACGCGGTGCGGCTCGCGGCCCAGTCCGCCCGGGCCGCCCAGGCCCTCATCGACGGCAGCGAGCCCGTGGACGGCATGCGGCTGCGCCTCAAGGTGGGCATCGGCGCCGGGACAGTGCACCTGTCCGACGTGGGCGGCGAGCGGGGGCGCTGGGACTTCCTCGCCTCGGGCGAGCCGCTGCTGGAGATGGCCCAGGCGCAGGGCGCGGCGCTGCCGGGAGAGATCATCCTCGGCCCCCGCGCCTGGCCGCTGCTGGAGGGCGCCCAGGGCGAGCCCCGCGGTACCTCGGGCTGGAAGCTGTTGGCGATGGAGCCCGTCCCCCTGCCACCCGTGCGCCCGCTGGAGCCCGTGCCGCCGCAACTGGAGCCCGCGCTGTGCGCCTACCTGCCTCGGGTGGTGACGCACCGGCTGGAGGCCGGGCACGGCCAGTGGCTGTCCGAGTTCCGCACCGTCACGGTGATGTTCATCAACCTCGGCGCGCCCGGCTTCGCCTCCGGCCAGCGGCCCGAGGAGCTGCAGCGCGCGCTGAGCACCCTCCAGTCCGTCCTCTTCCGCTACGGGGGCAGCGCCAACCAGGTGGTGGTGGACGACAAGGGCGTCATCATGGTGGCCGCCTTCGGGCTGCCGCCGCTCTCGCACGAGGACGACGCGGCGCGCGCGGTGCAGACGGCCCTCGACCTCCGGGAGCCGCTGAAGGCGCAGGGCGTGCCCTACCGCCTGGGCCTCGCCACCGGGCGCGTCTTCTGCGGCACCACGGGCGGCACCACCCGGCGCGAGTACGTCATGGTGGGCCACACGGTGAACCTCGCCGCGCGGCTGATGCAGGCCGCGGTGGATGACGTGCTGTGCGATGCCACCACGCTGCGGCTGGCCTCCTCGCGGCTGCGCTTCGAAACCCTCGCCCCCCTGAAGATGAAAGGGATTACGCACCCGGTGCCGGTGTTCCGCCCCGAGCACGGCGCCGAGAGCACGGCCGCCCCCGCCGCACAGGGCACGCGGCTGGTGGGCCGCCAGGAGGAGCGCGCGAAGCTGGCCTCGGCGGTGCGGGCGCTGGCGGAGCGGGGCGTGGGCGGTACCGTGCTGCTCGAGGGCGAGGCCGGCATCGGCAAGTCCGTGCTGGTGGGCGAGCTGCTCGAGAAGGCCCGCGCCGCGGGACTGTCCACCGCCCAGGGCCTGGGCACCGCCGTGGAGGGCTCCTCCGTCTGGCAGGCGTGGCGCCCGGTGCTCTCGCGCCTGCTGGGGCTGGAGGGCTTGCCGGACGAGGCCTCCCGCACCGCGCACCTGCTGGAGCGGCTGAGCGCCTGGCCCGAGCAGGAGACGTGGGCCCCGCTGCTCAACGGCGTGCTGCCCGTGGCGGTGCCGGAGAACGAGGCAGTGCGCCACCTGACGGCCGCCCTGCGCGGCGCCACCACCCGCGAGCTGCTGGTGCAACTGCTCGACGACTGCGCCCGCGAGCGCCCCCGGCTGGTGGTGCTCGACGACGCGCACTGGATGGACTCCGCCTCGTGGGAGCTCGCGCTCGCCGTGCAGCGGCGGGTGAAGCGGCTGCTGCTCGTCATCTCCACCCGTCCCCCGAGCGAGGTGGCCCCCGCCGAGTACCGCCAGCTGCGCGACTCGCCCGGCACGGTGCACCTGCCCCTGGGGCGCATGTCCTACGAGGACGTGCTCGCCCTGGTGCGCCAGCGGCTCGGCGTGCGGCACCTGCCCGCCCAGGCCGCCACCTTCATCCGCGACCGCGCCGAGGGCCACCCCCTCTTCAGCGAGGAGCTCGCGTGTGCCCTGCGCGACGCGGGCTACCTCGTCATCGAGCGCGGCGAGTGCCGGCTGGGCGCGCGCTCCGTGGAGAAGATGGCGCTGGAGCTGCCCGGCACCATCCAGGGCCTCATCACCAGCCGCATCGACCGGCTCACCCAGCAACAGCAGCTCACCTTGAAGGTGGCCAGCGTGCTCGGCCGTGCCTTCCCCTTCGAGCTGCTGCACGCCGTGCACCCCGTGGAGGCGGACCGGCCCACCCTGCCGCAACAGCTCGCCGAGCTGGAGCGGTTGGACCTGGTGCAGCGCGAGGAGTCCGGCTCCGGCCCGGTGTATGCCTTCAAGCACGTGCTCATCCAGGAGGCGGCCTACCACCTGATGGCCTTCTCCCAGCGCCGGGAGCTGCACCGCGCCGTGGCGCTGCTGCACGAGCGCGAGCAGGAGGAGCGGGGCGAGCAGCTGCAGCCCCTGCTGGCGCACCACTGGCGGCTGGCCGAGCAGCCCGAGCGCGCGCTGGAGCACCTGGAGCGGGCCGCGGAGGCCGCCGTGTCGCGCGGGGCGCACGCGGAGACCGTGGCCCTGCTCAAGCGGGCCCTGGAGCTGGCCGCCAGCGGCACCGAGCCCGTGGACGCGCTGCGCAAGGCCCGCTGGAGCGCACGGCTCGGCGCCGCGTACCACTCGCTGGGCGAGACGGAGCACAGCCTGCGCCACTGTGACGGCGCCCTGCGCCTGCTGGGGCAGCGGCGGCCCGGCTCGCGCCTGGGCTGGGGCGGCCGGCTGGCCTGGGAGGCGGTGCGGCACGTGGGGCGCATCCTGCTGGGGCGCTGGCTGCCGGCGCCGCGCTCGGAGGCGGAGCGGGAGCGGCTCTCCCTGGCCGCGAGCATCTTCAGCACCCTCTCCGTGCAGACCTTCTACTCGGACCGGCTGCTGGAGCACTTCGCCGCCAACTTCGCCGCGGTGAACCTCGCCGAGGCGGCGCGCGACTTCTCCACCGCCACCGTGGCCTACAACTCGCTGGGGTACATGGCGGGCCTGGGGCGGATGCATGGGCTGGCTCGCCGCTACTTCCGCCGCGCCAGCACCCCGGCGGACGCGCGCAGCCCGCATACCGACATCGTCGAGGGCGCCTGGCACCTCACCTTCGGGCACTGGGAGGAGGGCCTGCGGCTGGCCGAGCAGGGCATCGCCGGGGCGCGCCGCCTCAACGACCACTTCACCCTGTGCACCGGCCTGGAGGTGCTGGGCGTGGGGCTGGAGCTGGCGCGCGAGCCGGGCGCCGCCCAGTACGTGCGCGAGTCCATGCTGCGCGAGGCCAACGACGTCTCCAACGTCGTCACCGTCATGTGGGCCCTCACGGAGATGGCGCCCACGCTGCTGCAGCTCTCCCGGCTGGACGAGGCGGCCGAGCGGCTGCGCGAGGCGGAGATGCTGCTCGCGCTGGCGGACCCGCACAACGTGCTGCGCTTCCGCTGCAACGCGGCGCTCGTGGCGCGGCGGCAGGGAGAGCATGCCCAGGTGCTCGTCCACGCGCGCGAGGCCCTGCGCCTGCTGCGCAAGCGCCCTCCCCTCATCATGTGGTCCGACATCACCTCCCTCACCTCGCTGGCGCAGGCCTGTCTGGAGCTCTGGGAGGAGTCGCGCGGCACCGGCGACGCCGAGCCCCGGGCCCTGGCCACCGAGTCCCTCCGCGTGCTGCGCAAGGTGGGCCGACTCCACCCCACCGCTCGCAGCCGCGCCGCCCGTCTCGCGGGGACGTACGCCTGGCTGGAGGGCCGCACCGGCCGGGCCCAGGCGCTGTGGCGGCGCGCCCTCGAGCTGGCGAGCACCTGGCGCATGCCCACCGACGAGGGGCTCGCCCATTACGAGCTGGCCCGCACCTCCGCGCCCGGCGGCGCCCGGGAGCTCCACCTCACCCGGGCCCGCCACATCTTCGAGCACCTGGGCGCCACGGGCACCCTGCGGGCGCTCGACGCGCTGGAGCAGCCCCTGTTGCCCGCTCCCGCGAAGACCTCCGCCCGCTGAAGCCTCCCGGAGGGAAGCCTCTCGGGGCCGTCACGCCGCGTCGATGGTGCCTCCGGGCCGCACCCGGAAGTCGGCGCGGGAGAAGCGCGCGGCGAGCTCGTCGGGCCGTGCTCCGTAGTCCACGTGCACCTCGCTGCTGGGAAGCAGGTGGTACGCGGCCTTCACCTCCTCGGGGCCCACCTCCACCACCGTGAAGCCGTGCGCGTCGCTGTTCACGAAGGCGATACCCGGGTTGCCCTCGCGGAAGGTGGCCTCCTGCTCGGTGACGACGTAGCGGTAGACGGCCGTGCCGGGAGGGAAGCCCGCGGCCTCCACCGCCCCTCCCGCCTCCTCCTTCACGGACGAGGAGGCGATGGCGGGCGCGGTGAGGGCGGGCACCCCGTGCTCCACCGACGCGAAGGCCGCGTGGATGTCCCCCGCCACGACGAGCGCGTGGCCGCCCGTGCTGTCGCGCAGCGCCGTCATCAGCTCGCGCCGCTTGTCGGGGAAGCCGTCCCACTGGTCCACGCTGAAGTAGTAGCGGTTGCGCACCGTGGGCGGCTCGACGTCCGTCTTGCTCCTCAAATCCCAGATCATCGACGTCGTGGACACCGAGCTCGCCATCACCTTCCACGTCTGAGGGCCCTGCGCCGCCTCCAGCAGCCAGGCCTCCTGGGGTGCACCGAGCGCGTCCTGGGCCTCGCGGCCGGTGGTGGCGTAGCGCCACGCCGCATACACGTCGAAGGTGTCCTTGATGACGACGTTGCGCGCGCCGATGCTGGAGAACAGCTCCTGCTTGCCCATGTGCACGAAAGCCAGCCCCCGGGGCTTGCCCGCCGGATCGATGGGACCCGCTCCCGGCTGCGCCGCCGCCACCAGCACCGGGTTGACGTAGGCCAGCGCGAGGTTGCCCCGCACCACGGCCTCGGCCCGTGCCGTCGCGTCCGCCGCGCTCAGCCCCGCCCCCACCGCGAGCTGCACGTACGCCCCGCGCAGCACGGCCTGCTGCGGGGGGAACTCCTCGATGTTCACGTAGGCGAAGGTGTCGGACGCGAAGGCTCCGGTGGCCCCCAGCCCCGCGAGCACCACCGCATCCATGGCCACCGTGGCGGGCCAGGCGTCCTCGGGGATGAGGTGGTCCGGCCGGTGGGTGCGGTAGTCGGTGACGAGCAGCCGCAGGTGCTTGCCGAAGATGAAGTCCCGCCAGATGCGGGTGTCGGGGTAGCGGGGCACGTCCTCCACGTCGATGGCGCCCGCGGGCGATTCGGTGGTGTCGAGCGGCATGTACTCGAAGAAGGCGAGCTCCGCGTTGCGCCGCCGCTCGGGCTGGTGCTCGTCGGTGCGCCCGTCGGTGTACGTGGCGTGCGCGTCCCAGCAGTCGTTGGAGAACTCGTGGTCGTCCCAGGTGACGATGAACGGGTAGCGCTCGTGCACCTGCTGGAGGAAGGGGTCCGAGCGGTAGGTGCGGTAGAGGTCGCGGTAGTTGGACACTGACTGCGCGACGAGCTCCGTGCGCCCTCCGCCCAGGTCTCTCGTCAGCGCGGAGCCGGGGTCGCTGAAGCGCACGGCGCGCGCGGGGTCCGGCGAGGGCACCACGGAGGAGTCGGACTCGTAGATGTAGTCGCCGATGAAGAGGACGAAGTCGAGCTCCTCGTCGAGCTGCAGCAGGCGGTGCCAGGTGTTGTAGTAGCGGCCGCGGAAGTCCTGGCAGTTGGCCACGACGAAGCGGACGGGAGCATTGGTGCCGGAGGCGGCGGCGGTGCGGGTGCGGCCCACTTGCGAGCCCAGGCGCTGGCCGTTCTTCTCGAGGAGGAAGCGGTAGTAGTAGCGCGTCCTCGGCTCCAGGCGCGTCACCTTCACCTTGAGGGCGTGGTCATGCGCGGCCCTGGCGAGCAACCCGCTGCGCTCCAGGACGCGCTGCTGGAAGTTCTCGTCCAGGGCGACCTGCAGGGTGAGCGCGACGTCGGCGTCGAGGCGCTCGGGGTCCACCATGCGCGTCCACAGCACTACGCTGGTGGCGCGCGGATCTCCCGAGGCCACGGACTGGGGGAAATATGGACGCCCGTCGTCCACGGGCAGCTCATCGTCATGACAGCCGAAGGCGGTGCTCGCCGCGGCGGCGACGAGGCACTTGAGGACGGTCCGGCGGTGCAGGGGCTGGGACAAGGAGACTCCTCCACGTCGAGCCGGGCGGGGAGCCCGGAAGCGCGGGAGGGTAGGCAGCGCGCACGCACGGACTTCTCCGACTCCAGGGCAGCGTGTCTTCCGTCCGCCACGCGGGAGCCGGAGAGCGTCCACTATCCGGCACGCATGGCCGCTTTTTCAGGGGACGGCGGTGCCCTCGAAGAAGCGGCGCGCGCGCTCGAGCGCGGACAAGCCCACCTTGTTGCCGAGCTTGCGGCCCACGAAGTCATCCGGCGCCACGTGGATGCCGCCCCACAGCCGCGACTGCCCCGCCTGGTCCGCCGCGTCATAGTAGGTGGCCCACTGCAGCCGCACGTCGGTGGAGGGGCCCCGCTCGAAGGTGAGGTAGGCGTTACGGCCCGCGACGAACTCGCCCAGGCCGCCGGGGAAGTAGGCGCTGCCGGTGAGCGAGGTGAGCACCTCGGCGGAAGCGCGGCTGAAGGTGCTGTGCCCGGAGATGAAGCCCGGGAAGGCGGGCGTCACGAAGGTGCGCAGCTGGTAGGGCATCCACTCGACGGCGCGCATCCAGCCGGTGCCGCCCACCTCGTTGCGGCGGTCTCCCGGCTCGCCCTGCCAGGTGTTCACCACCACCTGCCCCCGGAAGCGGGCCAGGTGCGCGTGGCGCTGCCCCGGCGCGGAGCTCTCCGCGGTGACGACCTCGATGAGGCCCGGCACCAGTGGCAGGCCGTCCGGGTGGTACGCCGGCCCGGCCGGGTCCGTCGACTGGCCCAGCCCTCCCATGTACCGCAGCAGGGAGATGGGGCGCGCGGTGGCGTGGGCGCGCTTCACCTCCCAGGCGACGATGGCCGCGTCGTGCACGGCGCCGTTGAGCGCCAGGTACACCTTCACGTCCCACTCCAGCGCGTCCACGGGCTCGCCCGTGCCGAAGAGGCGCCGCGAGAAGCCGGGCGAGTCCGCCACGCCGTTAGCCAGCACGTTCCAGTGTCCCGGCGGCGTCTCGGACTTGGGGCCGTCCGCCCAGAACTCCGCCAGCACGCGCGCGAAGTCTCCCCGCTTCACCAGGTTCGGCTCATACGGCTGGCCGGTGATGGGGTTGACGGAATGGCCGGTGCCATCGTTCGTGCCCAGAGGGTTGTTGCCGAAGGCCCCGGGCGACAGGTCTACCCACTCGTCGCTGCCCGTCCAGCTCGTCTTGCGCAGCACCTCCACCACGTGCGCGCGCAGCTCCGCGCCGAACGCGGGCGGCGCACCCGGGTCCAGGTACAACCCGCCGCCCTCGGGACGCACCAGGGCGAACGGCGTCACCCTGCCCCAGTGCGCGCCGATGTAGCCCTGCACCCCCGAGGCGGTGATGATGCCGTTCTGCGTGACGGCCACCGCGAGGTTGAGCGGCTGCCAGAGCGAGGGGTCGGCCACCGTCAGCCCGGGCGAGTCCACCACCAGGGGCGTGTTGGCCGCCGAGAAGCCCGTGGTGTCCTTGTAGTCCTGCTGCTCGTTGGCGCCGTCGTCCGCGCCCGCGTCGATGATGGCCTGGGCGACGCGGTTGCCCAGCGCGCGAGGGCTGTCTCCGTCCGTGCCCGTGGCCTCCGGCGAGTACCCGAGCTTCTCCATGAAGGCGCGGAAGCATGCCGCGGACGTGGCCCCGCCGATGGCCTTCGTGTAGCGGTGCGTGAGCACGCGATAGGAGGCGTAGCTGAGCGCCTCGGCGCGCGCCGCCGCCACGTCCGGGGCGGTGTGCTTCTCGCGCAGGAAGACGCCATCGGCCGTCGCGTCATAGGCGGCCCACACGTCCCACATGGCCGCGGACAGGTGGTAGAGGTTGCGCGCGTGCACCGTCGGCCGGGGGAGATCCCTGCGGATGGCGCCGAGAATCTGCTCATTCCAGCGGCGGGCGATGGAGCCCTCCGGACGAGGATCCACCGCCGCCGCCGGGCACGAGGCCGCGGGCGCCGGACCGGGGTCCACCGGAGCGGGCACCTCGGCCACCGCGGCGCCCTGGTGCAGCAGCGTGCCGGCGTTCAGCCCGCCCGACAGCACGTTGCCGCCCACGGCCCAGACGCCCCCCTCGGGGTCCATCCACGCCGCGTGCAGCGACTCCAGCTCGAGCGGCAGCCCGAGCGCCACCCGTTGCCACTGGCCGCTGGCGCGCCGCTGGTACACCTCGCCCCGGAAGCCCGTGGCCCAGCCGGTGCCATCCGCGGCGAGGGACACGCCCTGCAGCAGCGGACAGTCCTGGGGCGAGCGGCTCACGAAGCGGCCGGCCGCCTCGTCCAGCTCGAGAATCTCTCCCTGGCTCTCGCCGCCCACCACCGTCACGACGCCCCCGGCGCCGTGCACCGTGAAGAGCCGGCTCGTGGTGTCCGTGGGAATCCGCGTGAAGGCCCCACCCCCGCGCGAGCGCAGCACCACGCCCCGCGCGCCCACCACGTACACGTCCCCGCCCGTGCCCCACACCTTGAAGAAGCCGGGGATGTCACCATCGGCCGTGCGCGGCAGCTCGTCATACGGCAGCGCCACCTCGCTCCATTGCGTGCCGGCGTAGTGCCAGATGAAGCCACTCTGGCCGGACACGCTGCCCACGGCGTACACGTCCTCGGGGCTCGCGCCCCACACGCCGTACACCGTGTGGCGCGCCAAGCCCGGGGTGCGCATGCGGGTGAAGACGCCGTCCTCGTAGCGGAGGAGGGTGGCATTCGCGCCGGCCATCAGGACGGGGCCATTGTCGAAGACGTGCACCCACCACAGGTCCCCGCGCTGGCCGGTGGACAGCTCCGTCCAGGCCGTCCCGTCGTAGTGCAGCACCGAGGGCCCGCGGCCCCGGTCCGCTCCCACGGCCCACACGTCCGAGCCCGAGCGGCCCGACACCGCGAGCAGGGCCTCGGGCCGCGACCGCGCCACGCTGGCCCACGGCTCGGTCTCGGACGGAACCGGATCCGGGCACCCGCTCAGCAGTGCGCCCAGCAGCAGCGTCAACAGCCAGCCGCCGCGCGCGCGGACCCGTGGCTCGAGTGAGGGAAAGGGGTGCTGCGCCATGAGGGGGCTCCTGCGGACAACGGGGTTCACGTGGCTGCGCCACCTGGGGGAGTGTCCACGAAGTTCGTGGACATAGTCGTGTTGCGCATGCTCCCTCTCCCTCTGGGAGAGGGCGGGGGGTGAGGGTAGTCGTACAGAGGGAAGACCCTCACCCTGACCCTCTCCCAGAGGGAGAGGGGACCTCCACGGAGCCTCCGGACTATGTCCAAAGACTTCGTGGACACTTCACCAGCGGCACGTCTCGGCGCTCCACTGGAGCGTAGCGGAACGGGCATCGGTGGCGCGCGCCGTCCAAAGTTGTCCAACTGTTGGACACGTTTTGGAAGACCGCGCCCGGCGGGCTCACTCCTTCTCGGAGTCCTCCACCTCGCGCGTCATCTCCACCATGGTGGCGCGCCAGCCGTGCTTCGCGAAGAGCCGCTGCGCCGGCTCGTTCTGGGTGGCCGTCATCAAGATGATGCGAGGCACGCCCCGGGCCCGCAGCTGCCGCACCAGTTCCTCCAGCAGCAGCCCCCCCACTCCACTCCCGCGCGCCGCGGGCTCCACCCAGATGTCGTGCAGCGCGCCGTGCGCATCGAGCAGCGCGTTCCAGTCTCGGCCCTCCACGGTGGCGTAGACGTAGCCCACCACCGCGCCGTCCCGCTCGGCCACCAGCACCACCGCGCCCTGGCGCTTCAGCTCCCGGGACAGCCACCACTGGTAGCCGGACTCCACGTCCTCCGCGGGTTGCATGAAGCGCTGCGCATCATACGAGTGGTGCAGGCGCACGAGCGCCCCGCCCATGCGTCCCAGCGCGGGGCCGTCCTCGACTCTGGCGGGCCGGAGGGTGATGGACATGCCGCGGGAAGGGGACTACGGGCTGCTCGCCGAGGCCACGTTGTCCGGAGCCTTGGGCAGCTTCACCCGGAAGGTGGCGCCCTGGCCCGGCGTGCTGTCCACCTCGATGGCGCCGCCCAGCCCCGACACCACGCCGTAGCAGATGGACAGGCCCAGGCCCGTGCCCTCTCCCGGCGGCTTGGTGGTGAAGAAGGGGTCGAAGATGCGGCCCAGGTGCTCCTTGGCGATGCCCACCCCGTTGTCGCGGATCTCGATCACCACCCCGCCGTCCTCGCGCTGGCGGGCGATGATCGTCACCCGCGGCTCGGCGGCGTTCTTCAGCGCGTGCCCCGCGTTGTTCAGCAGCCCGAGGAACACCTGCTCCAGGCCCTGCTCGCTGCCCCACACGGCCGGCACGTCCTGGAAGTCGCGCACCACCTGCGTCTTGGGCCCCAGGATGTAGCTGGCCCCCGAGAGCGCATGGTCCAGCACCTCGCGCAGGTCCACCCACGCCTGCGGCTGCCCGTCCAGCTTCGAGAAGAGCCGGAAGTCATTCACGAGGCGCAGAATCCGGTCGGCCCCCAGCAGCGCGTCCGAGCACACCTCGCTCAGCTCCTTGGGGTCCGCCTGGTGGCCGCCCTTGGCCTGGTCGTCCAGCTCCGAGCGGATGAAGCCCACGCTGGCCATGATGACGCTCAGCGGGTTGTTGATTTCATGCGCCAGTCCCGCCGACAGCCGCCCGAGCGCCTCCAGCCGCTGGGCCTGCACCAGCCGCAGCTCCAGCCGCGCCCGGTCCTCCATCTCCTTGCGCAGCCGCTCGTTGGCCACCGACAGCTCGCGCGTCCACTCCTCCACCTCGTGCGTCAGGTCCTCCAGCCGCCGGTGGCTCTGGCGCAAGAGCTCCCACTTCTCGGTGAGCGCGTGCGCCAGCTGCCGCACCTCGATGTTGTCGAAGGGCTTGCGAAGAATCAGCAGCCGCTGGCTGATGCCCAGCCGCTGCGTCATCTCCTCCCACGAGTAGTCGGAGTACGCCGAGCAGAGCACCACCTGCAGGTCCGCGTCCTCCTTCCACAGCCGCTGCACCGTCTCCACGCCGTCGATGCCCGGCGGCATGCGGATGTCCACGAAGGCCAGCGCGTACGGCCGCCCCTCGGCCACCGCCGCCTTCACCTTCGCCAGCCCCTCCTCACCCTGGAAGGCCGAGTCCACCTCGAAGCCCGTGTCCACCGGCGCCGCCGAGGGCCCTCCGAAGAGCGCCGCCTCCATGGCGTCCAAGGCCGTGCTCGCCGGCGCGGCACAGAGAATCTTGCGGAAGTCCTGGTGGATCGCCTGGTTGTCATCCACCACCAGGATGCGGCGGTTGGGTGCGGTGGCGGCGCTCATGCCCTGCTCTCCTCGCCCGAGATGGGCAGATCTATGGTGAAGGTAGCACCCTGGCCGCGGCCTTCGCTCGTGCAGGAGAGGAACGCGTCCATCTCCGCCGCCGCCAGTGCGCTGATGTGAAGGCCGAACCCGTGTCCGTCCTTCTTGGTGGTGAAACCCTGGGTGAAGAGGCGGGGCGCGTCCTCCGGCGAAATCCCCACCCCGTTGTCCTGCACCGCGATGCGCAGCCGCTCGGCGGCCATGCGCTCCACGCGGATGATGAGCTGCTTGTCCGCCCGCCCGCTCTCCACCAACGCCTGGCGCGCGTTGCTCAGCAGGTTGAGCAGGATTTGCAGCAGCTTGTGCCGGTCCACCTTCACCAGCATTCCCTCGGTGTACTCGCGCTTCACCTGGATGCCCAGGCGCTCGAAGGACACGGCCTGCAGCCGCAGCGCATCATCCAGCAGCGCCGTCAGCTCCAGCCGCTCCACCACGCCCGAGAAGCGCGCGTGCTCCTGCTGCATGCTCACCACGGACTTGATGTGCTCCACGCTCTTCTGCAGCGTGCGCACCTCGTCGAGCAGCTCCTCGCGCTCGCCGATGAGCTGGGAGGCGAGCGCCTGCAGGTAGGACGGCAGCTGCCGGCCCCGGCCATCCGCCGTGAGGAAGGCCCCCAGGTCCGCCCCGTGCGAGGCCATCAGGTCCATGGCCTTCTTCAGGCCGGGCACCCGCGACTGGTGCAGCCGCTCGGAGAGAAGGTTGACGGAGACGTTGACGCTGTTGAGCGCGTTGCCCACGTTGTGCAGCACGCCGGTGGCCATCTCCGCCATGCCCGCCTGGCGCGACACGTCCAGCAGGCTGCGGTGCATCTCGCCCAGCCGGGCCTCGGCCTCCTTGCGGTCCGTGATGTCGCGCCCGAAGACGGTCATCCCCACCACGCGGCCGGCCACGTCGAACACCGGGTTGAGCGAGATGTCCAGCACCCGCGGCCGCTTGAGGCGCGAGGGCGAGGCCTCGAAGCGCACGCGCTTGCCGGCGAGCACCTGGGCGGAGGCCTCCTGCCAGCGCCGCCGCAGCCGCTCCGGGGCGCGCTCCGGAAAGAGGAAGTCGCCGGGCGCCAGCTCCGCGCCGATCAGCTCCCGGTACATCTCCTCCAGCGCCGGGTTGGCCGCGATGAGCCGCCCGTCCGCGTCCACCGAGCAGACGATGTCCTCGGTGTTGTCCAACAGGCTCGTCAGCTTGCTCTCGTTCTCGCGCAGCGAGCGCAGCGCCCGCACCAGCGCCAGGTTGGCCTGGTCACGCGCGGCCAGAATCAGCCAGCTCAGCGCCCAGGCGCCCAGGATGAAGAGCGCGGCGAAGAAGGCGCGGGCCCACAGGCCGGTGCCCACCCCGTGCCACAGCGGCAGCACCAACCCCACGCCCAGCGCGCCCATCGCCGCGAAGACGAAGCCCGTCCGCGGCCCCAGCAGATAGACGGAGAGGATGGGGATGAGCATGCAGATGGCATGAGTGCCCACGTGCGGGTCCGGCATGCGCAGCCCGGCGGCCGCGAAGCCCCCCGTCAGCATGGCGCACAGCACCATCCCCGGCAGCCGCGAGGAGCGGCCACGGCGCAGCAGCACCAGCGAGGCCACGAAGCCCACCGCGCACACCGCGCCCACCCCCGTCAGGGTCAGGGGGAAGGCCGTCCTCGGCACGTAGAGGAGGAACAGCACGTTGCACAGCAGCAGCACCACGTTGGCGCCCACCAGCACCCGGGCACGGCCCAGCTCCTCGCCCGGCGCATGGCGCATGGGCTCGGAGAGGAAGTTGTCCAGCACCGCCAGCAGCCGGGCCGTCACTCCTGGACGCGCGAGGCCCTGCCCCAACGGCTCCAGTCCTCTGACTCCCTGCGCTCGCGCGACCCTGGTGGACATACTCGGCATGAACGGGCGGCTCTCCCCTGCCCCAGCGCCGCGAGTATGCCTGAAACCCGGTGAACCCCGCAGGAGTGCGGCAGGCGCCGACAAGCGGGCAGTATCCGCTCGCCGAGTCCCCTGCTACCCACGTGGGTAGACTTCACCTCACACCCCGGGCCGTCTACTCCTCCCACTCCACGTGAAGCCGGGCGCCCGGGCCCTCCAGCGACACCACCCGCGCCCGCGCCCGCTGTCCCCCCGCCAGGCCGATGCACGCCTCCAGAATGCCCGCGTAGTAGGTGGGCTGGCCCATCACCTCGTTGATCCACACCTCGCACGAGGTGGGGGACAGCTCGGTGAGCCGCGACTCCACGTAGTTGTCCGCGCTGCGCAGGGTGTTGTTCAGCCGGCGCAGCGAGCGCAGCGGCCCCAACAGGCGGGCCACGCCCACCATGGCGCGGCCGAGCACCGTGTGCACCATGCCGTTGACCACCTCGCGCCCCAGCTGCCGCCAGCCTTCCTCGCGCGGCACCAGCGGGTAGAGGTCCGCCACGGTGAGCTCCAGCGCCCGCTTCCACGTCTCGTACGAGTAGGCGGGCAGCAGCGGCTTGGACAGGTCGATGCCCACCCCGCGCAGCGCGTTCCACGCCTGTGACGACAGGCGGCTGCGCAGCGAGAAGCGGAAGAGCCCGTCGACCGTGTGCTCGAACACCAACCGCCGCTGCGTCGCCGGCTGACGCCCGGCCCCCAGCTCCCGCGACCCCTCGAGCCCCTGCATGCCCCACGCTCCCATGACAGTCACATAGAAAAATTAGGAACTCGCTCCCTCCTCCCCCAGTCCGGGGGCGATCAGACGGGCAATGCAGTGATGGATGCTCAACGCTGCCCGGCCCCGCCGCGGCCCCTGAGTGTTCAGTGGGCGACAGCCTTCCGGCCCCCCGGGACGAGCCGCCTGGCCGGGCCCTGACCAGGCCGCCGCCACCGCCCTTCCAGGGGGTGCCTACCCTGAAGGAAAGGAGCACACCATGGAGACCTCTGGCTGCACCCACCTGGAGTCCATCCGCGACGTCCGCCCGAGCACCACGGCCGGGTGCGAGGACTGCCTGCGCACCGGCTCCCCCTGGGTCCACCTGCGCCTGTGTCTGGAGTGCGGCCACGTGGGCTGCTGCGACTCGTCGCCCAACCGCCACGCCACCAAGCACTTCCACGCCACGTCCCACCCTGTCATCCGCTCCTTCGAGCCCGGAGAGGACTGGGGCTGGTGCTACGAGGACGAGGTGATGCTCGAAGGGGACGCGCTGCGCCCGGCCGCCGCGCCCCACGCGGGGACAGGGGTCCATCCGCCCGTCTGAGCGCTCTGCTACAACTCCCGGATGGATGACGCTCGTCTGGAGAGGATCGCCGAGCTGTGCGTCACGGGAGAGGCGCTCGCGCGGCAGCGGGAGCTGGCGCCCGCGCTGCTGAAGTTCCGCGAGGCGCTCGCGCTCATCCCCCGCCCCGTGGAGGAGCACGACGTGTCGCCGCGGGTGCTCACCGCGCTCGGGGACACGTGCTTCCAGCTGGGGCGCTTCAGCGAGGGCAGGCACGCCCTGCTGGGAGCGGCGCGCAGCTCCGGTGGCCTGGGCACACCCTTCATCCACCTGCGGCTGGGGCAGTGCGAGCTGGAGCTCGGCAACCCGGAGCGCGCCGCCGAGGAGCTCGCACGGGCCCTGAAGCTCGGGGGCGAAGTGCTCTTCGAGGGCAATGATCCCAAGTACCTCGCCTTCGTGAAGACGCGGCCGTAGGGGGCGCTACCCGGAGCCCTTCAGGATGCCTTCGATGACGGGGCCCTTCGCCTCCGAGTAGTCGCCGCTGTTGGTGATGCCCTGGGAGAGGATCTCCCGCTTGCGCGCCACGTAGGCCTCGCGCAGGGCCGCGTCCTCGCACAGCCGGTCGCGGAAGCGGCGCTGGGCCTCCACCTCCGGCGAGTCCTCGGGAATCACGTGCACGTGCAGGTTGAAGCGCGTTCCCTCGTGCTCCAGGCTGCCCTGGCGCATCGGCCTCGACTCGGGCCACGGCTCATGGCCCGCCGGTGGCACCTGCCGCTGGAAGCCGAGCGCGTCCAGGAGTGCCTTGACCGGCTCCAGTTGCCCGGGCGTCACGGGGATCATCAGGTCCACCACGCCCTTGCCCTCGCAGCCCGGCACCGAGGTGCTGCCGATGTGCTCCACCGTTACCTCGGGCAGGTGCGCGCGCACCGCTTCGCCCACGCGCCGGGCCACCTCCGCCGAGCGCGGGTCATGCGGACGGCAGACCACGGGCTCGCGCACGTAGGGTCCGATGATGCGGGTCACGGTCTCGAACATCGCTCCAACCCTCCTGGTTCATCAGATGGAGGGCGGTCTCGCGTGCGCCGCCCTCCGGACCGGTGGAACAGGTGACACATCATGCGGCCAGCCGCGCCCCGGCGTCATGAGGTTCGGTGGGCTCAACGGCCATGAGCGGTATCCACCAGCCGGTGGCCGAGTCGGGCCCCTGGACTCCGGGCAGCCTGGACGTATCCTCCGCGCTCCTTTAGTGGGCGCACAGCGCCGCAACCAGGTGTCCGATGGTCAAGCTCCGATGGCTCCAGGTGAACAAGTTCCGCACGGTGAAGCCCGGGACACGGCTGACCTTCAACCCGGGCTACAACGTGCTGCTCGGACAGAACGGCACCGGGAAGACCACGCTGCTCAACCTTGTGGCGGCGGCTATCACGTTGGATTTCACCAGCCTCAGCGATGTCGAGTTCGACCTTTCATTCGAATTGGCATCCGACAAGGCGACAGCAACCATTTCGGTGCGTAATGAGTCGCGCCCATCACCCTTCCCATCCGCATGGGAGGGCATGATCGCTCCTGAAGCCCTGCGACAGCATCCGTTGACGTCAGAGAGTGGACTGCCCGCATTGATGCTCTCCACGACCGTGAGCATTTCCAGAAAGGAGCCAGCGCTCCACGTGGAGCTCGACATCAAAGGCAGTCGAGGGGTTGTTCGGCACACGGATGAAGCTGATTCGAGCGCCCCCGTCAATCTCGACTTCGCCAACGCCGGGACATTGCCCCTTTGGGCTCTGCTCCTCAATGCTTATATGCAATATGCAGTCAAGGTGCCCAAACTGAGGCAAGCAGCGCCTGATATCCTAGAGCTATTCATCTCTGGCCCAACCCGCCGTTTTGACGAGTCCCTCGAATACTTCAATGATCTTGGTCAACTTCAGCTCAAGATGGTTCGCACTCCAGATGGGCAGATCAGCGCAGCAGGGGGCCTTGGGTTCGGTGAGTCCATGCACGAACGGCTCAGCCACCTCGCGCAACAACGATGGGGAGACGACCGCTATATACTCACCGATACCGACCTTCCATTCTTGAGGCACACAGCTCAGCTTCTCGACTTCGAATCCGCTGAAGCCCTCGTCGAACTCCAGGACTCGGGCAGGGAAGGCAACACAGAAGTCATGCACCTCGGGAACCTGCGCTTCTATTTCAGCCATCGCGGTGGCTGGAAGATCTCCGAGAAGCTGCTCAGCTATGGGCAGAAGCGCATCCTCGCGTTCATGCACTATCTGGCTATTGCCCAACCGGCAGTCGTCGCCGACGAACTGGTCAACGGTCTCCATCATCGCTGGATTCGCGCCTGCTTCGAGGCGCTCGGTCCACGGCAGGCCTTCCTCACCAGCCAGAACCCACTCCTGCTCGACTACTTGAGCTTCCAGTCGCCCGAAGAAGTGCGCTCCGCCTTCGTCCTGTGCCGGTGGGAGAAAGGTCCCGAGCAGATGGCCTGGGAGAACATGTCCCAGGAGGCCGCCGTGGACTTCTTCGACTCCTACAAGGTCGGATTCCAGCAGGTCGGCGAACTGCTTCAGTCGAAGGGGCTGTGGTGAGCGGCGACTCCCAGCATCCCTCCATCATGGCGCTGACCGAGGACTCCGGTACAGGCGCTTATGACACCGTGCGCGCGCTCGCCAAGGAGATGCTCAAGTTGCTCGTGCCCGGCGTGCAGACCCACCGCGTCAACTTCAAGCCCCTGGAAGACGACAACGCCCGCCGGGCCATGCACGCCAATCTCTGGAAGAGCACCAATCCGCTCGACCAGCCCAACCGGCTGCTGCTCATCCGCAGCATCATCACCGAGCTGCTCAAGCCCAATGGGTTCGTCCTCTACCACCTCGACGGTGACCGTCCGTGGTCCGAGCACGAATCGAGCGAGAACGAGCGCGAGTTCAAATCGCGCATGCTCCCTCCCATCGAGGCTGGCGTACGCGCCTACTTCCAGCGGCAGCCACATGACGCAGCAGTGCCCGGCGAGCGCATGAAGCGGCTCCGCCTACTCGTCCCCTTCTACAGCATCGAGGCGTGGCTCTATCAGAACACCCGTGAAGCACGGCGTCTCTGCGAGGAAGAAGGCTGCAAGCAATGCCCCGTGAAGCTCGCGGGCTGGGAGGAGGACCGTGCGAGCCTCGACGAGGAAACCAAGCCCAAGGAGAGGCTCTGCTTCCAGGACAAGCACAACGCGCACCTGGCCTCCTCGGGCTTCCCGGCCAGGGACGTCTACGACGCCGGAGCATCCTTCACTCGCGCTGTCGACGGACTCCTCGAGTGCGACGAACTGACCACCGCCCTGGAACGGACCTACGCTCCTCCTGAGCCGCAGTCTCCCTGACCCACGGACCAGAACACGATGACGGATACCCTCACCCCAGCCCTCTCCCGGAGGGAGAGGGAGCTTGCCCCCGAGCTGGAGCTCCTCCCCTCCCACGTCATCGCCGCCCGCCGCGGCATCGCTCCCTACCTCCGCCACACCCCGCTCGAGCCCAACTCCTCGCTCTCGAAGCTCTCCGGCTCCCCCGTGCTGCTCAAGCTGGAGAACCTCCAGGTCTCCGGCAGCTTCAAGCCCCGGGGCTCCCTCCACAAAATCCTCTCCGTCCGCGACTCGCGGCCCGATGCCGAGTTCATCGCCCCCACCGCCGGCGGTCATGGCATCGGCCTCGCCTACGCCGCCGCCACCCTCGGCGCCAAGGCCCATGTCTACCTGCCGCGCTCGGCCGACCCCGACAAGCTCCGCATGATTCAGGAGTACGGCGCCCACCTCGAGTACTTCGACAGCGTTCCCCTCGCCCGCGAGGCCGCCCGCAGCGTCGCCGCCGAGCGCGGCTATACCTTCCTCTCCGCCTACAACGACCGCCACATGATGGAGGGCGGTGGCACCGTCGCCCTCGAAATCCTCGAGGACTGTCCCCACGTGGAGACCGTCCTCGTCGGCGTGGGCGGCGGCGGGCTGCTCGCCGGCATGAGCGTCGTGCTCAAGGCCGCCAACCCTCGCATCCGTCTCATCGGCGTCCAGCCGGAGACCTCCGCCGTGCTCGCCCGATGGCACCGCGAGGGCCACCCCGTCGACGTCCACGACGTGCGCCCCTCCATCGCCGAGGGCATCGGCGCCCAGGTCGAGAAGGAGCTCCTCCCCTGGCCCTACCTCCAGCGCAACGTGGATGAGTTCGTGCTCGTCTCCGATGACGAGCTGCGCGACGCCCTGCGCTGGTGCGTGGCGGACACCAAATACATCCTCGAGCCCTCGGCCGCCGCCGGACTCGCCGCCCTGCGCAAGCTGCTGCCTCGGGCCCTCGGGCCCACCGTGGTCGTGCTCACCGGCCGCAACGTCTCCTGGCGCCGCTTCGAGGAACTGGTGCGTTAGGCGACGAGGTGCATGCGCCACCCGCTCCGGCTCCGGCTCACAGGTACTTGCCGAAGAGCACCGTCACCCGCTCCGACAGCCGCTTGAAGAGGCCGCGCCGGCGCCACGAGTCCCAGCGAATCTCCACCGAGTGCTGCATGTCCTCCTCGAAGTCCTTCGCCAGCTGCGCCGCCAGCCCCGGGTCATCCACCACCAGCGAGCCCTCCTCGGCACTGAGCGCCAGCGGATCCAGGTTCGTCGAGCCCACCATCGACAGCCGGTCGTCCACCAGCACCGACTTGGAGTGCATCATCGACACCTCGTACTCCCAGATGCGCACCCCGCTCTCCAGCAGCCGCGCGTAGGTGGCGCGCTGGCCCTCGTGCACCGGCGGAATGTCGTGGTGCCGCCCCGGCGTGAGCACCCGCACGTCCACCCCCGCCTTCGCCTTGGCGATGAGCATGTCCTGGATGGCTCCCGTGGGGATGAAGTACGAGTTGGCTATCCACAGCCGCTTCTTCGCCGAGGCGATCGCCAGCAGCGTCATCCGCTCGGCATTCGTCAGCACCGGCGCCCCCGTGTGCGTGACGAACCCGGCACGCGCCTCGCCCGGACTGGGGATGGACTCGGGGAAGGCCTCGGCCGGGAGCATCCCGCCTCCCGCCTCCTGCCAGTTCTGCGCGAACGCCAGCTGGACGCCTCGCGCCGCCGGGCCCTGCACCCAGATGTTGGCATCGCGCCACTCGTCCGGCTTGCGCCCCTCGCCCACCCAGCTCTTCCAGATGCCAAAGCCCCCCGTCATCGCGGAGATGCCATCCCGCACCATCAGCTTGCGGTGCAGCCGCGACTGGAAGCGCTTGAGGTTGAGCGTGGCGATGGTGCCCTGCAGCGGGCGGAAGATGCGCACCTCGCACCCGGCCGCCACCAGCTCCGGCCCCACGCTGTCCTCGAAGCGGATGCTGCCCAGCGGGTCCACCAGCACGCGGCACGCCACCCCGGGGTGGCGCTCGCGCAACGCCTGGATGATGCGGTCCGACGGGTACCCCGGACGCCAGATGTACAGCAGGATGTGGATGCTGGAGCGGGCGGCGCGAATCTCCTCCTCGAGCCTGTCGAAGACGTGGCCGTTGTGGACGAGCTCCACCCGGTTGCCCGGCTCCAGCTCCACGCCCACCGTCTGGTACCAGGCGAGCGACATGCCCTCGGGCGTCTCCGGCACGGTGTCGCGGATGCGCAGGGCGAGGCGATGACTCGGCAGGGGACAACCCGCCATGACCAGGGTGAGCAGCAGCAGCGTCCAAGGCGTCTTCTTCACGCGCGCAAGCTAGTCACGCTCCGCGCGTCCGCCTCCTCGGGCCCGTGCTCCGTCCACCGGACGACACGCCCGCCCCCCCTCTGTCCGCTGGGACGCGCCCCTCCCCGTGGACGGGTGGACGAAACGCCCCCTCCTCCCCATCCCTCCGCGGCAGGGGCCCGCCGCCACGTCCCCGCTGCCCGGGTGCCGGGCCGGGGCGGCTGCATCGCGGGCCCCGTCTGGACACCATGCGACTGCCTGCCTCCCTGCCCTCCTGTCTTTCCCTCGTGCTGCTCGGAGCCCTGCTCGCGCCGCCTCCGGCCCTGGCCCGGCCCCTGACGCCGGAGCGCGAGCCGCCGCTGAGCGCGCGCGCCCGGGGCCTGCCCGCCACGCTCTCGCTCCTGCCGCAGAACGTCGAGTTTCCCGCCACCCCCGTCCAGCCGGAGCCCCGCGAGGAGGCCCCGGCGGCGGAGAAGACCGAGCCCCCGGCGAAGACGGTGCGGACCTCTCCCCACCTCGCCGCGGACGCCCCCGTCACTCCCGGAGCGTGGATGATGTACGGCTCGTTCTCGCTGGTGCCGCTCGGGGGCGTGTACGGCGCGAGCCGCCTGGGCGAGGAACGCCTCTGGGTGACGGCCGCGGAGACGGTGGCCGGCAGCATGGTGGGCGCGCTGCCCGCGGGGCTGCTCTTCCTGCAATCGGCGGAGTCCGGCGGGCGCTGGGCCGAGTTGGACGTGGCGGCATTCAGCGTGGGGCTGGTGCTCACCCCGCCCATCGCCGCCCTGGGGACCTGGGGACTGGGCGAGCTGGCCTTCGACGGCAGCCAGGACCGGGGCCGCGCCTTCCTCGGTGCGCTGGGCGGCGCCGCCGCGGGCACGCTGCTCGGCGTGGTGGTGCACGGGCTGCTGGAGGAGGTGGTGGACAACCGCAGCACGCTCGGGTGGTTCCGCAAGTACATCGCCCTGGGCTTCATCGGCTCGGGCGCCACCGTGGGCTACCAGTGGGCAGGCGGAGGGCCGCGCACCCGGCCTCGATGAGCCCAGCGGCCTCCGGCCAGCCTTGCTAGGCTCGCGCGCGACCTTCCTTCCCGAGAGGCCCTCTTCCGATGAACCGACTCCTCCCGCTCCTCTCCGCGTGCCTGCTGCTCGCCACGTCCGCCTGTGGGGAGGGTGCGCTCCCGGCCTCGGGCGACCCGGCCAAGGTGACGTACGCCCCCGCGCTGGGCGTGGACCTCGCCGCCATGAACCGCAGCGAGTCCGGCCTCTACACGCAGGACCAGGTGGTGGGCACCGGCGCCACCGCCGAGGCCGGCCGCATCGTCCAGGTGCACTACACGGGCTGGCTCGCCGACGGCTACCCGTTCGACACCAGCCGTGACGGCAACCAGCCCTTCGAGTTCGTGCTGGGCGCCAAACCCCACCGTGTCATCGAGGGGTGGGAGGAGGGGCTGCTCGGCATGAAGGTGGGCGGCAAGCGCCGGCTCGTCATCCCGTCCCACCTCGGCTACGGCCCGTCGGGCAACTACCCCATCCCGCCCAACGCGGTGCTCGTCTTCGACGTGGAGCTCCTCTACGCCCGCTGACGCGCGGCGCCTGTGCCCCCCATGAACGACTTCATCGAGGTTCACGACGGCGTCCTGACGCCCCAGCTGTGCCAGGACATCCTCCAGCTCTTCGAGAAGAGCCCCCACGTGCAGCGCGGCCGCACCGGGGGCGGCGTCGACCTGGCCAAGAAGGACAGCTTCGATCTCACCCTCAACCAGCACCCGGAGCACCAGCAGGTGCTGCGCCGGCTGCTGGACGCGGCCTTTCCTCCGCTCAAGAGCTACCTGCGCAAGTACCTCTACAGCCTCATCGGCGCCGTCTCGCTGTCCACGAAGCACCCGAAGACGGGCCAGCTGGTGACGCTCACGCGGGAGAACTTCGCCGAGCTGGGCGACCCCCTCTTCGACCAGCTCGTCGGCTTCCTCTACCGCTACGGCGACCTCACCGTGCAGAAGTACCTCAAGGGCTCCGGCGGCTATCCGCACTGGCACTCGGAGGTGTACCCGAAGGACGCCAGCTGCGAGCCCCTGCACCGCGTGCTCGCCTTCCAGTTCTACCTCAACGACGTCACCCAGGGCGGCGAGACCGAGTTCTTCTACCAGGAGAAGAAGGTCCAATCGAAGGCGGGCCGGATGCTCATCTTCCCCGCGGGCTTCACGCACACCCACCGGGGCAACATGTCCGAGTCCCACGACAAGTACATCATCACCTCGTGGGTGCTCTTCCACCGCGCCGAGACGCTCTACGGCGGCGCGCCCCAGAAGTGAGCGGCGTCTCTACTTCGGCTTCCACGAGGCGCGCAGGGTGCAGCCCTTCGCGTCCGTGCCGAGCAGCCGCACCTCGGGCTCCCCGGCGCCCCCGGCGCGCATGCCCGCGAGCACCAGGCCCACGGTGAAGTGGCGCATCACCTCGTCCGTCTCGTTGAACCACAGCTCCATCTCCGTGGGGGACACGTCGCTGAAGCGGACCTCGGTGTAGTTGTTGCCGGTGCGGAAGTTCTTCTGCGAGCGCTGCAGCATCCGGCGCGGCCCCAGCAGCTGGAGCATGGAGAACATGGCGCGGCCGATCATCGCGTCCTGGTAGCCGTCGATCATCCGCTCGCCCATCCTGCGCCAGGACACCTCGCGGCGCTCCTCGGGGAAGGCGGCCCGGGCGCCGAGATCCACGCAGCGCGCCCACGTGGTGGCCGGGTAGGCCGGCAGCAGGGGCTTGTCCAGGTCCACGCCCACCGCGCGCAGTTGCGCCTTGAGCTCGGGGGGCACGCCGTCCTTGAACGTGCGCGAGAACAGTCCCTGGACGGAGTTGTTGAAGACGAGTGCGGTCTCCGGCATGGGGCGGCACCCTAGCCCGGAGACCCCCGGGAGGGGGAGGCCCCCCCGCGCTACGGCGTCCCCACGTCCGACACGGGAGGCGCCGCGTCCTTCGGAGCCTCCGCCGGAGCCTCTGCCGGAGCTTCCGCCGGAGCCTCCTCGAGCCGCGGGGGGCCCGAGGCGCCCGGCCCATCGCCCCACAGCGACGGCGGCTCGGCCTGCATGAACGTCAGGAGGTCCTCCAGCGCCTGGTCCTGCAGCGGGTGGTTCGTCGTCACGTAGCAGCGAGAGCGCAGCTCGAGGAACGTCTGGTTCCAGAAGACGTGGGGCTCATAGGGGGCGAGCCCCTGGGCACACAGCCCCTCGAAGTCGATCCTGTTGGCGATGTCCATCCGCGCGCCCAGGCGCAAGGAGTCCCCGGCGTGGTTGGCGAAGGGCGTGGCCAGCACGGCCCACATCCGCTGCCCCAGCGCCTTGTCCTTCCGGGCGAGACTCACGCTCTCATCCATCGCGCGCTGGAGCAGCGAGTGGGTATGCCACGGCGTCTCATGCAGGAGGGAGAAGGCACGCTCGAGCGACGCGGCGGCCTCGGGCAGGCGCCCCTGCTGGTGCCGCAGTTGCGCCAGCAGCACCTCGGCATCGAAAGGCCGCAGGGGGCGCAGCGCCTCCACGAGCGGCAGGAGCTCCGCCTCCTCCCCCGCGCTGGCCAGCACGGCGCCCACCCGGCTCAGCTCGGTGGGATCCCGGGGCCGCCACCCGCCCGCGCGCCACACGCGCAGCGCCCGGGGGAAGTCCGAGCGGCGGTACGCCTCGCTGAAGGCCCGGCGGTTCTCCAACGCGCGCGAGTCCAGCCCGGCCTGTCCCTGGGCGTACGGAAGCTCTCCCGAGAGCACCCGCAGCTCCTCCACCCGCTGCCAGTCCGCCGTGCCGCGCTCCACCACCGGACGGCCCGCCTTCAGGTCCACTCCGGCGCGGCGCAGCACCGCGTAGGAGAAGCCCGTCTGCGTGCGCCCCACGCTGCGGGCGAAGGCGAACTCCACGTACGAGAGGTCATCCGTGTTGACCAGCGCCTCCTGGCCCTCGGCCAGCGCCCGCGCCAGCCCGGGACCGGCGAGGAAGTGCGCCAGCACGCCCTCCAGCTCGTTCGTCCCCCAGACGGCGGGCAGTGCGCGGCGGTAGGGCTCCTGCGACACCCGCGCCCGCATCCGCTCCAGGTCGTGCCGCAGCGGCTCCACGGTGGCCATGAGGATGAGGTCTCCGCCCATCGTCTGCCACGTCTCCACGGCCCCGAACTCGGTGGACAGCGTGGCGTAGACGCTGCGCACCGTGCGCGCGTCCACCTCGTACGTCTGCAGCCACTGCAGGAAGATGCCCCCGGGGGCCAGCCGCTGCTTCACCGCCTGGTAGAACTCGCGCGAGAAGAGGCTGGAGATGCCGGCCCGGTAGGGATTGGAGGGCTCGGAGAAGATGATGTCGTAGGAGTCCTTGGAGGCCAGCAGCACCTCGCGGGCGTCATCCAGGTGCACGCGCACCTTGGGGTTGTCCAGCACCCGCTCGTTGACCGGGTCGCACTGGCGGGCGAAGCGGAGGATGGCGGGCTCGATCTCCACCACGTCCACGCGCTCCATCTCCGGCACCGAGCCGAGCCAGCCCGCGGTGCTGCCAGTGCCCAGACCGACGACGAGCGAGCGGCGCGGGTGGGGGTGGGCCATCGCGCCGATGAGGCCGCCCATCACCTGGGTGCCCGCGTCGACGATGCTGTTGCCGTCCGACTTTCCATTGACGATGAAGGACAGGCCATTGGTGGCGGTGACGCCCACGCTGCTCTCCACGCCGTCCGTCTCCCACAGCAACCAGCGCCGCTCCCCCGAGAGCCAGTCGCGCACGCCGTTGGTGGAGGCGGAGTCCAGCTGGGCGCGCCCGGCGCCGATGGCGCTGTGACGCCAGGCGGACGTGGGCCCCGTGGCGGTGAGCAGCAGGGCGGCGGCCACGGCCGTGGCCAGCGGCGGCACCATGCGGCCCGGCACCGGCTGCTCCTGGCGCGCCGACAGCGCCACCGCGACGAGCCCCAGCCCCACCAGCACCGCGCCCACCAGCCGCCAGACGCCGGGCGCGGAGAGCAGCGGCAGCAGGCCGAAGCCGCCCGCCAGCGAGCCGACGATGGAGCCCACCGTGTTCCACGCGTAGGCCAGGCCCACCTGGCGGCCCACGTCGTTGCCCCCCCGGCCCAGCAGCGCCAGCAGCAGGGGGAACTGCACCCCGGAGATGAAGGCGGCCGGGAGCACCACCAGCGCGGCCACCAGCGCCCAGCCCAGCACCAGGCCGCCGAAGCCGAAGAGGGACATCTGCCGCACCAGGGAGGCCAGCACCGCCAGCCGGTCCCCCAGCGCCAGGGGCACGGCCAGCAGCAGCGCCTCCAGCAGGCACGTGAGCGCGAAGCCGCTCAGGGTGGCCGGGCGCTGCTGGCCCCACGCCGCGTACGCCGCGCCGCCCAGGCCGATGCCCGCCAGCGCCACCACCAGGATGAGGCCGAAGGTGAAGGTGGAGCCGCCCAGCAGCGGCCCCAGCATCCGGTACCACACCATCTCCATGAGGAAGAAGGCGAAGCCCACCAGCGCCGCGGCGCCCAGCACGAAGCGGCGCGGCGGCAGGGCGGCCGCCGCGGGCTGCCCGGCGGGAGCCTCCGCGCCGGCCGGGGAGGCCACGTCCTCGTGCTCGGGCAGGCTCCGGGCCACCGCGCGCGCCACCAGGGCCACCAGCACGTTGAGCAGGGCCGCCAGCCACAGGGTGCTGCGGGTGCCGAGCACCTCGAAGAGGAGGAAGGTGGAGGCCGCCGCGCCCGCCACCGCGCCCAGCGTGTTGACACCGTAGAGGACCGCGAGCGCCCGGCGCCGCACGTCCTCGGGCGTCTCCGCCGCGCGCGCCGCCGCCGGCAGCGTGCCGCCCATCAGCAGCGTGGGCACCGCCAACACCAGCGCGGAGAGCACCAGCCGCATCACCGAGCCGAGCCCCAGCCCCATCGACACCGAGCCGCCCAGGGCCGTGTAGACGGTGCGCGCCAGCCAGACCAGCAGCGGCGTCAGCGCCGCGCTCAGGGAGATGAGCAGCTCCAGGTTGGCGTAGAAGGCCAGCGGGCGCTTCTCCCGGTCCACCCGCCCCCCCAGCAGCGCCCCGCCCAGTCCCAGCCCGCCCATGAAGATGGCCAGCACCGCGGCCGACGCGGCCGTGGAAGCCCCGAAGATGAGGCGCAGCTCCCGCTGCCACGCCGTCTGGTACACCAGGGCGCAGAAGCCCGAGCCGAACAGCAGGGGGGCAATCTTCCAGACGCGTGCGTTCATCGTTCCTCTGCCAGTCGCGGCGGACGGAGACACAGGGCGCGGATTGAAGCAGTGCCCCTCCCCCCTCGCCAGTTCCCCGTTGGAAGCCGCTCCCGAACCAGGCAGGCCACCAGCGCCCGGCGCCCGCGAGAATGACGACGTGACACGCCGGGGGCCCCTCCGGCTGACGCGATGCGTTGGCGCAGAGCGCCGTGCATGGGCCGCATGGGAGACCCGAACCGTCGCTTATGCCCGCCCGGTGGGGGGCCTTGTTGAGGGGGAGGGCGAGCCGTTAAGGGAGCGCCCCTCCTTCACAGACACGAATTTCCCCCCATGAAACAGTACGAGAAGAAGCTCGACGCCCACGGCCGCCCCTACCTCGAGACGCACCTGGAGGGGCTGATGCTCACCCGCCTGCCCCTGCTCAACAAGGGCACCTCCTTCAGCCTGGAGGAGCGGCGCGAGTTCGGGTTGATGGGCCTGCTGCCCACGCACGTCTCCTCGCTGGACGAGCAGATCGAGCGCTCCTACGCCAACTTCCGCTCCTTCCGCTCGGACCTGGACAAGCACGTCTTCCTGCGCGCGCTGCAGGACCGCAGCGAGGTGCTCTTCTACGCGCTGCTGCACCGGCACATCGAGGAGATGATGCCCATCATCTACACCCCGGTGGTGGCGCAGGCGGTGGAGCAGTTCAGCCGCATCTACCGCTATCCGCGCGGGCTGGTGGTGAGCCCGGAGAACATCGGGGAGATCGACTCGCTGCTGGCCCACACGCCCTTCCCGGACGTGCAATTGATTGTCGCCACGGACAACGAGGGGATTCTGGGCATCGGAGACCAGGGCTTCGGCGGCCTGGCCATCTGCATCGGCAAGCTGTCCCTGTACACGGCCGCGGCGGGAATCGACCCGGCGGTGACGCTGCCGGTGGAGCTGGACGTGGGCACCAACCGCAAGGAGCTGTTGGATGATCCGCTCTACCTGGGCGTGAAGCGGCCGCGCATGGAGGGCAAGGAGTACGACGACTTCATCCACGCCTTCGTGACGGCGCTCAAGAAGCGCTTCCCCAACGTGCTGGTGCAGTGGGAGGACTTCAGCAAGCAGAAGGCCTTCGACGTGCTGGAGCGCTACCGGGACGTGCTGCCCTCGCTCAACGACGACATCCAAGGCACGGGCGCGGTGGTGCTCGCGGGCCTGCTGTCGGCCACGCGGCGCAGCCAGACGACGCTCGGCCAGCAGGTGTACCTGGTGCACGGCGCGGGCGCGGGTGGCGTGGGCGTGGCGCGGCAGATCGTCCGCGGCATGGAGCGCGAGGGGATGAGCACGCAGCAGGCGCGCGAGCGCATCTACCTCATCGACTCCAAGGGCCTCATCCTGAAGGACCGCAAGGGGCTGGAGCCGTACAAGCTGGAGTTCGCGCACGAGCCCTCGCGCGTGGCGGGGTGGAAGCTTCAGGGTTCGATTCCCAGCCTGCTGGAGACGGCGCGGGAGGCGAAGGTGACGGTGCTGCTGGGGCTGAGCGGGCAGCGGGCGGCGTTTGGCGAGGACGTGGTGAAGGCGGTGGCGGCGAACACGGCGTACCCGGTGGTGTTCGCGCTGAGCAACCCCACGGCGAACTGCGAGGCGGTGCCGGCGGACATCTACAAGTGGACGCAGGGCAAGGCGCTGGTGGCCACGGGCAGCCCCTTCGAGGACGTGGAGTGGGATGGGGCGCCGCACCCGGTGGGCCAGGGCAACAACGCCTTCATCTTCCCGGGACTGGGGCTGGGCGTGCTGCTGACGCGGGCGAAGCGGGTGACGGACGGGATGCTGACGGCGGCGTCGCTGGCGCTGGCGGACTACACGGACGGGGCGCGGCTGGCACAGGGCGCGCTCTACCCGCGCATGGATCGGCTGCGCGCGGCGAGCCGCCAGGTGGCCATCGCCGTCATGCGCCAGGCGGTGAAGGAGGAGGTGGCCATGCGCAAGCTGCCCGAGGACCTGGAGGGCCTGCTCGAGGCCGAGATGTGGCGGCCCGAGTTCCTCCCGCTCAAGCGCGCGGGGAAGTAACGCGCGGGCCGGGTGCCGCGCCTACGCCCCGCGCGGCACCCGCACCGAGAAGGAGGTGACGCCCCCGGACGAGCCCACCTCCACCCGGCCGCCGTGGCCCGTCACCACCTGGTGCACGATGAAGAGCCCCAGCCCCAGGCTGCCCGCCGGCCGGAACTTCGACATGCCCCGGCGGAACGGCTCGAAGAGCACCGGCACCAGCTCCGCCGGAATGGGCTCCCCCTCGTTGCTCACCGCCAGCTCCACCTCGCCGTCCCGCCCGCGCACCCGCACCACCACCTCGGTCCCCGGGCGCGCGTGCCTCAACGCGTTGGACAGCAGGTTGGAGAGCACCTGGCGCATGCGTGGCCCGTCCCACCACCCCTCGCACAGCGTGTCCCCCTCCAGGCGGATGTCGCTGCTCGGGTGCGTCACCGAGAACTCGTCGATGACCTCCCGGCACAGCCGCACCAGGTCGTTGCCCGTGCGCTCCAGCGGAATGCCTCCGCCCAGCCGCCCGCGCGTGAAGTCCAGCAGGTCCGACACCATCCGCCCCATGGTGTCCGCGCTGTTGGCGATGCGCCCCGTCATCCGCAGCAGCGCCTCGGGGGCCGGCCGCTCCATGCGCTGCAGCGTGCGCGCCCCCAGCGAGATGGCCTGCAAGGGATTGCGCAAGTCATGGCTCACCATGCCGAGGAACTGCTGCTCCAGCTCGGCCCGGCGCCGGGCCTCCTCGTAGACCCGGGCCCGCTCCAGCGCCTGGGCGCCCAGCCGGCAGAGCGACTCCAGGTGCAGCTTCTCCTGCGCGCCGAAGCGCCGGGGCGTGGGGAAGCCCAACCCCAGCACCCCCACCACCCGCTCCCCGCTCGCCAGCGGAATGAAGCCCCAGGAGCGGCTCCGGCTCTCGTGCAGCCACCCGGTGGCTTCGGGCCAGTCCCGTGCGAACGCCTCGGGGGATTCAATCCACACCGCGCGCCCCATGCGCGCCGCCGCCGCGACAGGGAAGCCCCGGGTGACCGGCACGGCGTTGAACGCCTGGACGATGTCCGCCGCGTAGCCGACGGAGCCGAGCACCGCCAGCTCCTCGCCCACCACCAGGGCGACACCGCCCGTGCAGGCCTCCAGGGACTTCAGCCCGTGCGCCACCAGCGCGTCGGCCACCTGCTGGGGCGTGAGGGCGTGCGCGAAGGCCGCCGTCGTCGCCAGGAGCGCCTCGGCATGCTGCTCGGCCAGCTTGCGCTCGGTGATGTCCAGCACGGTGCCCATGTGCCGGATCCGTCCGTCCGCGCCGACATACACCCCGCCCCGCCCCGCCACCCACCTCAACACGCCCCCCTCCCCCAAGGCCCGGTACTCCATCTCCAGCAGGGCCCCCTCCTCACCGGAGAAGCCCGTCCGGACCACGCCCTCCACCCGCTCGCGGTCATCCGGGTGCACGCGCTCCAGCCACACGCGCGCATCCACGGGCGTGTCCGGGGACAAGCCGAACAGCTCCCGCGTCCGTGCGTCCCACTCCACCTCCTGCGTGGCCGGGTCGTAGCTCCACACCCCGAGCGCGGCGGAGTCCATCGCCAGCCGCAGCCGCTCCTCGCTCAGCCGCAGCGACTGCTGGGTGGCCTTGCGCTCGGTGATGTCCTCCATCGTCAGCACGCTGGCGACGAGCTCCCCGCGCGCATCCCGCACGGGCGAGGCAGACGCCCGGGTGAGCCGGGCCGAGCCGTCCTCGCGGCGCACGACGAGCTCCTCCACCACCTCGCGGCCCTCGCGCAGCGAGCGCACCAGCGGCAGCTCCTCGCGCGTGCAGGGCCTGCCATCCGGGTGCTCCACGAGGTGCAGGCGCATCTCCCCGAGGTGCTGCCTCGGGGTGCCCCCGAGCAGGGAGGTCATCCGCTCATTGGTCAGCAGCGTGCGCCCCGTGGAGGCCTCGGTGATGAAGATGCCGGTGGGCATCTGCTGGAGCACGGCGTGGAGCAGCCGCTCCTTGGACTCCAGCTCCCCCATGAGCTGCGCCAGCCGGCGCTCGGCCTCCCGGCGCGCGGAGATGTCCACCACCACCGCCACGCCCCGGTGGGGCTCGTTCTCGAAGGCCGCGGCCCCGCGAATCACATCCACCCGCGAGCCGTCCTTGCGCAGGTACTGCTTCTCCGTCAGCGGGGACAGGCCCTGCTCGAGCACGCTGCGCACGTTGAGCTCGTCCTGCGCCCCCCACTCCGGGGGCGTCATCTTCCGCCAGTCGAGCAGGCCCCGCTCCAGCTCCTCGCGCGTGTAGCCCACCATCTCCAGGAAGGTGTCATTGGCGTCGAGGATGGGGCCCTCCATGTCCCAGTAGAAGGTGCCCACCACGCCGGACTCGGTGAGCCGGCGCGCCCGCGCCTGGGTGCGCTCCAGCTCGCGCTGCAGCCGGGCCTGCTCGGCCTGGGCCTCCTCGCGCTCGCGCTGCCGCGCCTGCTCCGCCCGCCGCATCCGCACCAGCGCCCACGTCTGCGCCACCAGGTGCTTGGGCTCGATGGGCTGGGGAATGTAGCCGTCCGCGCCATCCTCGAAGAGCCGTGCCTCCAGCTCCTCGTCCTTCAGCAGCGCGGAGACGTAGAGGATGGCGAGCGAGGCGGTGGCCGGGTCCTCCTTGAGGCGGCGGCACACCTCGAAGCCACTCATGTCCGGCAGGCGCACGTCCAGCACCACCACGTCCGGCTTCATCGCCGCCGCGCTGAGCGCCTCCTGCCCGCTGGCCGCCTCCAGCACCTCCATGCCCGCGCGGCGCAGCGCCTTGACGATGAAGTAGCGCCTGGCTTCCGTATCATCCACCACCAGCACCCGCCCCTCCATCCGGAGGGGGGTGGCCGGCTCACGCGACTCCTGGCGCGGAGAAGGGGCGGCGGGGTCGCTGCTCGACACGATGGAACTCCCGGTGGGCCTGGGGGGGGGACAGGCGTCCCGCGATGTTTGCCACGGACGGCCCCCGCCGTGCCCGGGGCGCGGGAAGACGGCTGTCCACCACCTCACGCAGCGGGCGCCCGTGCGGCTTGCCCCCGCACCGCTAGGCGTCCCGGGGCACCCGCACGGTGAAGGTGGTGCCCGCCTCGCCGGTGCCCACCTCCACCCGGCCACCGTGCCCCACCACCACCTGGTGCACGATGAAGAGCCCCAGCCCCAGGCTGCCCGCCGGCCGGAACTTCGACAGGCCCCGGCGGAACGGCTCGAAGAGCACCGGCACCAGCTCCGCCGGAATGGGCTCGCCCTCGTTGCTCACCACCAGCTCCACCTCGCCCGCCAGCTCCTTGGCCCGCACGGACACCGCCGTCCCCTGCCGCGAGTGCCTCAGCGCGTTGGACAGGAGGTTGGAGAGCACCTGGCGCATCCGCTCCCCGTCCCACCACCCCTCGCAGCGCGCGTCTCCCTCCAGGAGGATGCGCCGGTCCGGGTGCGTCACCGAGAACTCGTCGATGACCTCCTGGCACAGCAGCACCAGGTCGTTGTGCGTGCGCTCCAGCGGAAGGCCACCGCCCAGCCGCCCGCGCGTGAAGTCGAGCAGGTCCGACACCATGCGCCCCATGGTGTCCGCGCTATTGGCGATGCGGCCCGCCGTGCGCAGCACCGTCTCCGGGGCCGGCCGC
Source organism: Archangium gephyra (assembly GCF_042230915.1). Taxonomy (GTDB): domain Bacteria; phylum Myxococcota; class Myxococcia; order Myxococcales; family Myxococcaceae; genus Archangium; species Archangium gephyra_B. The sequence continues at coordinate 274,932 of NZ_CP102578.1, read as the reverse complement.
TCCAGCCGCTGCAGCGTGCGCGCCCCCAGGGAGATGGAGGCCAGGGGGTTGCGCAAATCATGGCTCACCACGCCCAGGTACTGCTGCTCCAGCTCCGAGCGCCGCCGGGCCTCGTCCTTGTCCCGCCGCTCCTCCTCGTAGAGCCGGGCCCGCTCCAGCGCCTGCGCGCACAGCCCGCAGAGCGACTCCAGGTGCGCCTTGTCCTGCGCGCTGAAGCGGCGCAGCGCGGCGAAGCTCAGCCCCAGCACCCCCACCACCTGCCCCGCCACCTTCAACGGCGTGCTCAGCCAGGTGCGGCTGCGGCTGCCCTGCACGGTGCGGGCGAACTCGGGCCACTCCCGCTCCAGGGAGCCGGTGGCCTGCACCGCGACGGTGCGCCCCTCGAGGACGGCCACGGTGGAGGGGGTGCGGATGCCGAGGGGGAAGCGGCTGTACTCCTGGGGGATGCGGGCGGGGTAGCCGAAGTAGTTGGAGATGCGCAGCTCCTCGTCCTCCACCAGGCTGAGGACGCCCGCGTAGGCGCCCAGGGACTTGAGCCCGTGCTCCACCAGCGCCTGGCCCACCTGCTCGAGGGTGAGCGCGTGCGCGAAGGCGGCCGTGGTGGCCTGCAGCTCCGTGGCGCGCTGCTCGTTCAGCTTGCGCTCGGTGATGTCCAGGTAGGTGCCCGACAGGTGCGTGGCCTGCCCGTCCCCGCCGAAGAGGACCCGGCCCCGGGAGGCCACCCACCGCAACACCCCGTCCCGCAGGCCCACCGTGCGGTACTCGGCCGAGAAGAAGCCTCCTTGCTCCCCCGCCACCGCGCGCCGGACCGCCGCCTCCACCCACTCCCGGTCCTCCGGGTGCGCCGCCGCCCGCCACACCTCCATGTCCACGGCCGCCTCGGAGGGCAGCCCGAACAGCTCCTTGGCGCGCGCGTCCCAGTGGTGCTGGCCGGTGGCCAGATCGAAGCTCCACGCGCCCAGCTCGGCCGAGTCCAACGCCAGGCGCAGCCGGGCCTCGCTGGAGCCCAGCTCCGCCATGAGGTGCTTGAGCCGGCGCTCGGACTCGCGCCGCTCGGAGAGGTCCACCACCATCGTCACGCCCTGGTAGGCCTCGCCCTCGAACGCGGCGGCCCCCAGCATGACGTCCACCCGCGTGCCGTCCTTGCGCACGAACTGCTTCTCGAAGAGCGAGCTGAAGCCCTGGGTGCGCAGCTCCTCGACGGCCCGCTCATCCACCGCCGTCCACTCGGGCGGGGTGAGCTTGCGCCAGTCGATGAGGCCCCGCGCCAGGTCCTCGCGCGTGTAGCCCACCATGCCGAGGAAGGTGTCGTTGGCGTCGAGGACGGCGCCCTCCAGGTCCCAGTAGACGATGCCCACCACACCGGACTCGGTGAGCCGGCGCGCCCGCGACTGCGTCTTCTCCAGCTCGCGCTGCAGCCGGGCCTTCTCGGCCTGGGCCTCCTCGCGCTCGCGCTGCCGGGCCTGCTCCGCCCGCCGCATCCGCACGAGCGCCCACGTCTGCGCCACCAGGTGCCGCGACTCGATGGGCTGGGGGATGTAGCCGTCCGCGCCATCCTCGAAGAGCCGCTCCTCCAGCTCCGCGTCCTGCAGCAGGGCGGAGATGTAGAGCACCGGGATGGCGGCGGTGGCCGGGTCCTCCTTGAGCTGGCGGCACACCTCGAAGCCGCTCATGTCCGGCAGGCGCACGTCCAGCACCACCACGTCCGGACCGGCCAGGGCTCCCGCGAGGGCCTCCTGGCCGCTCACCGCCTCCATCACCTCCATGCCCGCCGTGCGCAGCGTGTGGGCGATGAGGTAGCGCTTGGCGTCCGTGTCGTCGACCACCAGCACCCGTCCCTCCACCCGGGGAGGGGAGGCCCGCTTCACCTGGGACCCCCGACGCGCGGAAGGGGAGGAGTGGCTGCTGCTCGACACGATGAGGGCTCCCTACTCGCCTGGGGGGGACAGGCGCCACCGGACAGATTACCGCCTCACCCCCACCCCACCCCGGCCCCTCCCGTCCTGGAAGGAAACAGCTGTCCGCCACCGTACGCGTCCCCAGCCAGGGCGCTCCCCCGCCCTCCAGCCGGGCGTGCGGCACCGCGCCCCTTCACCGCGAGTGAGGTGAGGAATTACCGGGCGTGTCCTCGTCCAGGCCGGGCAGCTCCAGCTGGCTGCGCTCCGCGGATCGGCGCCGCCAGCCGGGACGTCCCGAGGGCCGGCGCGGGGGCGCGTCGGTGGGCAGCAGCTCGGTGACGTCCTTCCACCCCTCCTGGACGAGCGCCTCGAAGGAGGGGGCGGAGGAAGCGCCCGTGGCGGCGGCCTCGAGCCGGCGCGCCTGCCGATCCAACTCGCGGATGGCCTGGAGCCGCTCGTCGTTGCCGAGCTTCGCCGCGTCCACCGCCGAGCGCAGCACGCGCAGCGTCTCGTCATAGACGTCCAGCCGGACAGGGAAGGGCTGCCGGTCCTTGCCGCCCTGGGCGAAGGCGAAGCGCGCGGGGTCCGTGAAGCGCGAGGGCGAGCCGTGCAGCACCTCGGCCACGCTGGCCAGCGCCGCCACGGTGCGCGCGCCCACGCCGGGGGTGAGCAGCAGCTCGGCGAAGTCACGGGGGCCCTGCTCGGCCGCGGCGGCCAGCGTGCCGTGGAGCCGGCGCAGCACCACGTCCTCGCGCGTCACCTCCTCGTGCACGGGCATTTGAAGGTGGGGCAGCAGGGGGGTGAAGGGCACGGGCGCGGGCGCGGGCCGCAGCTTGCGCAGGGCGCCCAGCACCACGTCCGGCCCCTGGGACACCAGCTCCACCTGCGCGGCCCGGGCCCGCGAGGCGCGCCTGTCGGTGAGGTTGAGGATGACGCCCTGGTTGGGCCCCTCGATGGCGGCGTGGGGCGACTCCACGAAGCTGCCCAGGCCCTCGGAGAGCCAGTGGTAGCGCCGGGCCTGGCGGGCGTTGGCGTTCATCCCCTGCTGCACCACGGCCCACGCGTTGTCGTCCGAGAGGATGAGGCTGTGGGCATACAGCTCGAAGCCGTCCTGCACCGCGGCGCTGTCCACCTTGGCCGCGAGACGGCTGGCGCGGATGAGCGCGTCCGCGTCGATGCCCACCCGGTCGCCGATGATGCGCAGCTCGTCGGGGGTGCGGCGCGCCTGGAGGCCCTTGCCGCCCACGACATACAGCCCGAGCTGGCGCCCGCCGGGGGTGAGCCCGCGCTTGAGCGCGCCGAGCACGGTGGTGGTGACGCCCGAGGAGTGCCAGTCCATGCCCATGACGGCCCCGAGCGACTGGAACCAGAAGGGGTGGGCGAGCCGGCGCAGCACCTCGTGGCGGCCGTAGTGGAGCACGAGCGCCTCCACCAGCACGCGGCTCATGCGCGCCATGCGCTGGGCGAGCCAGTCCGGCACGCGGCCCGAATGGAGGGGAAGGTCTGCACTGCCCGTACGGTCCATGATGACTCCGGAGGTAACCTCCTGGAGTCAACCTCTGACCTCGGGTCCTTCTTCACGCGGAAGCCCGGCGTGGCCCGGGCCCGGCCGCTCCACATGCGGCCAGCCGGAGGGGGGCGCTGGAGTGCCCCTGAACCATGGCGCTGACTCGCGGCCATATCCCCTCGCCCTCCGGGAGAGGGACGGGGTGAGGGTATCGGGTGTACCCGGGTTGGGCTCCCTGCCCCCACTTCGGGTCACGGGTTGAAGAACGGGCCCGGACACCCTCACCCTGACCCTCTCCCGAGGGGAGAGGGGATATCGGTCACTGCCTGGAAGAGGATGAACGGTGCCCCGGCGCGCGGTGCGCCTCGGCATTCTCCAGCTGGCAGGACAGCACCTCGCGCTGGAGGTCCGACATCTCCTGCCGCAGCTGCGCCAGCTCCCAGGACTGCTCGGCCTGGGCGCGGCTCATGAAGGCGTAGAGCCATGCGGTGCTCGCGAACCACAGCGCGAGCCCGAGGAGCCAACCACGGGGAAGAGAAGTGGGCATGGGCCTACATCAGGTACCACAGGTGGGGGGACGGGCGCCAGATACCCGCCCCACACTGACAGAGGGGTGCCAGGGAGTACCTTGCAGACGCCAGATGCCAGCGGATCTGGCGTCGGGTACAGACGGTGGCGCCATGCTCGTCGTCCACCCCCATTTCCATCGGCGCCGCACCGGCGTCACCGCCCACACCGAGCGCATCGTCACCGAGCTGGCGCGGTGGATGGAGACGCGGGCGGTGGGGGGCAACCTGGAAGCGGACGTGCCCCGCATCGCCTGGAGCGAGCTGTGGCGGCGCATCCGCCAGGAGCCGGTGGTGTGGCACGCGCACCGCAACAACGAGCTGCTGGCCGGGCTGCTGCTGCGGCTGGTGGGGCGGGAGGTGCGGCTCGTCTACACGCGCCACGGGGGCCAGCCGCCGGGCCACTTCACCCGCTTCCTCACGCGCTTCGCCGAGCAGCTCGTCACGCTCAACGCGCAGAGCGCCGGGTGGATGGGGAGGCCCTCGCAGCTGGTGCCGCACGGGGTGGACCTGGAGCGCTTCACGCCGCCGGTGGACCGGGACGCGGCGTGGAAGGCGCTGGGGCTCGGCGGCCGGAGGGGGGTGGGCGTGGTGGGGCGCGTGCGCCCGAGCAAGGGCCAGGGAGACTTCGTCGAGGCGCTCGCGCCGCTGCTGCCGGGACTGCCCGCGTCCGAGTGGACGCCGGTGCTGGTGGGGCTGGCCAAGGGGCGGGACACGGCGTGGGCCGAGGGGCTGCGGGCGGCGACGGGAGGGCGCCTGGTGCTCGCCGGAGAGCAGCGCCCGGTGGTGCCCTGGTATCAGGGGCTGAGCGTGCTGGTGAACCCCACGCACTTCGAGTCTTTCTCCATGGTGATGCTGGAGGCAATGGCGTGCGGCTGCTGCACAGTGATGAGCCGGCTGCCGCACGTGCCCTCCTTCATCGAGCACGGCCGCACGGGCTTCCTCTTCGAGCCGGGCAACGTGGCGGAGCTGCGCGAGCTGCTGCGGGAGCTGCTGCACGCGCCGGAGCGGGCGAGGCAGGTGGGGCTCAACGCCGCCGAGGAGGCCCGGGCGCGTTTCGGCGTGGCGAACGAGGCACAAGCGCTCGCGCGGGTGTACCGATCAGCGCTGGGCGGCTGAACCGAAGAAGTCCGCGCCCGAGGGCCAGCGGGCCGCTTCCGACTCGGCCCGCTGAGCGCGCCGCCCCCGCGCGTGGCCCAGCCAGGACTCGATGAGGCTGGCCTCGCGCGGAACGCACTCGCCGCCCGCGTAGTGCATCCACCCGCGCTCGCGGGCCCGGTGCGCCACCTCGTTCATCGAGCGCCGGTACTCGCGGCTCGCCGAGGCGAACAGCCCGTCCTGGTCGCCCACCCACCGGCTCAGCCACCCCGGCACCCGGCCCAGGCCCAGCGCCTGGAAGTCGCCGCACTCGCGCCACAGCACCCAGTGCCGCCACCGCTCCGGCAGCGCGCGCAGCTCCGGGAAGGCCGCGTCCACGTTGCGCAGCACCGCCCGCTCGGCGTCCTGGAACACCCGCAGCCAGGTCTCATGGGTGCCCCCCAGCGCGGGCCCCGCCAGCTCCAGCGCCCGCTGCAGGTCCTCATGGTGGGTCTCCAGGAAGGCCCGGGTCGCCCGCTGCTTGCGCAGCAGGTTGCCCGCCCCCACCCGCCCCCGCTTGCGCCACCGGGCCGGCGCGGCGATGTGCCGCAGCGCCCAGACCTCGCGCCACGCCGCCACGTCCAGCCGCTCGCGGATGGGCGCCAGCGCGGGCGCCGACTCCAGCATGTGGCGCTCCCCGGCGGAGAGCACGTCCGGGCCCTCGCCGCGCACCGCCTCGACGATGCCCAGCGCGGTGAGCAGCTCCAGGTACAGCCCCACGCGCACCAGCCAGCGCGGATCCGGCAGGTGGGTGGTGTGGCGCGACACGTCGCTCTCGAGCGCCGCCAGGTACAGCCGCGCCTTGTCCATGCCGATGGTCAGCACCGGGAACCAGGGGTGGTGGGCCACCGAGACGCCCCGCGCGCCCAGCCGCGCCACCTGCGCCTCGGTGTCCGGCCGCACCAGCCGGTCCATCACCCGCTGGTAGAGCGAGCCGAAGCGCCCCAGGTCATAGAGCTCCACCTCGGTGGAGTCGCACGCGAGCACCCGCTCCCCGGCGCACAGCTCCAGCGCCACGCGGAAGCGGCGGTGGAAGAGGTGGGCGAGCGAGAAGGCCTCGGCCCCCGCGGCGCCCAGCCGCGCGAGCCCCTCGCGCACGGCGGCGTACGGCAGCGCGGCCACGTAGCTGCTCCGGGACACGCCGGCCGGGGGCGCCTCGGCGCGCACCAGCTCGGCGGGGCTGGCACACGAGGGCTGGCACAGTGGCACCTCGTGGCACAGCAGGCCGGGGAGCGCGACGGTGCCACCGTCCTCCGGCGAGTCCGGCAGCAGCCACACGGACATGCGCACCCGCGGGGGCTCCCGCACGCGGTGGCGGCCCAGGCCCGGGCTCAGCGCGTAGAGCAGCCAGAGCGCGCCGCCGTCCTCCGCGCCGCTCCGCGAGTCGAAGAGGCCCATGTGCAGGCTGCAGCCCTCTCCGGGAGCCCGTGCCTCGTGGCCCGGGCGGGCGCCCGAGCGGAAGGGAATGAGCCGCAGCCCGGGGCGCGCATCCTCCAGCGGGATGAGCTGGCGGAACGGCTTCGGCGGGGGCTCGCAACGGACTTCGGCGGGAGGGACGGCGGAGACGGCCTGGCAAGGCAACAAGGTGGAACCCCCTTCTTCTGCGGACCTCTGTGCAGAAGGGGGGCCAACCCGAATGTGACATTCTACTTACCAGTTATGGCGGACCTCGAAGACACTCACCCCAGCCCTCTCCCCAGGGGGAGAGGGAGCAGGAGGAGCGCTCGCCTACTTCTTCGAGCGCGAGGACTTGGAGCGGCTGCGCGAGGTGGACGCCTTGGCGCGGCTGGACGAGCTGCTCGACTTGCGGCGCGTCTTGGCGGCGGTGGTGCGGCCGCGGGACTTGGCCCCGGCGCTGCGCGTGCTGCGGGCCGGCTTGGCCCGGCGCGACGTGCTCTTGGCGGAGGTCTTCGTGGAGCTGCGCTTCGCCGCGCTCTTCTTCTTCGCCGGGCCCTTCGTCTCCCCGGCCTTGCTGCGCTGCTTGTTCACGACGCGGGCGGCGAGCTCCTCGGCCCGGCCCGTGCTGGCGCCCCGCTTGCGGGCGGACTGTTTGATCTTCGCATACTGCCGCTGACGCTTCGGGCTCTTCACTCCACGCGGTGGCATCCGTTCCTCCTCCTGATTGTCGGATGGCTTGCGCACCCAACATGGGGATGCCCGTTGCCCGACGCTGGGTGCGTGCGGAATTTCACGGGGGCGGATGTTGAACAGCGTGCGCTCGCCAAGCCCTTGCGCCGCGCGGACGTCCAACGCGCGACAGCTCAGGCCGCGGACTGGCCGGAGGGAGCCGGCCCCGCGTCTCCGGAGCGCTCGGCCACGGCCAGGGTGATGAAGAAGCAGGTGCCGCGGCCTGGCTCGCTCTCGACGCGAATCTCCCCCCCGAGCGCGGTGATGATGCGGTGGCACACCGACAGCCCCAGCCCCGTGCCCACGCCGATGGGCTTGGTGGTGAAGAAGGGATCGAAGATGCGCCGCAGGTGCTCGGGAGCGATGCCGGCCCCGGTGTCGCGCACCGCCACCGTGACATGGCCGGGGCCCGAGCGCCGGGCCTCCACGCGGATTTCATTCTCCTGCACGCGGCCCGGGGCAATGGCGTGCGCCGCGTTGATGATGAGGTTGAGGAACACCTGCCCCAGGCGCGCCGCGTTGGCGTTCACGGGAGGCACTCCGTCACAGTCCTCCACCAGGCGCGCCCGGTCGCGCACCTCGTGCCGGGCCATCTTGGCCGAGCCGCGCACCACCTCGGCCACGTCCACCGGGCCGAGCGCCACGTCATCCGGCCGCGACAGCGACTTGAGATCCTGCACGATGAGGCGCACGCGCTCGGCACCCTCGCTGGCCTCGGAGAGCGCGGAGATCATCTCCTGGCGGGCCTCCTCGGTGGGGGCGCCGGGCAGCTCCTGCAGCTCCTGGTGGACGTAGCGCAGGTTGCTGAGGATGAAGGCGAGCGGGTTGTTGATTTCATGCCCCACGCCCGCGGCGAGCCGGCCCACGGAGGCGAGCCGGTCCGCGAAGAGCAGCTGCTCCTGGGCGGCCTGGAGCTGCTGGAGGCTGTCCTGGAGGCGGACGTTGGCCTCGGCGAGCTCGGCGGTGCGGGTGCGCACCGTGTCCTCCAGGAGGGCGTTGTAGCGGAGGGCCTCGCGCTCGGAGGTCTCGGCCTCGGCGCGGATGAGCCGCTGCTTCTCCTCCAGGGACTCGCGCAGCTCGCGCGCCATCCGGTCGAAGGCCTGGGTCAACCGGCCCAGCTCGTCGTGGCCCGCCGCGGGGAGGCGCAGGTCGAAGTCCCCCCGCCCGATGCGCTCGGCCACCGTCATGAGGCCCCGGAGCGAGCGCTGCAGGGGGGTGAGGATGGCGAAGGCGAGCGCCAGCACGAGCACGATGCAGATGGCGGGAAAGACCAGGGCCATCTGCCGGGTGACCTCCACGTTCACGTCCCAGCGGCGCCGCAGCTCGTCCATCTCGGCCTTCTCGGCCTCCTGCATGGCCTTGATGCGCTCGCCCACGTTCTGCTCGAACTGGGAGTAGAGCAACCACTCCAGGGTGGAGCCCACCGAGGTGCCCTCGGGGAGGGCCCGCACGCGCGCCGCCGACCACTCCGACCAGCGCAGCAAGGAGTCGCGGAGCGCCTGCTGCTCCTCGCGCTCGGCCTCCAGGGACCTGGCCTCCAACCACCGCTCCTCCCGGGACAGGTTGTCCCCGAGCAGCGCCAGCTCCGCCTCCACCTTCGCCATCATCTCGCGCTGGACGAGGGCGGTGCTGCCCTCCACCCGGCGCATCTGGGCCAGCTGGTTCAGGTAGGGCCAGGCGAGCGCGTGCAGCCGCTGGTAGGCGTCGCGCTGCTCCTGGATGGCCGTGAGCTGCTCGCGGATGAACTGGCCCTTGCGAGCGCCCAGGTAGAGGTGGACGCCCATGAGGCACACGAGTCCGACCGCCAGCAAGGCGAACAGGAACACCTTGGCGCGAATCGTCATCGCCAGACCTCGGGTCGACCTACCAGCACGCGTGTATGCTCGCATGACCGCTCACGCGGTGCGAGCCGGGTGACACGCGCCCGGCGCCCGAGCCCGTCAGGACCGCTGCCCGCCAGGCGTCAGCGCCCCGCCATGCACCAGGCCGCCCTCCCCTCTTTCGAGCACCTCCCCGTCCCGCCGGCGCTTGCCCGCCTGCGCCGCTTCCCCATGGATGGAGCGCTGCTGCTCTTCGACCGGGACAGCGGGATGAACGCCCTGTGCGAGGGGCCGGAGACGGCGCACCTGCGCCAGCGCGCGCCGAGGGCGCTCCAGTTCGGCATCACCAACCGCTGCAACCTGGCGTGTACCTTCTGCTCGCGTGACCTGGAGGCGCGCAGTGCCTGGACGGCGGACGAGGCCTTCGGGATGCTGGCGGGCCTGGCGGAGGCGGGGGTGCTGGAGGTGGCCTTCGGAGGGGGTGAGCCCTGGGTGTTCCCCCGCTTCGAGGAGCTGGTGTGCCGGCTGTACGAGGAGACGCCGCTGGCGGTGAGCTTCACCACGAATGGGCTGGCGCTCAACGCGCGCCGGCTGGCGGCCATTCGGGGACGCTACGGGCAGTGCCGGCTGTCGCTCTACGAGGACAATGACTGGCGGCGGAAGGTGGTGGAGCTGGCGGACGCGGGGGCGCGCGTCGGCGTCAACTACCTGGTGACGCCCGAGCGGCTCGCATCGCTGGAGACGGTGGTGCTGGAGCTGGTATCGCGCGGCTGCCGGGACGTGCTGCTGCTCAGCTACAACGGAGCGGACCGGTCGCTGCACCTGTCCCCCGCCCAGGCGGGCGAGCTGGCGCGACGGGTGGAGCTGCTGGGCCGGGCGCTCACGGGGCGGTGCCAGCTGAAGCTGGACGTCTGCTGGGGCGAGCGGATGGAGGGCGTGCCGCGGCTGTTCCGGCGCACGGACTGCGGCGCGGGGAGGGACTACCTCGTGCTGACGAGCGACCGGAAGGTGATGCCGTGCAGCTTCCACCACGTGGCGATTCCGGTGGGGGAAGCGGCGGACGTGATGGCGGTGTGGCGCGAGCGGCGAGAGGAGCTGGCCTCGGCCTCGCTGCTGCCGGGCTGCGCGCGCGTGGCCGGGTACGGGCTGGAGACCTACGCGGGAGGGGCACGGTGAAGATTCACATCTGGAACGCCTTCGCGAGCAACAACAGTGGCAGCTACACCATCGTGGGCCGGTTCGAGAAGGAGGAGCAGGCGGCGCGGGTGGCGGCCGAGCTGAAGGAGGTGCTCGACGCGCATGGCGTCTGGTGGGAGACGGCGTACTCCGCGCTGAAGGAGCACGAGCGGCCCTCGCCGCTGGACGTCTTCATCCAGAAGCATGGGCTCACCGGGGGCGAGAACATCGGCAGCTACGACGACTGGTCGTCCTCTTCCGGGAAGCCCGCGCCAGACGTCTGGGCGCTCGGCCATCAGGTGCTCATCCACCACGACTACACCATCACGCTGCCGCGCACGCTCGGCGAGTTCATCTACGCCCGGGGAGGGCGGGTGGAGACCGAGCTGGACCACGCGCACCACCCCGTGGTGAGCGTCTTCGAGCTCTGGAAGAACCAGCATGGCCAGGAGGAGACGGACCGGCTGCTCGCGGCGCTCGTGGAGGAGCTGAACGCGGAGGACGGACCGCTAGCCACGGGAATCAACTGGGACGTCCCTCCCGCGTGGAAGGCGGGCCATGGCTTCGGCGAGCCGCTGCTGCGGGTTGGCGCCGCATTCGAGGAGCTCGTCTCCAGCTACGGCGCCGTGGAGCGGATCGCCCGTGCCCACGACCTGTATGTCGCGGTGAAGGTGTTCGAGGCCTGGCCGGACGCGGACCCGCTCGCGTTCCTCCGGCCGTGCCAGCCGCCGCTGAAGCGGGAGCGGTTCGATGTCTGGTTGCTGGGCCTGGGGGACAAGCCGGAGGAGGTGAAGCGCCTGCTGCGGGACCAGCGGCCGCTGACCTACGAGGAGGTCTGCACGCTGCAGGGCGCGGAGCCCATCGTGGCCTGGAAGTGCAGGCCGCTCGCGCAGGCGGAGGAGCTCGCGAGCGGCCTGCGGAAGCTCGGGGCGAGCGTGGACGTGCGGCCCACCACCTTCACGTAGCCCGCGAGGGTCGGACGATCTTCGCCTGCAGGCGCTGGTAGAGGTCGAGCACCAGGCGCAGCTCGTCGGCGGTCCGCTGCTCGATGGCGGCGTAGTCGCGGCGCTCGTAGCTCTCCCAGACGCTCTTGCTGGAGCCCTTGCGCTCGTGCAATCCCAGACGCCCGGCCATCTCCCGGGTCGTCTTGGGATAGAGGATGGGCTCCTCGGGAAACAGGAAGCTGGCCTCGTTGGCGAGCTCGATGGGACGGGACTTGAAGAAGACCTCGAACAGCTCGGCCGGGCTGGCGAGTCCGTTGAAGAGCGAGCGGCAGTAGAGCGCCGGGAGATCGAACTTGGTGATCCCCGCGCCACAGACGACGAGGTCCATCGCCGGCTTGCCCAGCACGCGGACCTTCTCCTCGCGCTGCCGCTGCCACTCCAGCTCGAAGCGGGCCTTGATGGCCCTGAGCAGGGCGGCCTCGGACTCGAAGTTCCAGAGCCAGAGCCCCTGCACCTCGGGGGCATCGGGGATGGGGTCCTCGAAACGCTTGCTGAAGAAGCAGCCGCCCAGCAGCACGTGGCCCGGACGCGCGGGATTGACGGTGAGCGAGCTCAGGCTCGCATTGCGGTCATCGGGAGGTGCATAGGCCTCCAGGTCGAAGAACAGCATGGGTGGAGGCTATCACCCCGCGTGCGGGGCGCCGCCGTGCGGCTGACGACACTCGCCCCGGCGGTGTTCCTGACATGGACACTCACCCTGTCGGGCATGCGTCACCCGCTGGGGAGCGGCGGCTGGACGCGCTGGAGAAGTGCTTGGATAGAGCCGCAAGGAACCGCATTCCCAGGAGGCCTCCCCTGCCATCCCCCCAGCAGACACTGTGTGCCGCACTCGCGGCCGGGTGCGTCCTCACCGCCACGGTGGCCGAGGCCCGTTTCGGCAAGTCAGGTGGCTCGTCCTCCAGCTCGGGCTCGTCGTCTTCGGGAGGCTCGCGCGCCTCGGGCTCCAGCGCTTCCAGCTCCAGCGGCTCGTCCTCCTCCGGCTCCGGCTATTCCAGCAGCGGCGCCGGCGGGAGGAACTGGCACGCGCACGGCAGCAGCGGCGGGAAGTCCCGGGTCCACGATGCCACGCCGGTGGGGCAGGACCCGGACGACTCGCCGCCGGGCAACGGTGGCAACGGCCACCCCGGTGGAGACAAGGGACCGCGTCCCCGGGGGAGGCCCCTCCTCACTCCGGGCATCGGGTGGATCTCCGTCTCCGGGGCGTCTGCCCCGTACTACCGCCGGTACCGCCCGCGTGCGGTGACGCAGGAGCCCGACGAGCCGAGCCATCCGGTGATGGTGCGGATGGGGGTGGAGGCGAACGTCCTGCCCGAGGGTGGCGCGGTGGGGTTCAACCTGGGCATCGAGGAGCGGCGCTGGGGTGTCTCCGCGCGCATCAACTCGCTGTCGCTGAATACGGAGGATGGCTCGGAAGGAAAGGACCACATCACCCTGGCGGACGCGAGTGTGACGTTCTCTCCGCTCGCGAGCGAGCACGGCCGGCTGCGGTGGGAGGCGGGCGTGGCCATGGCGCGCGCGCCGGACATCACCTTCATCGGCCCGAGCCTGGCGATGTCGTTCGAGCGGTGCCTGTTCGGGCCGCTGGACGTGGAGGGGCGGGTACAGTGGGTACCGCTGCCGCACCTGCAACTTGATGGACAGGCGGGCCTGGCGATGCACATGGGGGCGCTGACGGTGCGAGCTGGTTGGCGCGGGCTGCTGCTGGATGACCGGGGCCACCTGGATGGCGTGGTGCACCGGGAGAGGATGGGCGGCCCGTTCGCGGGCGTCGGCCTGCACTTCTGAGCTCCGCACGTGGCCAGGAGAAGGACCAGGTCCTCCTCGCGTTGATGGAGGCCAAGGCTCCCTATGAGGAACGGCGGCGGGCCTTGCTGGCACTGGAGAAGCGCTGGTTGCGCGAGGAGAAAACCGAGGCCGGGCGCCAGCAGACCCGGCGTGGCATCGCGGAAGACCTCATCACCCTGGCGTACTCGTTCAACCAACCATGGCCGGAGTTCGGCCGGTGCCTTCGCCGTGTCCAGCAACTCGGCTTCTCCAACCTCGCGCTGCGCGTCCACATCGCCTGCCTCTACGTGCAGTCGCTCCATCTCTTCCCCCGGCAAGCCCGCGAGGCCTGGGAGATGTTGGATGACGCGGAGCGAAGGGTGCACCGGCTCCGGCTGAAGAACCCCCTCCGGCGGGAACATCTGGAATCGCTCGCGCACGCGAAGAAGGTGGCCCGAGTCCCACGCCCCCCTCCCCGATGACGCCGTGCCGCTCCGCCTCTCGCTTGTCGAGCGGCCGGAGAAGCGGCGCGTCATGCCGGACGAAGACTCCCGGAGCGGGGGCTTTCACGATATGTGGGGCGGACTTCGGACCCGCCCATGACCCCACGTCCTCCCTGTCGCCCGCTCCCAGCGGATGGCCGCTTCCTCCAGGCGATCGCCCCCACTCCGCTGGTCCCCGTCCGCCTCGAGGCGGAAGGCCCCACCATCTGGTGCAAGCTGGAGTTCCTCAACCCGAGCGGCTCCACCAAGGACCGCATCGCCCGCTACATGCTGGAGAAGGCGTGGCGGCTGGGCGAGCTGTGCCCGGGTGGTGAGGTGGTGGAGGCCTCCAGCGGCTCGACGAGCATCGCGCTGGCGCTGGCCTCGGCGCAGATGGGCCTGAAGTTCACCGCCGTCATGCCCGAGGGCGTCACGGGCGAGCGCGTGCTCACCATCCGCGCCTACGGTGGCAGCGTGGAGTTGGTGCCGCGCGACGCGGGCATCCGGGGAGCCATCGCGCGGGCGGAGGAGATCGCCCGGGAGCGCAAGGCCTTCGCGCCGCGCCAGTTCGAGAACCCGGACAACGCCGAGGCGCACCGGGTGTGGACGGGGCAGGAGATTCTCTCGCAGGTGCCGGGCGGGCTGGTGCACGCGGTGGTGAGCGGGGTGGGCACGGGCGGCACGGTGGTGGGGCTCTACCAGGCCTTCGCGGAGGCGGGCTGCCCGGTGGTGCCCTTCGTGGCGCGGCCCATCTCGGGGCTGGGCACGGACATCGAGTGCTGCAGCTTCAGCTCGCGGGTGCCGGGGGTGGTGGATGGCCTGTCGCGGCTGTACCGCGAGGCGGACCTGCCGGGGCTGGTGGAGCTGAACATCTCGGACGAGCTGGCGATGAGCACGGCGCGGGCGCTCATCCGCCGGGGCTTCCCGGTGGGGCCCTCGTCGGGGCTCAACTACGCGGCGGCGGTGGAGGCGGCGAAGCGGCTGGGCCCGCAGGCGCAGGTGGTGACGCTCTTCCCGGACCGGATGGAGCGCTACTTCTCCACCGAGCTGCTGCAGCCCAAGAGCATTGCCTGAGCGCGGGACGGAACAGGGGGAAACCATGACCGCGACACGGACCACGCCGGTGGCCGCCGAGCCCGGGCTCGAGGAGCTCCGGATGCTGCACGCACTGAATCGCGCGGTGGACTCGCTCATCGAGGAGTGCGTCCGGGAGCAGTGCTCGCTGGCGCAGACGTTCCAGCGGATATTGCCCGCGGTGCTGCGGGAGACGGGGGCGCAGGGGCTCGCCGTCACCACGCGCAACGAGGAGCTGGCCGAGCAGGCCTTCCACGCGGGGGACTTCGGTGGCGTCTTCCCCGGCCCGCTGCTCACGGGGCCGCGGGGCACGCGGCGCGAGGGCGGCGGCACGGTGGTGAGCCAGACGCTGGACGTGGTGGGCCAGACGGTGGGGCACATCGGCCTGTACCTGGCGGGAGACCACACCCGGCCCGAGCAGGCCGAGCGCCTGGAGCGCATGTTGGACACGGTGGCCGAGCAGCTCGACACGGTGCTGCTGCTGGTGCACACCGCGAGCGAGAAGCAGGAGTTGATTCTGCGGCTCAACCACCTGCTGTCCAACCCCGTCTTCGAGGCGGGCATGGACCAGGTGGTGCTGACGCTGGCGCAGCGGGTGCGGGTGCCGGGCTTCCTGCTGGTGTACCGGGACGCGGTGCGGCCCTCGGTGCTGCACTACCGCTCCTACCGGCACGGGCACCTGGAGCACGACTCGGGGGACAAACCCTCGGCGGAGCTGGACGGGCTGCTGCGCGCGCACGGCACGGAGCTGCTCCAGCCGGGAGAGGAGCGGCTCAAGCGGGCGCTGGGGCAGCCGCGGGTGATGGAGGCGGTGCTCATCTCGGGCCACCTGCGGAGCGAGCAGCTGGGCCGCATCCTGCTGTGGTCGGGCGAGGAGGGCTTCTCCAGCCAGACGATGGACCTGGTGCGGGTGCTGGCCTCGACGCTGAGCCAGCGGCTGGTGGACTACAACCGCGAGCGCACGCACCTGTCGAAGTTCTTCCCGGCGGAGGCCATCGACGAGCTGTTGCAGGTACCGGACTACGGGGCGCGCTACCTGGTGGGGCGGGACGAGGAGGTGGGCATTCTCTTCGCGGACCTCAACGGCTTCACGCGGCTGTGCGAGCAGCTGGAGAGCCCGGCGCGCATCGGCCGCTTCGTGGACCGGTGGAGCGAGCGGATGGTGGAGCTGCTGTGGCGGCACGGGGGCGTGTTCGACAAGATGGTGGGCGACTGCATCATCGGCCTGTTCGGCCCGCCGTTCTTCCGGAGCAGCCGGCGGGAGCGGGCGGAGGCGCTGGTGAGGGCGGCGTGTGACATCCAGCGCACGACGGCGGCGATGAGCGCGGACCCGGAGGTGCGGACCATCTGCGAGCGGGTGGGGATGCCGGGGCTGGGCGTGGCGGTGGGACTCAACCTGGCGCCGACGCTGTGCGGCCTCTTCGGACCGAACCAGGACTACACGGGCTTCTCGACGGGGATGAACCAGACGGCGCGGCTGCAATCGCTGGCGGGCTTCCGGGAGATGCTGGTGATGGAGCCGGTGAAGCAGGCGCTGGAGGGGAGCGAGGACCCGGTCATCCAAGCCCTCCGTTACGGTGAGCTGACGGAGACACCGGTGAAGAACGTCGCCAGGCCCCTGCGCCACCACCGTCTGCACCTGCCGGACTGAAGCACCGGAACACCGAAGCACCGAAGCACCACAACACCGAGGCACAGGAGCACTGAAGACCCGAGCCCCCCACTGTCCCCTCGCCCTCCGGGAGAGGGTCGGGGTGAGGGTGCCACGTGCCCCGGGTTGTGCTCCCTTACGAGCGGGAAGAGGACCGGGAGTCGCGGGCCTCGGGAGCACGGACGGTCTGCGCGTCGGTGGTGAGCTCGCGGGTGCGGTGAAGCGGGAGGATGAGGGCGGCGAGCTGGGCGAGGATGAGGCCCAGGGACATGAGGGCGGTGCCGCCGGGGTTCCACCGCTGAACCAGGAAGGCGCTCGTGGCCATGAGAATCCCGACCACCATCGCGAGCCACATCACCTTGGTACCCACCTTCATCGCGCCGACCTCCAGATAAGAGCGGAGGAGGGCAATGCGACGCGCGTGCCACCGGGGGCCGCCTCGGGAGACGCGCGCCCCAGGGGGCCTCCGGGGCGATCCGCCACAGGAGCGGGTGCGGCATTCTGGGAGCCTGTGGCGTTCCGCCACAGCCGGCCGGGCCCCGGGTTCCTCCAAACGGAAAACATAGCCAGACAAATCTTCCACGGAAAAATCCCGACTCGTTTGTTTGTAATCCCCACACAAAAAATCCCAACCCAACTGTTTGTACCCAAAGCCTTTCAAATAATCTCAGAACCGGTTAATCAAGGACTCCCCCAATTCCCCCAAGGAGCCGGATGAGAAAGCTATTTCTGTCCATTGCGGCGCTGACGCTGGCGGCGTCCAGCGCATCGGCGGCGGACCGCATGAACCCGTCGGATCTCCGCCGTATCGAGAAGGCGCGCGAGCGCATCGTCCCCGCGGTCGCCAAGGAGTTCGGTCCCAAGGCCCGGTTCGTCCACCTCTTCGGCCAGGGCCGCAACATGATGGCGGGCATCATCGCCGAGATTCCCGAGAACGCGCCGGCCACGGACGACGTGCCGCTGCTGGCCATCGTGGCGTACGACGAGCCGACCGGCGCGGTGCGCGTGGTGGACCGCGAGTTCAAGTACCGTGAGGCCCGCGCGGTGGGTCCGAACGTGGCGCTGCTGGACGGCCAGGGCAACCTGCGCCTGCGCGAGCCCAACGGCCGCGAGCGGGTGCTGGCCCAGAAGGTGGGCGGAGATCTCTTCCCGACGGCCAAGGGTGACGCCCTGGTGGCCACGCTGGTGATGGCGGACGAGGGGCACGAGACGTCCGTGGGCATCATCGACCTGAACGGCCGCGTGAAGGTGCTGGCGGATGGGCCCGGCATCGACGCGACGCCCAGCATCTCGCCGGATGGCAAGACGGTCGTGTTCGTGTCCGGCCGGACCAGCGTGGCCTCGTTCTTCGTCACGACGGTGGACGGCGCGGCGCCCCGGCAGCTCACCAACGTCGGGTTGGACAACACCAAGCTGTTCGGCGGCGCGCCGGAGGGCTTCGTCCCCCCGCCCGTCTCCAGCCACCACATGGAGTGGGTGAGCGACGACGTGCTCCGCTACAACGCGGGCGGCGGCGAGTTCTGGAAGCTCAACGTGCGGACGGGCCAGGCGGCTCCGGACCTCGGAGGTGAGAAGTGATGAACACCCTGAAGAAGCTCTCCGCGGCGCTGCTCTTCGCGCTGCTGGCCCTGCCGTCGGTCTCCTCGGCGCAGACGATGTTCCGCTTTCCCATGTCGCAGCTCGCGGACCAGTGTGGCAACGGTGGCTGCACGCCGAGCGCGTACAAGGATTACGGTGGCCGGGACTACGCGTGTGGTGGCGTGCGCTACTCCGGCCACACCGGCACGGACTACGCCCTGGTGGGCTCGTTCAGCAAGATGGACTACGGCGTGTGGGTGATGAACGCCGCCTCGGGCGTCATCGAGTCCTCGGTGGATGGCTACTACGACCGGTGCAACTACTGGAACCAGTCCAACCCGTACGCCGCCTGCGGCCTCTACACGGCCAACTACATCATCATGCGGCACGCGGATGGCACCAAGAGCAAGTACTGGCACCTGATGAAGTACACGCAGCAGTACGGCGTGAATACCTCCCTGTCCTGTTCCTGGTGGATCGCCCGGGCGGGCTCGTCCGGCGCCTCCACCGGCCCGCACCTGCACTTCGAGTACTGGGTGCCGGGCTACGGCACCGATGACCCGTACGCGGGCTCGTGCGGCACGCCCTACACGCGGTGGACGTCGCAGGGCGCCTACCGGGGCCTGCCCGGCATCGCCTGCCAGTAGCGGGGACGTGTGAAGCGGGGAGACCGGGGCTTCTGGCTCCGGTCTCCCGCTGTGCGTCCTGGATGAATGCCTCACAGCCGTACGCGGCGCCCTCCACCTCGGGATACAAGACCGAGAGGAGGGCGCACGATGGCACCGGTCTGGGAAGCAGACGTCAGCCTGACCCGCGAGGACGCGGCCGGGCTGGTGGAGCGGCAGTTTCCGGAGCTGGCCCCGGCGCGGCTGGAGCACCTGGGGACGGGCTGGGACAACACGGCGTACACGGTGAATGGACGGTGGGTGTTCCGCTTCCCGCGCCGGAAGCTCGCCGCGGGGCTGCTGGAGAACGAGGCCCGCATCCTGCCCCGGCTGGCGCCCCACCTGCCGCTGCGCATCCCCGAGCCGGTGTGGCACGGCCAGCCCGAGGGGGACTACCCCTACCCCTTCGCCGGCTACGCGCTGCTGCCCGGTGTCACCGCCTGCGCCGTGGCGTGGACGCCCGGGGAGCGGCTGCGCAACGCCGCGGCGCTCGGGCGGTTCCTGGCGGCGCTGCACGGCCTTCCCGTGAATGACGAGACGCTCGCGCGAGGCCCGGGAGACGAGCTGGCCCGCGCCGACCTGCGCCAGCGCGCGCCGATGATTCTCGAGCGGCTGGCGAAGGTGGAGGGGGACGAGCCGGAGGTGGACGGAGCGGCGGTGCGCGCCCGGCTGGCCCGGCTGGTGGACACGCCGCCCTGGGAGCGCCGGGCCTGCTGGGTGCACGGCGACCTGTACGCGAGACACCTGCTCGTGGACGCGCACCACACGGTGACGGGGGTGCTCGACTGGGGAGACGTGCACCTGGGAGATCCGGCGCTCGATCTGACGCTCGCCTTCACCTTCCTCCCGCCGGAGGCGCGCGGCGCGTTCCGCGAGGCCTACGGCGTCATCGACGAGGCCACCTGGGACCGGGCGCGCTTCCGGTCCTTCCACTACGGGGTGGCGCTGCTGCTCTACGGGCGGAGCGAGGGAGACGAGGCGATGAGCCGGGTGGGCCGGGACGCGCTCCGCTACGGCCTCGCCGGCTGAGGGGTGGGCTGGAATCGTTCACGGGACAACGCTTAACCTCGGAGGGAACCAGCTCGAGGGGGAGACCACCATGAACATGAAGCGGATCCGCAGTTTCGGCGTGTTGTCGTTCGGCAAGTACCTGGCGGTCTTCAACGCCTTCATGGGCTTCCTCATCGGGCTCATGTACGGCGGTTTCCTCATGCTCTTCAGCGCGATCGGCGCCGCCGCGGGCGGGAAGGAGGCCGGGCCCCTGGCCGCCCTGGGCATCGGCGGAGGCATCGCCGCCATCATCTTCATCCCCATCCTCTACGCCCTGTTCGGCTTCATCGGCGGCGTCATCGCCACGGCCTTCGCGAACCTGGCGCTGAGGATGACCGGCGGGCTCGAGCTCGAAATCGAGGACTGAGCGCCGTCCTCCGGGGGCTTCCACGCGGGAAGCCCCAGCGGCCGCGGGAGCCGTCAGGTGCTCTTGCGCTGCTGTTCGAGCAGGTAGTTGCCGTAGTCCTCGCGCAGCTTCGTCTTGAGGAACTTGCCGGTGGAGGTGCGCGGAATCTGCGGGATGAAGACGTAGTCATCCGGCAGCCACCACTTCACGAAGCGCTTCTCCAGGTGGGCGGCGAGCTCCTCCTTGGTGGCGGACTGGCCCGGCTTGAACACCACGGCGGCCAGCGGGCGCTCGTCCCACTTGGGGTCCTTCGCGGCGAACACGGCGGCCTCGAGCACGGCCGGGTGGGCCATGAGGGCGTTCTCCAGGTCCACGGAGCTGATCCACTCGCCGCCGGACTTGATGACGTCCTTGGAGCGGTCGGTGATGCGCACGTAGCCGTCGGCGTCGAGCGTCACCACGTCCCCCGTCTTGAACCAGCCATCCGGGGTGAAGCGGTCCGCGCCCTCGCCGCCGTAGTACGAGGAGGCCACCCAGGGCCCGCGCACCTCCAGCTCGCCCATGGTCGCGCCGTCCCAGGGGAGCACCTGGCCCGCGTCACTCACGTGGCGCACCTCGACGAGCGGGAGGGCATAGCCCTGCGTGGCGCGGAGGGCGAGCCGCTCGGACTGAGGCAGGTGCTCGTGCTGGCGGCGCGGGCGCGCGAGCGTGCCCACCGGGTTGAGCTCGGTCATGCCCCAGGCATGGGTGACGACGAGGCCATGGCGGTGGAGGAAGCCGTCGATCATCGCCGGAGGCGCCGCCGAGCCGCCGATGGCCATGGTGCGCACGGAGCGCAAGTCCCAGCGCTTCGGCTCCTGGTCGAGCAGGGCGAGGATGCCGAGCCAGATGGTGGGCACGCCAGCGGCGAGGGTGACGCGCTCGTCGGCCATGAGCTCCAGGAGCGAGGTGGGGTCGAGGTGGGGCCCGGGGAAGACGAGCCGGGCGCCGGTGAAGACGGCGGCGTGGGGCATGCCCCAGGCGGCGGCGTGGAACATGGGCACCACGGGGAGGATGGCGTCCTGCTCGCCGATGCCGAAGACGTCGCTCGTGCACAGGGCGAGCGCGTGCAGCACGCAGGAGCGGTGGGTGTAGAGGACGCCCTTGGGGTTGCCGGTGGTGCCAGAGGTGTAGCAGAGCATCGCCGCGGTGCGCTCGTCGAGCGCGGGCCAGGCGAAGGCGTCCTGCTCGGGCTCGAGCAGCTTCTCGTAGTCGAGGCGGCCCTCGGGGGCGGGGCCGTCGTCGGGGATGACGATGACGTGCTGGATGGAGGGGACGGAGGCGATGAACTTCTCGAGCAGCGGCAGCAGCGAGCGGTCCACGACGACGACGCGGTCCTCGGCGTGCCGGGCGATATAGCCGAGGTCGTTGGGGTGGAGGCGGAGGTTGAGGGTGTGGATGACCGCGCCCATGGAGGGGACGGCGAAGTAGAGCTCCAGGTGGCGGTGGTGGTTCCAGCTGAGCGAGGCCACGCGGTCGCCGGGCTTCACCCCGAGCCGGGTGAGCGCATGGGCGAGCTTGCAGGTGCGCCGGTAGAAGTCGGCGTAGGTATAGCGGTGGAGGGACTTGTCCGGCTGGCGGCTGACCACTTCCGAGCGGCCGAAGTAGGTGCGGGCCCGCTCGAGGAAGTGGGTGAGCGTGAGCGGGAAGTCCATCATGCGTCCGGTGAGCATCGGTGCATCCCCTCTGAGGCGAGTAGGGCACCGATGCTACCTCCAAACGCGCGGGTCACCCCTCGCGGATGCGCAGCACCACCTTGCCGGTGGCCCTGCGGGCGTCCAGCTCGTTCAGGGCCTGGGCGGCCTGCTCCAGCGGGAACACCTGCCCCACCACGGGCTCGACGAAACCCTTGTCCGAGAGCGAGGCCAGCCCCTTGGCGATTTCGGCCGTGAGCTCGGGCTCCTGCATGATGAAGGCGCCCCAGGCCACGCCCACCACGTCCACGTTCTTGAGCAGCAGCCGGTTCACCTTCACCTCGGGAATCCGCCCGCCCGCGAAGCCCACCACGAGCAGCCGGCCCTCGGGGGCGAGGCACTTGAGGCTCAGGTCGAAGATGTCGCCGCCCACCGGGTCCACCACCACGTCCACGCCCCGCCCCTTCGTCGCGTCCTTCACCCGCGACACCCAGTCCCCGCTGGCCAGGAAGGCCTTGTCCGCGCCCGCGCTGCGCGCCACCTCCGCCTTCTCCTCGCTGCTCACCACGGCGAACACGCGGGCACCCGCGCCGCGTGCCACCTGGATGGTGGCCGTCCCCACGCCACCCGCGGCGCCGTGCACCAGCACCGTCTCGGCCGTCTTGAGCCGGCCGCGCCGGTGCAGCGCGAAGTAGGCCGTGTGGTAGTTCATCACCGTGCCCGCGGCGGCCTCGAAGCTCCAGCCCTCGGGCATGCGGAACGTCATGCCCGGCGGCGCCGCCACCACGTCCGCCCAGCCCCCGAGCATGGTGAAGGCCATCACCTTGTCGCCGGCCTTGAAGCCCGAGCCCGCCGGAGCGCTGCGCACCACGCCCGCCACCTCCACGCCCGGCACGAAGGGCAGCGGCGGCTTCATCTGGTACTGGCCCTTGGTGAGCAGCAGGTCCGGGAAGCTCACCCCGGCCGCCCTCACGTCGATGAGCACCTGGTCGCCCGCCTCGGGCTCCGGCACGTCCACCAGCTTCAGACCCTCGGGACCGTCCAACCGCTCGAGCTGCAACGCGCGCATGGTGTTGCTCCCCCGGCCCGACCATGCGGGCCGCTCGGACTGTAGGGCGGGCACACTACCCCGTCCGGAACGGGCGCGCCCGAGTGAAGCTCCACCGGCGGGCAGCCAGGCGATCGCGTGGACGTCCAAGGCGAAACGGGGCTCCTTCCAAGCCCTGGAAGAAGTCCGGCTTCGGGTCTATCTTCAGACCATCAAGATGACCTTCCGGGTGACCATGAAACCGCTCCATGTCTCAGAGGACATCTTGCCGATCGCCGACTTCAAGGCCCGTGCGTCCGAGGTGGTGCGCCGTTTGAGGGAACACCGGCGTCCGGTGGTCATCACCCAGAGCGGAAAACCGGCCGCCGTGCTCCTCTCCCCGGAGGAGTTCGACCGGCTCACCTACCGCGCGCGCTTTCTCGAGGCCGTGGGTGAGGGCCTCGCCGATGCGGAGGCGGGCCGAGCCGTCTCCGACGAGGAACTCGGCAAGCTGTTGGATGCGGAGTTCGGCAAGCTCAAGCCGTGAGCCGCAGGGTCCGCGTCCGGTGGACCCACCGGTCCATCGAGGATCTGCTCGCCATTGGCCGCTACATCGCCGAGGACGATCCACGTGCCGCACGGCAATGGGTCGAGCGCTTGCGGCAGCGAGCCACCGAGGCAGCGGCAACGCCCAAGGCGGGGCGCCGTGTACCGGAGGTCGAGCGTGAGAACATCCGTGAGGTGCTGCTGCGCTCCTACCGCATCGTGTACCGCGTGCTCCGGGACGAAATCGAGGTCCTGACGGTCTTCGAGGGACATCGCCGCCTACCGGGAGACGCCATTCCGGGAGACGACGAGGGCTGAGCGCGGCTCCGTCCGAAACGGACGCGCCGCAGGTTCACGGAAGCAAGGGCGGATGCCCCTCTCCCGTGAGCCCGCGGCGCGGGGTGCTTCAGGTGCCCGTCAGGCTAGTAGTACCAGCCGATGAGCGACACGTTGGAGAAGCTGAAGTTCGGGCTGGGGAAGAGCTTGATCTTCGGCCGCAGCTCCACGAACCACGTCCCGGGCGTCGCGCCACCCTTGAAGCAGCTCTCCGTGTTGCCGCTGGCCGCCGAGGAGCACTCCGCGCCGAAGCCGGGCACGCCGCCGGACCGGGCCGACACGTCCACGTCCCCCGAGCCATTCCAGGTGTCGAACCGCACGTTCGTGTACCCCGCCGGCATGTCCATCGTGAAGTACTTGCGCTCGAAGAAGCCGCCGCTGATGCCGTGCTGCGAGACGCCGTTGGAGAGCGGGTTGCTCCACACGCTCGCCAGGCTCATCCCGGAGTAGGTGTTGTAGGCGCGGACCATCACGTACCAGGTGCCGGCCGGCGGGTTGAAGAAGGTGCAGGTCTCGTTGTTGCCGCCCCAGTACGGCCGGCAGGACCAGCTGCTCAGCGTGGGCAAGGAGCCGAACTGCACGTACAGGTCGGCGTCGCCCGCGCCGCCGGTGATGAAGAAGTCGAGCCGGGCCTGCCCCGCCGGGACGGTGATGGAGTGGTACTGCACCTCGTTCCAGTCGTGGCCGAGGCCCGTGTACGCGGCGCCGTTGGCGAGGCCCTCGCCGATGAAGCCCGTGTACAGCAGGCGGTTGGGCGAGCCCGTGCCCGGGTTGCCCACCACGTTCGGGGTGGCGCGCTCGGTGATCATGCTCGCGACGGCGGCGGGCGAGGCGCCCGGCACCACGCGCAGGTAGCGCGCCACGGCGCCCACCACGTGCGGGGTGGCCATGGAGGTGCCGCTCATGGTCGCCGTGGCGTCATCGGCCGTGTTGTAGGCGGACAGGACGTCCACGCCCGGGGCGAACAGGTCCACGCAGGTGCCCCAGCTGGAGAAGTACGCCCGCTGGTCGGCGCTGTCGGTGGCGCCCACGGTAATGGCCTCGGCCACGCGCGAGGGCGAGCGCAGGCAGGAGTCCTGGTTGAAGTTGTTGGCGGCGACGACGTACGTGACGCCCGCGTTGATGGAGTTGCGGACGGAGTCATCCAGGGCCTGCGTCGCCGGATACTGGAGGCTCATGTTGGCGACGGCGGGCTTGACGTGGTTGGCCGTCACCCAGTCCACGCCGGCGATGGCCTCCGAGGTGCTGCCGTAGCCGCCGCAGTCGATGACGCGCACGCCGTGCAGGTAGACGCTCTTGGCCACGCCGTAGGTGGTGCCGCCAATCGTGCCCGCCACGTGCGTGCCGTGCCCGTTGCAGTCATTGGCGCCATTGCCATCGTTGATGGCGGTGAAGTCCGCGCTGGCATAGCCGCCGAAGTCGGTGTGGCTGGCCCGGATGCCCGTGTCGAGGATGTACGCGTGCACCGTGGAGCCGCTCGCGGTGTACGTGTACCCGGCGTTGAGCGGCAGGTTGCGCTGATCCACGCGATCCAGGCCCCACGGCGGGCTCGCCTGGGTGGTGGCGCCAATGGCATAGCTGCGCGAGTCCTCCTCCACGTACTTCACCGCCGGGTCCACGGAGAGCGCCCGCGCCTGGGCCTCGGACATACGCACGGTGAAGCCTCTCAGCGCGTGCTCGAACGTCCGCGACACGCTGCCGGCATAGCGCGAGGCCAGGCCCTGGGCGACGTCGGGCACCTTCTCGGCGGCCAGGCCCGGCGCGCTGTCCTTGAGCACGACGATGTACTGGCCAGGGATGGCGTTCTCCGCCCGCAGGAAGCTCGCGGTGGTGCCCAGCTGCGACGCCTCATCCGCCTGCACCTGCCCGGCCTCTCCGGCCTGCTCGGCCCCGCACGCGGAGAGCGTGAGCAGGGCCGCCGAAAACACTGCCTTCATCGGACGCATTGTGACCCCCAGTGTGTGTGCGGGCCTCCATACCCTCACCATTTCCAGGAAGTCAAGGAAGTGACGTATTCTTTACGTTCCAAGGAAATGTGAACTGATGAACGTGGAAGGACAGACGCCGCTCAGAGCGCCACGCGCTTCTTGCCGCGCACGAGCACGTCCCACCACTTGAAGGTCATGGCGAGCAGGGAGTCCAGCTCGCGTGTGTCCTGGGAAGGCGCGAGCGTCTTGGAGCCGGGCAGGCAGTAGGCGGCGATGGGCGAGGCGGAGAGGATGTGCAGAATCCCCTGGGAGAAGCCGTCCCCCGCGTAGACGACGCAGACGGGAATCCGCATGCTCTGCAGGTCCTGCAGGGCGAAGGGAATCTTCTCGTCCACGGTGCCCACGCTGCCCTGGTACTTGCACTCGATGGCGAGCGCGGTGCGCGTGGTGGGCTCGAGCACGAAGATGTCCACGCGCCGGCCGCGCCCGGTGAGCGTCTTGCCGACGTACACCTCGCGGTACACCTTCACCCCGCGCGAGGCGAAGTTCTTCACGATGTATCTGGCCACCAGGTCCGCGTATTCGTGTCCAGTCATCCGTGCCTCCCCCGTCTGGCCGCTCACCCGCTCCGGGCCAGACACGGCCCTGGCGAGTCCGCGGGCTGCTCGGGCAGCGCGCCCTCGGCGCGCAGGCGCAGATGGGAAATCTCCAGCGCCTCGTCGCAGATGTCGGTGCCATGGAAGTCCCGGCCGAGCCGCACCGCCGCCACGCCCACCGAGCCCGAGCCCATGAAGGGGTCCACCACCACGTCCCCGGGCGCGCTGCTCTGGCGGATGAGCACCTCGCTGAGCGCGGGAGGCTTCTCCGCCGGGTAGCCCCGGTGCACGCGGGGCACGGGCAGCACGTCCGCCACGCCCAGGTCGCTCAGCCGCCGCCGGCCCTTCTCGAAGAAGAGGATGAGCTCGTAGCGCGAGCGGTAGTGATAGCCCATGCCGATGTGCTGCTTGTCCCAGACGATGGGCTTCCAGAAGCGGAAGCCCGCGGCCTCGGCGAGCGGCTTGGCGACGAACATCGTCTCGGGGTCGCAGAAGAGGTAGAAGTGCGAGTCCCGCTTGAGCACGCGCCAGACCTCGGCGAAGAGCTCGGGGAAGCGCGCGTTGGGGAAGATTTGAAACCAGAGGTTGCTGGACGCCTTGCTGCGCTTGAGGCGCGTGGTGGTGCCGATGGCGCGGTGCTTCTCGAGGGACTCGTAGGCGGGGTCGGTGATGACGAGGTCCACCGAGGACTCCGGCAGGGAGCGGAGCCACTCGACGGCATCACTGTGCGACAGGCGGTAGCGGGACATGGAGGTGTGCACCGGGGACAGCCGGGGCGAGGGCCAGCGTACCCAGGCAGTATGACATCCCCCACCGCACGCCCTCCTCCACGGGTCGGGCGAGATATCCAGGAACGATCAGATTACGGTGCGGCGCATGAACCCAATGACCCGACTCACCGTGTTGCTGTGCGGGCTGTCCGGCCTGACGGCGTGCCTCATCGAGCCCGAGATGCTGCGCATCACCAGCAGCTCCCAATCCGCTCCACGCATTCCCGGGGGGCAGACCGTCACGCTGCGCATCCAGGTCGACGCGGAGGATGGAGCGCCGATCTCCTACGACTGGTCGGCCCCGGTGGGAAGCATGGGGACCCCCGAGAACGCGGCCACCGGGAGCGAGGTCGTCTGGACGGCCCCGCCCTGCCCCTCGGCCGAGCCGGAAGTCACCATCACGGCCACCGCCACCGTGGAAGGGGGCCTCTCCGGCGCCAAGGCCTTCCGCGTGGGCCTGGACTGCGGGGCGTGGAAGGCCACGGGCGGCATGCGCACCACCCGTGCCGGCCATACCGCCACGCTGTTGCCCTCGGGCCAGGTGCTGGTGGTGGGCGGCGTGACCACGGGCAACCTCTACAGCGCCACCGCGGAGGTGTACGACCCGGCCACCGGCACCTGGACGCTCACGCCTGAGATGAGCGTGGGCCGCTCCGGCCATATCGCCACCCTGCTGCCCTCGGGCCAGGTGCTCGTCTCCGGCGGCCTCGGTCAGCGAGGCATGCCCAACACGGCGGAGGTGTACGACCCGGGCCAGAACACCTGGTCCCCCACCGGCACCATGACCTCGCCCCGCGTCGGGCACGCCGCCGCCCTGTTGCCCTCGGGCAAGGTGCTCGTCTCCGGCGGCAGCGGTGGCACGGACATCGTGGCCACGGCGGAGGTGTACGACCCGGCCACCGGCACCTGGGCTCCCACCGGCACCATGACCCTGGCGCGCACCAGCCATACGGCCACCCTGTTGCCCTCGGGCAAGGTGCTCGTCGCCGGCGGCCCCGGTGTCACCACGGCGGAGGTGTATGACCCGGCCACTGGCACCTGGTCCTCCGCCGGAGCCCTGAGCGCCATCCGCGGTTCGCACACGGCCACCGTGCTGCCCTCGGGCAAGGTGCTCGTCGCCGGTGGGCGCCAGGCCATCCCCTCCCACGCCACGGCGGAGGTGTACGACCCGGACACCGGCACCTGGAGCATCACCGGCACGATGAGCACGGGCCGGGCGAGCCACACGGCCACCGTGCTGCCCTCGGGCCTCGTGCTCGTCACCGGTGGCGCCAGTGGCAGCAGCTACTCCGACACGGCGGAGGTGTACGACCCGGCCACGGGCCTCTGGACCCCCACGGCCCGCATGACTTCCGTCCACGCCGGCCATACCGCCACCCTGTTGCCCTCGGGCGAGGTGCTGGTGGCTGGCGGGCGTGACGAGGGCGGCTACTTCTCCGCCGCCGGGCTCTACATGCCCTGATCCCTTTCAGGGAAGTGACCTGACTGTCCCCTCTCCCCTCGGGAGAGGGTCAGGGTGAGGGTATCCGAGCCTGTTCTTCAATCCCGTGGCCCAGGGTGTGGACAGGGGGTTCAACCCGGGTGCACCCGATACCCTCACCCCGTCCCTCTCCCGGAGGGCGAGGGAAAATGGCCACGGGTCAGCTCATGGTCCCAGCGGCACTCGCCGCGCCCTACGGTCCCAGCTGCAGCAGGAAGCCGTCCGGCGCCACGTAGGGCGCATCGGGCCCGTCCATGGGAGCGAGGACGGTGCCGCCGAAGTCGGTGGGGAGCTGGATGTTCCCGCCCATGACGAGGCTCCGGCCGGGCGTGACGGCGAGCGAGCGCACGTAGCGGTCCCCGAGGTAGCTGCCCCAGGGCCCCGGGCGCGCGTTCGCGAAGGTGCGGCTCCACTCATGCGCCGCATCGAGCGAGTAGCGGGCGACGAAGAGCTGGTCCAGTGGCGTCTCCATCATCGGCCCGCCGCCGAGATCCAGGTCCCCCGGGCCATTGCCGCCCACGTAGACGCGGCCTCGGGGATCCACCGTCAGCGCCCCCACGTGCGCCTCGCGCAGCGAGCGGGCCGCGCGCTCCTCGCCCCGGGCCCCCGCCACCACGAGGAACGAGGTCCAGTAGTCACGCGAGTCGGCGGTGACACTCGTCCCGCCCCAGGAGAGCTGTCCCAGGAACCGGCCCGCGGCGGCCACGTGCCCATCGGGCGATCCCCCGGCCACGAGGAGCTCGCCCTGCAGCGCGCCGAAGTCCTTGCCCCACGTCATCTCGCCCTGGGCGTTCCACTGGATGAGGAAGGGAGCGCCGATCCATCCGCTCGCGGTGGCGCCACCAGGGAAGAGCGTCCCGGTGTAGGAGCCGGCGGCCACGACGTTGCCCTCGGCGTCCACCGCGAGCCCGTTCACGCTGGCCTGGGTGCCATAGGTGGAGCGCGGCTCGGGAGAAATGGCGCGGACCCAGTCCAGGGTGCCATCGGGCAGGTAGCGGGCCACGAAGGCCTTGTCGGCGCGCTCCAACGTCTGGCCACCAAAGTCCACCGGGCCGGTGACGACACCGCCGATGGCGATGGCGCCCCGGGCATCCACGGCGAGCGCGTTGAGCAGAAGGGGGAACTCGCTGACGGGGAAGGAGCGCGCCCAGAGGGGGTTTCCGTCCGCGTCCAGCTTCGCCAGGTACGCGTCGTGCACCCACCACTCGCCGCCAAGGTGCGTGTCCCCCCGCTCGTGGCCCGCGAGGACGAGCGAACCATCCGGGCCCACGGCCAGCAGGTTCCTCACGTCATAGAAGCCGAGGCCCCACCAGCGCGAGACGTGCCGCAGCTCCCGGCTCCAGAGCAGTTCGCCCGAGGGCGCGTACTTGCTCAGCGTGAGGAGCGCGGAGCCGTCGATGGTGTCGCCGGTGGAGCGGCTGAGGACGACCAGCTCGCGGTGGGGCGTCCACACCGTGCCCTGGACGAGGTCCATCCAGGGACTGCTCACGAGCCCGGCCCACCTCACGCTTCCCGGCTCGCCCACGCCCGCCCCGAGGCCGGCCGTACCTCGAGCCACGAGTGCCGACTCCAGCGGCGGGCGTGGGGAGTCCTCCGTCCATTCCGTACCGCCGCACGCCGTCAGGGATAACGCCGAGAAGAATGCAACCACGCTGTCGCGCCACCGAGCCATGGAGTCCTCCGGAAGGAGGGGCGACGGTTGGCACCCTGCCCCGGAGGCGCAACCCCCCAAAGACAGACATCCCGCATTCAATCCCGGGGGTGGTGGGAACCCCTTAGCTCCGGGTGCGCGCGAGCACCGTCACACGTGCTCGCGCTCCACTGGCCTGGAGGCCCGCGGGGACGAGGCCAGCCTCCAGCGGCGGCGCTCCTCGGCCTGAGCAATCGCCCACGCCGCGTTCACCAGACCGATGTGGCTGAAGGCCTGCGGGAAGTTGCCCAGCAGCTCTCCGCTCTCGGGCTCCACCTCCTCGGACAGCAGCCCCACGTCGTTCACGTGCTCCACCGCCTGCGTGAACGTCTCGCGAGCCCGCTCCACGTCGTCCGCCAGGGCGTAGGCCTGCGCCAGCCAGAAGGTGCACAGGAAGAACGTCCCCTCCTCGCCCGCCAGCCCGTCCTCCGCCCGGTAGCGGTACACGAGCCCGCGCGCATCCGTGAGGTCCGAGGCGATGACGTCCAGGGTGGCGCGCATCCTCGGATCGCTCGCGGGCAGGAAGCCGACGATGGGCATCATCAGCACCGACGCATCCAGCACGTCCGAGTCGAAGGACTGCGTGAAGGCCCCCACCTCCTCGTTCCACCCGTGCTCCAGGATGGCCGCGCGGATGTCGCGCCGCACCCGCTTCCAGCGCGCCACGCGCTCGGGGTCCGCGCCCAGCATGTCCTTCAACGCGAGCGCCCGGTCCATCGCCACCCAGCACATCAGCTTCGAGTAGAGGTGGTGCCGCGGCGCGCCCCGCATCTCCCAGATGCCCTGGTCCGGCTCGGCCCAGCGGTCCGCCGCCGAGTCCGCCAGCGTCCGCAGGAACCGCCGCCCGGCCGCATCCAACATCTCCAACTGCGGCTCGAGCCGGTGCGCCGCCGCGAGCACCTCGCCGTAGACGTCCAGCTGCCGCTGCGACCAGGCGCCATTGCCCACCCGCACCGGCCAGCTGCCCCTCCACCCCGGCAGGTGCGGCAGCACGCGCTCGCTCAGGTCGTGCTCGCCGCCAATGCCAAACATGATTTGAAGGTCCTCCCCCCGGCGCATCTGCGTCATGGCCGAGGTGAGGAAGTCGAAGAAGAGCCAGGCCTCGTCGGGGCAGGCGGCCACCCAGAGCGCCTCGAGCGTGAGGCTCGCGTCGCGCAGCCACGTGTAGCGGTAGTCCCAGTTGCGCTCGCCGCCCACCGACTCGGGCAGCGAGGTGGTGGGCGCGGCGACGATGGCGCCCGTCGGCTGGAAGGTGAGCGCCTGCAGCACGCGGCCGCTGTGGTGCACCAGCTCGCGCCAGGGGCCCTCGTAGTTCTGGTGCATGTCCGACCAGCTGCGCCACCCCTCCACCGTGTCCTGCAGCCACGCGTGAAGCTCCTGCTGGCTCCGGGCGCGCGACGGCGGCGCCCACGACGTGCGGTGCTCCAGGGCGAAGCACACCGACTCGCCCGCCCGAAGCGTGAAGCGCCCGGACGCGTTGCAGTCCGCCAGGCGCAGGCGCACCGGCGAGGACAGCCGCAGCCGGTCCGCGCCCCCCTGCGCCAGCACGCCGCCCTCCACCTCGCGCAGCAGCGGGTGCACCAGGCCGTACTCGGGCCGCGGGGCGAAGTCCGTCTCGAACTCCACCTGGCCCTCGACGCACATCACCCGGCGCAGCACCATGCCGGGCGCGTGGGCCCCCAGCTCGTGCTCGCGGTTGCCGCGCCCCAGCGCCAGCGCCTCCACCTGCACGGCGATGCCGGTGGGCGTGTGGTGCAGCGTCTCCAGGACGAGCGTGCGTTCGAGGTAGCGCCGGTGCGAGCGCCCCTTCACCGGCCGCAGCACCCAGTGCCCCGCCTCCGCGCCCAGCAGCCGGCCGAACACGGCGGGTGAGTCGAAGCGGGGAAAGCACAGCCAGTCCACCGAGCCCCGCCGGCTCACCAGCAGGGCCGAGTGGCAGTCGGACAGCAGTGCGTAGTCGGAGATGGGCGGCGCGCGCATGGTGTCCCCCGGTGGGTCCGCGTTCGCCCTGAATCTAGGCACGCGCCCCGGGGGACCCCGCCCTCTCCCCAGCAGGAGGGAGAGCGGGCACTTGCCTCAGTCCTCGAACCTCAGCACGAAGGCCTCGAGGTACACGGCGGGCGTGTCCAGGTCGGCCGAGGGCTCGCGGGTGAAGCCCCGGCGCTGGTACATGCGCGCCACGCCCGCCGCGCCCCGGCGCACGTGCAGGCAGACGGCGGGCACGCGCCACTCCCGCGCCCACCGCTCGGCTGCCTCCAGCAGCGGGATGGACAGGCCCTGGCCGTGGAGCTCCACCGCGGTGGCCAGGTGCCGCAGGTCCGCCGCGCCCGGCAGCCACGCCTCCGAGCCGGGTGCGCCCGGCGGCCACAGCGCCACCGTCCCCACCACACGGCCGTCCAACTCGGCCACCAGCACCTTCGCCACCGCGCGTTTGCTCGCCGTGTCCCGGAGGCTCCGCTTGCGCTCTTCCGTGTACACCACCTCGGGTAGTTTCTTGGCGTACTGGGTCACGAACGCCTCCACCAGCAGCTCGCCGATGGCCGCGTCGTCCTCGGGCCGCGCCTCGCGGATGACCACCCGCTCCAACAATTCCGTGCTCATGCGAGGGCCCCTCTACCATGACCCCATCTGTCTCGGACTCCAGGGCTCCCTTCCGCACTGCCGGTGACACCCCCGCGCGATGACCCACCTGTTGGGTACCGGGTGACCCGGAGAGTCCCCGGCTACCCCGGCCCGAGGACGCTTCCCAGGTGGATTGGCTCCCTCGGCCCTACCCGGCCCTACCCGCTCAGGGCACCAGAATCCAAAGCTTTACACCCTTGCTGTCTCGGCCAATGCGTTGCATGAGTCCCCTGGCCTGGCATCTGCATATCAAATCAGGACAACGGTGCGATTCAGGCACACCCCGCCAGAACGGAAACTTCAGGCGGGCGGGAGGAGGGACCCCATGGCGAGCGCAGCCCGGAAGCTACAACTCAATCCTGTCGATCCGGAGAACCTGCTCGACCCGGTCCCCTTCTACAAGGAGTTGAGAGAGAACGACCCGGTGCACTGGTCGGACGTGGTGCATGCGTGGTTCCTCACGCGCCACGACGACGTGATGAACGGGCTGAGGGACTCGCGGCTGAGCGCGGACCGGGGCAAGGTGCTGGAGCACCAGTTCCAGCTGATGGGACTGAGCCCGGAGTCCATCCGCGAGGTGACGGACGCCTTCAAGCGGCAGATGGCGTGCAAGGACGGCGCGGCCCACCTGCGCCCGCGGCGGCAGACGGGGGCGGCCTTCGCCCCGCAGGTGCTCGACAGCTGGCGGCCCCTCATCCACCGCACCCTGGTGACGCAGTTGGACAAGCTGCGCCACCAGCGCCAGGCGGACCTGGTGCCCGAGGTCTTCTACCAGATGCCCCCGCTCGTCATGGCGGAGCTGCTCGGCATCTCGCCCGAGGACCGCGAGCGCCTCCAGCAGTGGGGCGAGGCGGTGACGCGGCTGACCAGCACGGGGGCGGCCAACATCATGGAGCTGGCGCGGCAGGCCAACGAGGGCCAGGCGAAGATCAACCAGTTCCTGACGGCCCTGGTGGAGGAGCGGCGCCGCGAGCCGGGCACGGATCTCATCAGCCACATGCTGCGTGCCCAGGACCAGGGCGGGATGACGACGGAGGAGGTGGTGGCCAACACCCACCTGCTGCTCGCGGCCGGGCACCTCACCACGACGGATCAGCTCAGCAACGGCCTGTACGAGCTGCTCACGCACCCGGACCAGCTCGCGCTCTTGCGCAAGGACCCCACCCTGCTCAAGCCCGCCATCGAGGAGATGATGCGCTTCGCGCCGCCGGTGCCCTTCATGCACCGCATCGCCGTGGACACCATCGAGCTGCGCGGCCGGACCATCCGCAAGGGCGACATCGTGTTCCTGGGGTTGGCGGCGGCGAACCATGATCCGGCGGCCTTCCCGGACGCGGACCGCTTCGACATCACGAGGGATCCGCACCAGCAGAAGTCGATGAGCTTCGGCTTCGGGCCCCACCACTGCCTGGGGGCCGGGCTGGCGCGCCGCGAGCTGGAGATCGCCTTCGAGGAGCTGCTGCACCGCATGCCGGAGCTGCGCCTGGACGAGACGCAACTGCCGCGCATCAAGTGTGGCGGGCTGCTCTTCCGCGGTTTCGAGTCGCTGCCCGTGCGGTGGTGATACACGGGCGGGCGAGCAGGTGCGGGCACGCAAGCCCGTGAAGGAATAGCCACCCGGGAACCAGCGGCTCACGGGCCCGCGCCGTGCAGCTCCGACTCCGGCGAGAGGGGCGGGCTCGTGATGGGGAACTCCCGCGTCTCGCAGGACAGGAGCTGGTGACGCACGCCCCGCAGCGCGAACTCCAGCGGCGCGGGCGCGGGCCACCGGCTGTTGAGCACCAGCTTGTCCTGGGTGATCTCCACCTCCACCATGTGCTTGCGGTAGCGCAGCAGGAACTTCAGCCGCGTCAGCCCCTCGGGCAGGTTCGGATTGAAGTGCAGCACGTCCCCGCGCACCTCGATGCCCGTGTACGCCCGCTGCATCAGGTCCACCGTCCCCGACATCGCGCCCAGGTGGATGCCCTCCGGCGTCGTCCCGCCCTGCACGTCCGAGATGTCGCTCCTCAAGGCCTCGCTGAACAGCTTCCACGAGCGCGGGCGATCACTGCGTGCCAGCACCCACGAGTGCACCACCCCGCTCAGCGTCGAGCCGTGCGAGGCCCGCTGCAGGTAGTAGTCCACCGTCTTCGGAATCAGCTCCGGATCGAACGGGTATCCCAGCCGCTCGAAGAGCTCCTTCATCTCCTCCGCAGAGAACAGGTAGAACAACATCAGCACGTCCGCCTGCTTCGACAGCTTGTAGCGGTTGGGCGAGTCCCCCTCGGCCTCCAGAATCCGGTCCAGCCGCTGGATGTCGCCATAGCGCGCCCGGTACGCCGCCCAGTCGAACTCCTCGAGCTGCTCGTAGCCCTCGAACTGGCTCAGCACGCCGTCCGCGTGGAACACCAGCCGCATCTTCCGGCTCACATCCTCCCAGTGCGCCAGCTCCTCCGCTCCCAGCGACAGCGTCTCGAGCAACTCGTCCCGCCGCTCGCCGGGCAACAACTGGAGCACCTCCAATCCCTTGCACAGCACCCACACCGCCATGAGGTTCGTATAGGCGTTGTTGTCCAGCCCCGGCTCCGCCCGGTCCGGGTAGCCCGTGTGGTACTCGTCCGGCCCCATCACGCCGAGAATCTCGTAGCGCCGCAGCACGGGGTTCCACCGGGCCATGCTGGCCCAGAAGCGCGCCAGCTCCAGCAGCATCTCCGCCCCGTAGTAGTACAGGAACTCGGTGTCCGCCGTGGCCTGGTAGTACTGCCAGACGTTGTAGGCGACGGCCGCGTTGATGTGCCGCTGCAGCCACGTCACGTCCGGCACCCACCGCCCCGAGCGGGGATTGAGGTGCAGCCGCTGGCTCTCCTCGCGCCCATCACTGCCGCTCTGCCAGGGGAACATCGCCCCACGGAAGCCCGCCTCCCGCGCCGCCTCGCGCGCCCGCCGCAGCCTCCGGTGCCGGTAGCGCAACAGCGCCCGCGTCAGCGCCGGCAGCCGCAGGTTGAGGAAGGGGAAGACGAACAGCTCGTCCCAGAAGATGTGACCCCGGTAGGCCTCGCCGTGCCAGCCGCGCGCCGGCACCCCCACGTCCTGGTCGATGGTGTGCGGAGACACCGTCTGCAACAGGTGGAAGATGTGCAGCCGCAGCGTGGTGTGGATGTGGTCCGGCTCGGCCAGCTCCAGGTCCAGGTCGCTGCGGCGCCACAGGTGCTCCCACGCCCGTACGTGCGTGGCCACCAGTTCGTCGAAGCGCGCGGGGGCCTGCCCCACCGCGTGGCGCGCCTCCATGGCCGCCTCGGACACCGCGTGGTCCCTCGACGAGTACAGCGCCACCACCTTCTCCACCGCCAGCCGCTGGCCCTCGCGCAGCTCCAGCGTGAGCTCGTGCGCGAGGTAGCCGTCCTCCACGGCGAGCCCCCGCCGGGCCTGGGCCGGCTGCCCATCCACGTACAGCCGCGTCCGCGCCGCCTCGGCCACCTCCACGCGCGACTGCACCGTCTCCACCTCCAGCAGCAGCGTCTCCGCGTCCAGCTCCTCCGTCACCAGCGTCCGCAGGTGCTTGCAGTTGAGCTGCCGGTAGCGGGGCACGCCTCCATTCACCACCCGCCCGTCCAGCGCCGAGCGCACGTGCACCCGCCCGCTCCAGTTCTCCGGCACCAGCACCAGCTCCTGCCCCGCCAGGTGCTTGTCGCGCATGTGCACGAAGCGCCGCTGCTCCACGCGCGTGCGCCGCCCCCGCCGGTCCTCGAAGCGCAGCGTGCGCAACAGCAGCCCCCGCGCCAGGTCCAGCACCTGCCGGTACTCCAGCAGCCGCACCGCCTGCGCGTTGAACCAGTCGCCGCCCTCCAGCCGGAAGGTGAGCGGCAGCCAGTTGGGCATGTTCACCAGGTCCTCGTTCTCCACCACCCGCCCGGCCAGGTCCGTCTTCAGCCGGTTGTACCCGCCCGCCAGGTACGTCCCCGGGTAATGCGTCTCGTCCGCCTCGGACTCCGGCGCCGCTCCGCGCGTGGCGAAGTAGCCATTGCCCAGCGTGCACAGCGCCTCGCGCAGCCCCTCCCTGCGCGGCTCGAGGCCTTCGTAGGTGAACAGCCAGTGCGCTCCATTCATCGCACCGTCCCTCCGGCCCGGGTGATGAGCAGCTCCAGGAACTGGCGCACCTCGTCCACGTCCGCCAGCGCGTAGTCCGCCGCCGTGGGCCGCTCCACCTCGCCGCGCACCACCAGCCCCAGTCCCCGTCCCTCCAGTTCCTTGAAGGCGTCCTCGTCCGTGAGGTCATCCCCCAGGTACACCGGCAGCACGGCCTCGCCCTCCAGCCGCAGCGCGCGCAGCATCCACTGCACCGCGCGGCCCTTGTGCCAGTCGATGTCCGGCTGCACCTCGAACACCTTCTTGCCCCCGCTCTTGCGCAGCCGCGGGTGGCGCGCGAGCACCGCGTCCACCACCCGCTCCACCTCCCCCGCACGCCCCACCTCCACGTGCCGCCAGTGCACCGCCACGCTGAAGCGCTTGCGCTCCAGCTTCGCGCCGGGAATGGCCTCGAGCCCCGCGGCCAGCTCCTTCTGGGCCGCGTCCAGCTCGGGCACCAGCGCCCGGCCTTCCTCCAGCTCGAAGGACTGCCCGCCCGGGCCTTCTATCTCGAAGCCGTGGCTGCCCGCGTAGTACACGCCCTCCAGCCCCACGAAGCCCCGGAGGACCGGCAAGTCCCTCCCGCTCACGATGGCCACCGGGTAGTGCCGAGCCAGCGTCACCAGCGTGGCGCGCATGGCGTCCGACAGCCGCGCGTCCTCCGGGTTGGGCACGATGGGCGACAGCGTGCCGTCATAGTCCAGGAAGAGGGCCACCTGCCGGCCCGCCATCCGCCGCAACAGCTCCTCCCGCCGCGCCAGCAGCGCCGAGGGCACCTCCCGCATCGGCCGCATGACTCAGGGCTCTCCTTCCTCCACTTTCACGGTGGACAGGTGCGCCACCTCCACGTCCGCGCCGGCCCGCACCAGCGCCCCTTCCGGCCCCGCCCGGCGCACACCGATGACGTACCCGAAGTGCCCTCGCCTCCCCGCCTGCACACCCGCCTGCGCGTCCTCCAACACCACCGCGCGCTCCGGGGGCACGCCCAACCGCCGTGCCGCTTCCAGGAACGTGTCCGGGGAGGGCTTGCCCGGCAACCCGAGCTTCCCCGCCTCCACACCGTCCACCCGGGCGTCGAAGAGATGCTCCAGCCCGGCCGCCCGCAGCACCGCCTCGCAGTTGCGGCTCGCCGACACCACCGCCGTGCGGAAGCCCGCCGCCCTCAGCCGCTCCAGCAGCCCCACCGCCCCCGCGAACACCTCCACGCCCCGCTGCTCCAGCGCCTTGAGGAAGTAGCCGTTCTTGCGCTTGCCCAGTCCCCAGACCGTCTCCGCCTCCGGTCCCTCCTCGGGCGAGCCCTCGGGCAGCGCGAGGCCCCGGCTCTGGAGGAAGCAGCGGATGCCGTCCAGGCGCGGCCTGCCATCCACGTAGCGCTGGTAGTCCTCCGCCGTGAAGGGCTGGAGGGGAAAGTACGCGTTGAACAGGCGCGTCCACGCCTCGGCATGCACCTGCGCCGTGCGCGTCACCACGCCGTCCAGATCGAACAGGGCCGCGTCCAGCGCGCGGCGCGACAGTACGGGGGCGGGCGGCTCGGAAGAGGGCATGGCGTCACCTCCTGCCCCTACAACCGTCACACTTCCCGGGGCCTGTCACCACTCATAGGCTCGGAGGCATGTTCAGACCCCGATACTCGATGTGGACGAGACTCCTCCTCCTGCTCCTGGCGCATGCGGCCCTGTCAGCATGCTCGGCTGGACGTGAGTCCGCGAAGCCGCCGGCCACGCCGCGATTGTCGGCGGACGTGCTCCAGAAGGCGCTCGTGCTCTGTCAGCACCAGCAACTCCTGCTGCCCGTGCCGTCCCGCCTTCCGGAGGCAATCAATCCCTCCCTCTACATCCGCGAGGAAGATCTCGACTTCATCCAGAAGGAGCCTTCGCTGCTTCCCGTGTCGGAGCTCGACAGGCCCGGCCTCCATGCGGAGCTGGCACGGTATGTCGAGTGCGAGGTCACCTATGCGGGTCTACGCGGAGACCTCCTGGGCGTCTGGGTCGAGCAACGCCAACCCCAGTGGGATGCCCGGCAACTGCCACCGCAGGTCCTCCAGGCGTCCTCGCCGGAGGAGCGCCGCGCGGCGCTGGCGCTCTGGATGCAGCAGTCGAAACCCGAGACCATCAGCTCCAGGCACCTGCTCCGCTTCCGCCAATCGCGCCTGGGCTGGCGCGCCGACTACCAACTCCCGGAAGAAGCCCAGCGCTTCCCCTCGCCGCGCGCTTCCAGGACTCCCTCCCGCGGGCCCGTGCCCCCGCCTTCCGCGGTCCCGTCCCAGACAGCTCAGCAAGCCCCCACCGCCGGTATGACGGACGCGGCCTCGGCAGGCCCCATCGGTGGCGATGTGCTTCCCTTTGGCGCGGGCATGACCCGGCCCGAAAAGCTCGAGGGGCCCCCGCCCGCCTACACGGTCAATGCGCTCGCGGCCAGGGTGCAGGGATTGATGGTCGTCAAATGCGTCATCACCCAGACGGGTTGGGTGACCCGGTGCCGCATCATCAAACCCCTCCCCTTGCTGACGGATGCGGTGCTGATGAGCCTGTACCAGCAGCGCTACACGCCCGTGACCTTTCAAGGCAGGCCCGTCCAGGTCGACTACACCTTCAACATCCGGCTGACGCTTGCTCCCAACAGCAAGTCCTTCACGCAGGAGCAGTTCGACGATCCCAAGACGGCGCAATGGGAGCTGCGCGACAAGGCGCGCTTCCTCTGCAGGCACCACATGCTTGAGGCACCCGTGGTCTCGCGCCTTCCGCAAGGACTGAGCCCGTCCAACTTCATCCGGCAGGCGGATCTCGACTTCCTCCAGCACCATCCCTCCCGGGTCCCGCCCACGGACTTCGACACGCCAGGATTCCATGCGGACCTGGCGCACTATGTGCGGTGCGAGATCACGGACATGAGCGCGACGAAGGGCATGGTCCTCTTCTCCCTTGAGCAGCAGTCGCCCTCGGCGGAGGACTTGCGGCTTCACGTACCCGAGCTGCTCACCGCCGGGAGCTCAGCGGAGCGCTTCGAGGCCCTGGAGCGCTGGGCCCAGAAGACTTCCACCGCCCGGGGGACGGTCTCCAGGCACCAGCTCAAATTCGTGCTCACGCCCACTGGGTGGGTGGCGGACTACCAGCTCCCGGAGAAGCCGTAGCGGCGGCGTCCATGTCACGGGCCCGGGTGGCGAGGCCCACTTCCCCCCGGGCAGCTTGGCCTTCCGGACCCATGGCATGGAGGACCCAACACGTCCTTTTCCCGACGTGCACATCCCATGCCCCTACAAGTAAGGCACGTGTGTGCCCGGACTCCAGGGCAAATCCGTGTCCACTGGGAGCAACACTCAAAATGTAAAAATCCAGGGAAGGTTGACGGATTTCCGGACAACCTTCTACGCTGCGCACCGCGCAACGAAGGGGATACGCCGTCTTAACAGTTCGCGATCCCTGGCTTTTTGAGGACGTCGCGGCCCCCTATCATGCGGTGCTGTTGGTGTTGAATCTGGGAAGGCCTCCATGCGACCCGCATCTCAAGTTGAAGTGACCCCCAGCGAGCCGCCCTCGGCCAGCCCCCGCGTGGGTGCGGAGACCCCACCCAACGGGTTGGCTCCCGCCGAGACGCCGCCGCCAGGGCTGGGCCCCGCTCTGACGCCGCCGCCTGGCGCGCTGGAGACCACGGAGAAGCAGTTGGCGGTGGTGAGCCCCAACCGCCCCGATGCCCCACCCTCGCGCTTCGCGCCGGGGTTCGCCGCCAAGCTGAACCTGGCGGTGGACCTGGTGCTGGTGGTGGCCGCGCTGCTCATCTCCACGACGATGATGGGGCACGATCTGCACCTGGAGCGCACGGATGTGTGGGTGCTGCTCGGGGTGGGCGTGGTGGCGTGGCTGGTGGTGGGCACGGCGCTGTGCCTCTATGACGTGCGCTTCGCGGACCGGGAGCGGCTGGATGACCTGGCGCTCATCTCCATCCAGGTGATGGTCGTCACGGTGGTGCTCTTCGTCACGCGTCTGGTGATGGGCACCGAGTCGTGGATCGTCGCGCTGAGCATGTTCCCGCCGCTGTTGTGGCCCTCGGTGGCGCTGTTGCGCCTGAAGCTCTTCCGCAACCTGTCGGTGCAGGAGCAGCCGCTGGACGAGGTGCTCATCGTCGGCGTGGGCGCCATGGGCCGGCTCACGGGCGAGGACCTGAACAGCAAGCACCGGCGCAAGGTCATCGGCTTCTTGGGCTTCAGCAACGAGACGGCCACGACGGTGCCGCCGGCGCCGGTGCTGGGGACGGTAAAGGACCTGGAGCACATCCTGTGCACGGTGCCGGTGGACGAGGTCTACATCGCCGGCAACATGCTCAAGCACTCGGCGGAGATGCAGGCGGCGGTGAAGCTGTGTGAGAACTTCGGCATCCCGTTCGCGCTGCCGGCGTACCACATGCGCTTCGATCGGGCGCGGCCGGTGGATGACCATGCGATCTCCGACGGCTACCTGCACTTCATGACGCACGCCTTCCGGCCGCACCAGATGGCGCTCAAGCGGCTGTTCGACATCGTGAGCTCGGCGGCGGCGCTGGCGATGCTCTCGCCGCTGCTCATCGGGGTGGCGCTGGGGGTGAAGTTCACCAGCCGCGGGCCCATCTTCTTCAAGCAGAAGCGCGTGGGGCTGCACGGCAAGACGTTCCACATGCTCAAGTTCCGCTCCATGGTGGTCAACGCCGAGGAGCTGAAGGCGAAGCTCGAGGCGATGAACGAGCAGACGGGTCCGGTCTTCAAGATGAAGAACGACCCGCGCATCACGGGGATTGGGCGCTTCATCCGCAAGTATTCCATCGACGAGCTGCCGCAGCTCATCAACGTGCTGCGCGGCGAGATGAGCGTGGTGGGGCCGCGGCCGCCGATTCCCAGCGAGGTGGAGAAGTACGCGGCGTGGCAGCGGCGCCGGCTGTCGGTGCGTCCGGGCCTCACGTGCATCTGGCAGGTCTCCGGCCGCAACCAGATCTCGTTCGAGGAGTGGATGTACCTGGACATGCAGTACATCGACCACTGGAGCCTGAAGAACGACATCAACCTGATCCTCAAGACGGTGCCGGTGGTGCTCACCGGCAGCGGCGCGAGCTAGTCAGGCCGGTGTGAGGCGCTGAGCCCCCGAGGCTCAGCGCACGGGGAGCTCTCGCAGGGAGAACTCCTCGAAGCCGAGCCGCCGCAGGGTGTCCGCGAAGCGCTCGGTGATGACGATGACATTGGTGAAGTTGCGCAGCCGGAACACGTCCAGGTGCTCCGGCAGCGAGGCCCTATCGAGCAGGGGCTGCTTGGGCAGGGCAAAGCCGTAGCAGCCACACGTGCCGCAGGGGTTGGCCTTGCCGGGTGGCAGGCAGTCTGGGTGGAAGAGGCCGTGCATCTCCACCTCCAGTTCCAGCAACTCCGGCGCGTTCCTCTGCCTGAAGCGCAGCCCGGTGCGGACTCCCTTCAGCTCCCGCAGACCTTCCGCCTGGAGTTGCTCCAACGCCTCGCGGCGGATGAGCACCGTGTCACCGTCCAGCGTATAGATCTGCGCGAAGCTACCGTGGGCCGAGCCGGTAAGTGGACCAAATCGGGCCCCCGGCGCCAGACGCGCCCAGACCGGAGCCAACGGCTTCACCAATTGCCTCAAGCGTTCGAACTTCTCGACATCCGTTTCCTGCCAGGCCCTTTCCAGCTGCTTTGCCTCTGGCAACCCCGAGAGGTCGACGCTCGGAAACATCTCCGAATCAACGCAGTCCCCACCACAGGAGGGGCAATGCAGCCCGGGCAGGCCCCACCTCCGCCTGGCGTTGTACTCACCCCTGTAGCGCACGCTCTCGTACGGAACGCAATCCAGCCAGTAGAACCGCATCATCTCCTCAGAACGGCATAGGGGGGGGCAGCTGCGTCTTGCCATGATACGGCTGGAGCGGCGCCATCAGACCAAAACGCACGCACAGC
The DNA here is from genome assembly GCF_042230915.1 of Archangium gephyra. GTDB lineage: Bacteria > Myxococcota > Myxococcia > Myxococcales > Myxococcaceae > Archangium > Archangium gephyra_B. The sequence goes on along the minus strand of NZ_CP102578.1, from coordinate 232,392 downwards.
TCCCAGGCGTGCTTCCAGATTTCCTCCTTCGTCGCGGTTCGTTCGTTCGCTCTCTTGAACTGCCGCCACTCCGCGTTCCAGGGGCCACCACGCTCACCCCGGTGAATGGTTTTGTGCAGCTCCGTTTCGATGAACATCGTCCATTGATGGATGTCGATGCCCTTGCCCTCGAACCACTCCTTGAACTCCTGCGGGAAGATGTGGTGCTTGTCGTGAGGCCGGTTCAGCTTCCTATTCGCCTCCTCGATGAGCTGCTTCTGGCTCGGCAGCAGGTTGCGGAGGTGGTGGTTCCTCCAGGGGATGATGAAGATGGCCCCCTGCTCCCGTGGCAGTGGCAGCGGCCGTCCCCAGTACCGCATGGGTGAACCGCTGTAGCCCGGCGGGTACACACCCAGCCCCTGCACGCCGCGCACCTTCACCACGCCGCCGGGCACAGGCTCCGCGCCTTCTCTCGCGGCCATGGTCTCGGCCACATCCTCGCAGCGGAAGAAGCCGCACACCTCCTCGTCACAGAGGACGGTCAGGCACGTATCGGCCGCTTCCGACTCCGCCTCCTGGGAGATGGCGTCGAGCGCCTCCTGCCCGCGCAGCGAAGGCTCCGAGGCCGCGCACCCGGCCAGCAACACGCCGAGCAGCAGCCCCCACGGTCTCTTCTCGTTCATCAAGCGCCGCGCCCCGTCCCTGTCCCCAGCCGCCGGAGGGGGGTTCAAAGCAGCGTGCCGCGCAGGAGGATGGCGGCCACGGTGAAGTAGATGACGAGCCCGGATACGTCCACCAGCGTGGCCACGAAGGGCGCCGAGGCACTCGCCGGATCGAATCCCAACCGGCGCAGCGCGAAGGGCAGCATGGAGCCGGAGAGCGTGCCCCACGTCACCACGCCCACCAGCGACAGGCCCACCGTCATCGCCACCAGGAAGGCGTGCTCGCCATAGGTGTGGAAGAGGCCCTGCCACACGAGAATGCGCGCGATGCCCACCGCGCCCAGGATGGTCCCCAGCGCCATCCCCGCCACCACCTCGCGCCGCATCACGCGCCACCAGTCGCGCAGCCGCACCTCGGAGAGCGCCAGCGAGCGGATGATGAGCGTGGTGGCCTGACTGCCCGAGTTGCCTCCCGAGCTGATGATGAGCGGCACGAAGAGCGCCAGCACCACCGCCCGGGAGATCTCCTCCTCGAAGTGGCCCATGGCCGTGGCCGTGAGCATCTCGCCCACGAAGAGCACCAGCAGCCAGCCCGCGCGCTTCTTCAGCATGTCGAGGAGGCCCACCTCGAAGTAGGGCGCGTCCAGCGCCTCCATGCCGCCCACCTTCTGGATGTCCTCGGTGGCCTCCTCCTGGACCACCTGGACGATGTCGTCCACGGTGACGATGCCCTTCATCCGCCGCTCGGCATCCACCACGGGGATGGCCATCAGACCCTGCTCGGCGAAGAGCCGGCTCACCGCCTCCTGGTGCGTGTCCTCGGAGACGGTGGCGACGTCGCGCCGCATCACCTCCTCCACGCGTTTGTCCGGGGCGGCCTGGAAGAGCTGGCGCAGCGACACCACGCCCAGCAGGTGCTGCCGCGCGTCCAGCACGTAGCCGTAGTAGACGGTCTCCACCTGCTCGCGCGTCTGCATGCGCAGGTAGCCGATGGCCTCGTCGATGGTCATCTCCGGCCGCACACGCGCGAAGCGAGGATTCATCAGGCCGCCGGCCTCGTCCTCCTCGTAGGCCTGGAGCACCTGCACCTCGCGGCGCGTGGCCTCGTCCAGCTCCCGCAGCAGCGCCTCCCGGTGCTCGGACGGAGCCGCCTGCACCACGTCCACCGCGTCGTCCGGGGCCAGCAGCCGCATCCACGTGCGCCGCTCGCCCGGGGCCATCGCGAGGATGAGCTCCGCCTGCTCCGGGGCGGACAGCGTCAGGAAGAAGTCGTCCGCCGTGGCGTGGGGCACCAGCTTGAAGCTCTCCACGCGCTCGTCGCGCGAGAGCGCGGGCCAGGCATCGCGGAGTTCATGCGGGAAGATGGGCTCGGGCTCCAGCGTCTCCATGCACGTCCTCCTACCAGCAAGCCAGGCAGGCAGATAGCAACCCACCTGTCGCCCCTGGCCGAGAGCATTCTCGCCCTGTGAGAAGCCCGACTGCCCGCTCTACAGCCATGTAGCCGCGTATTTGACGGAGGTGTACCTGTGTCGTTCACTGCGCACGGCCCTTCCTGTCGAGGTACCCGTCATCGAAACGCCCCAGACGAGCGCGGCGTCCACCCCGCGGGCAGAGCCCGCCCCGGTGGACACCCAGACGCCCCTGCGCAACGCCCTGAAGCTGGGCGGGTCGCTGCTGGTGACGTACGTCATCGGGTTCGGCCTGCAGGTGCTGGTGCCGCGGCTGCTCGGCCCGGAGAGCTTCGGCCAGTACAACTGGGCCACCAACACCGCGGCCGCCTTCTTCATCCTCAGCGCGCTCGGCCTGGACGTCTACATCCGCAAGGAGGTGGCCGTCCGCAAGGAGCACGCCAACGAGTTCTTCGGCGGCACGCTGCTGTTGCAGGCCGTCCTCGCGGTGCTGCTGCTGGGCGCCCTGCTGGGGGTGATGCACCTGCGGGGGGCACCTCCCGAGGTGCGCGCGCTCGCGCTGCTCCTGGGCGTCTACCAGTTCTTCTTCCGCCTCAACGCCATCCTCGCCGCGGTGCTGCACGCGCACGAGAAGGTGGATGGCCTGTCCGTGGCCCACATCCTCATGAAGTGCATCTGGGGCTTCGGGCTGGCCGCGCTGCTGCTGCTGCGCGCGCCGCTGCCGTGGCTGGCCGCGCCCTTCATCGCCGCGGAGCTCTTCAAGACCGTCTACCTCCTGCGCCTCACGCACCAGCATGCCGGGCTGCGGCTGCACCTGGATTTGCGCGCCACCGCCGCGACGCTGCTGGCCGCCCTGCCCTTCTTCCTCAACGACGCGGCGCTGGCCAGCAACGGCCCGTTGGACGTCTTCGTCCTGGGCGCCATCGCGAACACGACGGAGGTGGGCTACTACGGCGCCGTCTGGGGCATCGCGGGCATGACGATGCTGCTCTCGCCCATCCTCGGCTGGGTGCTGCTGCCGATGATGTCGCGCGCGGCGGCGAGCTCCCAGGAGGAGTTCACCCGCATCCTCCGCCGGGGGCTGGAGGGCATTGTCTCGCTGTCCGTGCCGGTGACGCTGGCGCTGGCGCTGGGCGCCGAGACATGGGTGCGGCTGCTCATCGGCGAGCGCTACCTGCCGGCCGCGCCGGTGCTGCGGCTGCTGGCCCCCATCTTCGTCTTCACCTACGTGGCCACCGTGTGCGGCAGCTGGCTCATGGCGGCCAACCGCGCCTGGACGGTGACGCGCACCACCGTGCTCGCCGTGGGCCTCAAGCTGGGGCTCAACCTGCTGCTCATCGGCCCCTTCATGCAGTGGCGGGGCCTCACCGGCGGCGCGAGCGCCACCGCCACCTCGCTGGCCCTCTACGAGATCGTCGTCACCGCCATCCTCGTGTACGCCATCGGCTCGCGGGCCTGGGACGCGCGCAGCCTCGCCGTGCTGGGCAAGACGCTCGGGGTGTGCGCCACCGTCACCGCCGTCCACCTGCTGCTGGGCCGGCTGGGGCTGGACGAGCGCGACCTGGTGCGCGGCCTCGCCCGCATGGGGGTGGACGGCGTCCTCTACGTGTCCCTCATCCTCCTCACCGGCGCGGTGCGCAAGGACGAGGTGCTCGGGCTGGTGCGCAGGGTGCGCAACCGCCGCAAGCCCCCGTCCTCCGCCGAGCAACCTCCCTCCGGACCACCGTCCTCCGAGGTCCGTGCCGCATGAAGCCCTCCCTGTCCGCCATGAGCCTCTCCTCCCGCCCCTCCCTCCGCCGGTGGCCCCTGCTGGCCACGCTCCTGCTGCTGTCGGCCTGCTACAAGCCGGGCCGCTTCGTCTGGGTGGACGACTACCGCGAGCCCCAGCTCACCCAGCCGCAGGACGACAGCTACCTCATCCGCAAGGGCGACGTCCTCAACGTCAACGTGTGGAACCAGCGCGACATCTCCTCGCGCCTGCGCGTGCGGGACGATGGCCGCATCAGCCTGCCCCTGCTCAACGACGTGGAGGCCGCCGGCATGACGCCCGCCGCGCTCGCCCGCGCCATGGAGCAGAAGCTCAAGGACCTGGTGGCCAACCCCGTCGTCACCGTCATGGTGGACGAGGCCCAGCCCATCAAGATTTCCGTGCTCGGCGAGGTGCGCAACCCGGGCAAGAAGCTGCTCGAGTCCGGCTCCGGCCCCCTGCAGGCGCTCTCCGAGGCCGGCGGCTTCACCGACTACGCGCGCGACGACGCCATCTACGTGCTGCGCAAGGAGCCCGGCTACCCCACCCCGGTGCGCATCCGCTTCACCTACGAGGCCCTCACGCGCAACGAGGGCTCCGCTCCCACCTTCCGTCTGAGGACGGGCGACGTGCTGGTGGTGGAGTAACTCCATGGCGCTGCCCGCACTGGCCCTCGGCTGGCTGCTGGTGGCCTCCGCCCCGGCCGTCCGCTACAAGGCCTCGGCCCGAGTCGAGTCCATCGTCCGCACCCCCCTGCTCACCGAGAACGCTCACGGCCAGCAGGTGGTGACCGACGTCGTGCTCACCCCGCGCCTGGACAGCGACCTCTACACCAACCGCCTCAAGGTCAAGCTCGTCTACGAGCCGCAGTTCCTCCTGCGCCAGTTCCCGCTGTCCTCGGTGGAGATCCTCCAGTCCGTCTACACGCGCGCCGACTACAAGCTGCGCCGCGACTTCTCGCTGATCGGCGTCCACACCACCACCTTCGGCAGCTTCCCCTTCGAGAACTACGGAGGCGTGGGCGGAGGCAGCCTCCCGGCGGCCCCCGTCGGCGCCACGGGCCGCACGGACAGCGCCTACATCTACACGGAGACCGCGGCGGGCTTCTGGACGTCGCTCGGCATCAAGCGTCTGTCGGTGGCCGGCACACTTGGTTGGGTCGTCAACGGTCTGCTGGAAGGCCCCACGCGGCCCCTCACGCGCGGCAACGCGGCCTACCCCCAGCAGCGCTACCCGGAGCTGCGCCTCCAGTCCTTCTATGGTGCCACGCGCCGCGACTACTTCACGCTCTCGCTGTACGGCCGGGACGTGGCCTTCTCCACCGGCAACCACGACTCGGTGCTCCAGTTCGCCCCGGGTATCCAGCACCAGTTCACCCCCCTGGTGGACCTGAGCGTCGAGCCCGGCATCGCGGTGGGTCGGGCGTACCCCCGGCGACCAGACGAGTTGCCGAAGGACCTGGTCATGCCCACCCTGGAGACCACCCTCAATACCCCCATTCCCCTTGGCAACCATTGGCCGGTGAAGGCCAAGGTGCGCGCGCGCTACCTGCCCTACATGGATCCCCTTACCACCAAGCTCATCCCCCGAGCCGATGTGGGACTCGACCTGGAATGGAAGGGCCGGCGCGAGGCCAAGGTGACGGGAAAGGTCCGCTATGCCCATCCCCTCACCGCGGGCGTCCACCGCGACGACGCCGAGGCGCGCGCCGAAGTGGAGGCGCTGTGGCCGCTCCCCTTCTCGCGCTACTTCTACGCGCAGGGCAAAGGACAGTTCACCTGGACGAAGCACGTGGTCCTCGGCAGCTTGCCCGCCATGCAGTGGTACACCAGTGTTGGATTGGTGGTCCGCTATGACCGTGGTAGGCTTTAGGCGCACCAGGCCATGAAGAAGTTCATTCTGATGTCGGTGCTGTACGCCGTCCTCATCCTGCCGAGCCTGGCGGCGCGCGAGCGCAACGCGGTGCGGGGCGTAAAACGGGCGGTGGCGATGTTCGTGGCGTACAACTTCCTCTATGCCTTCCTCGTCCTGATGGTCTGGACGCAGATGGAAGACTGAGAAAAAGGCCTGAGAGATTCTATGCAGCAGCAAGGAACAACCGTCCTCGTCGTCGAGGACTCGCCCATGTTCCGCAGGATGCTCAGCGACATGCTGCAGAGCCTCGGCTACACGCACGTGCTGGAGGCCTTCAGCGGGCAGGCGGCCAAGGAGCTCCTGGCCGAGCAGCGGCCGGACCTGGTGTGTCTGGACCTGACGCTGCCGGACATCTCCGGCTTCGAGGTGTGTGAGCACATCCGCGCCACGCCGGGCCTGCAGGACGTGCCGGTGCTGATGATCTCCGCGCGCACGCAGACGATGGACCGGGCGCAGGCCGAGGAAGCCGGCGCGAGCGGCTACCTCATCAAGCCCTTCACCCCCGACGAGCTGCGCCAGCAGGTGGAGCGGGTGATGGCGGCGCGCCCGCGGAAGGAGGCGTAGAGGAGCCATGCCCCAGTCCCGTGACGAGCTGCCCGAGGTGGAGCGCGCGCAAGCCCAGATCTTCGACTGGGAGGCGCTGCGCGACTACCTCGGCTTCGTGAAGAACGCGGTGCTGCGCCACAAGCTGCTGGCGCTGGCCACCTTCGTGGTGATGGCGGCGCTGGGGCTGGCGCTCGCCAAGTTCCTGCCGCGCAGCTACTACTCCGAGGCCTCGCTGCTGCCCAAGCGTGCCTCCACCATCGCCGCGCTGGTCAACCCGGACCGCATCCCGGCGTTGGATCCGGATCCGCCCAACCCGCTGCGCCCGCCGGGCGAGGTGGACTCGGTGACGCGCTCGGCCGCCCAGGCGGTGATGCGGCGCGAGAACCTGGTGGCGCTCATCAAGCGGGTGAACCTGCTGGACCGCTGGGAGGCCACGCGCGCCCCGCTGCTGCGCCTCAAGGACACGGTGATGCACCTGCTGTCCGGGCGCCCCAGCGAGGACATCAAGCTGGACGCCATGGTGGGCATGCTGGAGAAGGCCCTCGTGGTGAACACCGAGGATGGCAAGGTGGCCATCGGCATCACCTGGCCGGACCCGCAGCTGGCCTATGAGCTGGTGGAGGCCGCGCAGCAGAGCTTCCTCGAGGCGCGCCAGAAGGAAGACCTGGCCAGCATCACCGACGCGCTCGCCATCCTCGAGGAGCACGAGAAGCTCGCCAGCGAGAACTACAAGAAGGCCTTCCTCGAGTTCGAGAAGGTCTTCACGCAGATCATGATCGAGCGCCGCCGGGCGGTGGGAGACCCGCGCGTGGGCGGCTTCAACTCGAACCAGCACCTGGCGGAGCTGCGCTTCCTCATCCGCGCCAAGCGGCGGGCCATCTCGGACTCCGAGGAGCAGCACAACCGGCGCCTGGAAGGACTCAACGCGGAGCTGGTGGCGCAGCGCAAGCTGTACGGGGAGAACCACCCCAACATCGTGGAGATCCAGCAGCGCATCAACGGGCTGCGGGCCAAGGGCTCGCCGCAGACGACGGTGCTGCTCAACGAGGAGGAGGAGCTGACGCGGGAGTACTCGCGCTTCGGCGGCGGCGACGTGCCCTTCCCGGACGAGCCGATGCCAGACCCGTACGGGCTGGAGCGCGTGCTGATGGGCATCCTCCCGGCCATCCGGGACAACCCCAAGGCGGCGGTGTCCCTGGACGAGCTGCAGTCGCGCACCATCGTCATGCAGCAGCTGCGCAAGCGGATTGATGGGGCGAAGTTGGAGCGCGACATCTCCCAGGCCTCCTTCAAGTACCGCTACACCCTGCTCACCCCGGCCGAGTTCCCCCGCACCCCGGTGAAGCCCAACGCGAAGGTGATCGCCATCGGCGGCATCCTCGCGGGCCTCATCCTCGGCGTCTTCGCGGCGCTCGCGCGCGACGTGCTCAGCGGCCAGCTGCTGCAGGCCTGGCAGGTCCGCCGCGGCCTGGGGCTGCCCGTGCTCGCGGAGCTGGACGCTCCCCCGTTCGACCCCCAGTCCTCCTCTTCCTCCCGCTAGTACACGGCGCCCCCCCGCGCCCCACCTGAAGTCACCCCCCATGATTCTCGACTTGCTGCTCGTCCTCCTGGCCCTGCCGGTGCTGCTCGCCGCGGGCTACCTCCTGCTGCTCACGCTGCTGTCGGGGCGGAAGGCGGCACCGCCCCAGGTGGCGCCGCGGCTCAAGTTCGACATCATCATCCCCGCGCACAACGAGGAGGCGGGCATCGCCCGCACGGTGACCAACCTGTCGCGGGTGGACTACCCGGTGGAGCTGCGGCGCATCCTCGTGGTGGCGGACAACTGCTCGGACGCCACGGCGGACCGGGCGCGCGAGGCCGGGGCCACCGTGCTGGTGCGCCACAACAAGGAGCTGCGCGGCAAGGGCTACGCCCTGCAGCTCGCCTTCGAGCGGAGCCTCGCGGATGGCTTCGCCGACGCGGTGGTGGTGGTGGACGCGGACACCGAGGTGACGGCCAACCTGCTGCACGCCTTCGGGCTGCGGCTGGAGGCGGGCGCCCAGGCGGTCCAGGCGCACTACGGCGTGCTCAACCCGCACGCCTCCTGGCGCACCCGGCTGATGGCGGTGGCCATGGCGCTCTTCCACAAGGTGCGCTCCATGGGCCGCGAGCGGCTGGGCGTCTCGTGCGGCCTGCGCGGCAATGGCATGTGCTTCACCCACGCCATCATCCGCCAGGTGCCCCACGAGGCCTTCTCCATCGTGGAGGACCTGGAGTACGGCATCCGCCTGGGCAAGGCAGGCGAGCGCGTGCACTACGCCTGGGAGGCCGAGGCGCTGGGCGAGATGGTGACGAGCGAGAAGGCCGCGCGCTCGCAGCGCCGCCGCTGGGATGGCGGGCGCATGGCGATGACGCGCAAGTTCGGCCTGCCGCTGCTCGCCGAGGGCCTGCGCAAGGGCGACAAGGTGCTGGTGGACCTGGCCGTGGATCTGCTGGTGCCGCCGCTGAGCTGGGTGGTGCTGGGCGCGGGCGCGGTGGCGGTGGCCTCGGGGGCGCTGTCGCTGTGGGCCGGGCACGTGACGCTGTCCGCGTACGTGGCGGCGGCGAGCATGCTGTCGCTGGTGCTCTACGTGATGCGCGGCTGGTGGGTGTCCGGCATGGGCCTGTCGGGGCTGTCCGCCCTGGCGTGGGCCCCCTTCTACGTGGCGTGGAAGGTATGGCTGATGCTCAGCCGCCCCGAGGAGAAGAAGGGCGAGTGGGTGCGCACCACGCGCGAGGCCCCCAAGCCCTGAGCCGATGACGGCGGGAGCACGGCCCGCCCCGGACGATGATTCAGGATTTCTTCTCCCGCCCCCTCGTCTTCCTCGCGTCGCTGGCCGTGCTCGGGCTGGCCACGCTGGGGTTGCTCGTCCTGGCGCCGGCCGCCGCGCTGCTGCCGGTGGTCGTCGTGGCCGGCGGGTGGTGGGTGTGCCAGCAGAAGATCCGCACGCTGGCGCTCGCCATCTTCGCCATGGCCGTCACGGTGGACCTCGTCACCGAGGTGCCCTACGAGGGCCACTGGCAGTCGCCGCTGTACTTCCCCGGCCTGCTGCTCTTCACCAAGCCGGGCATGTCCCTGCCCCTCATCGACCTGGCCACCGTGGGGCTGCTCGGGCTCAATGCCTACCGGCGCGCCATGGGCATCCCCATCGACGGCCCGCCCACGCCGCCGCTGCCCAAGCCGCTCGTCATCGGGCTCATCGTCCTGCCGGCCACCATCCTCTGGCTGCAGGTGTGGGGCATCTACGTCAACGGCGGCAACGCGACGGTGGCCAAGTGGCAGTGGCACCAGATGCTGGCGCTGCCCCTGCTGGTGGCGCTCTTCAACGTCGCGCTGCGCGGCCCCGAGGACTTCCGCACCATCGGGCGCATCGTCATCGTGGGCTGCAGCGTCAAGGCCTTCATGGGGGCCTTCTTCATCGTCACCATCGCCCGGCCCCGCGGCCTGTACCACGAGTACGCCACCACGCACTCGGACACGGTGCTCTACGTCACCGGCCTGATGTGCGTCGTCGCCTCGTGGATGGAGCAGCCCCTGCGCAAGAACTTCTGGCGCATGGTCTGGGTGAGCTCCATCATCCTCATGGGCATGCACTACAACGACCGGCGCCTGGCCTACGTGAGCTTCACGTTCGCCCTCATCGGCGCGTACGTCGTCAGCCCCTGGCACTGGGTGAAGCGCTACGCCACCCGCGCCGGCCTGGTGCTCGCGCCCCTCTTCCCCTTCTACCTCGCCATCGGCTGGTCCAACCCCACCGGCATCTTCGGCATCGTCGGCGTCTTCAAGTCCCTGGTGGAGGGCGAGAACCTCCAGAAGGGGCAGATGGACTACCGCGACATCGAGAACCTCGACGTCGTCTACACCTGGGAGCAGCACCCCGTCATGGGCACCGGCTGGGGCCACCCCTTCCTCGAGAAGATCTCCCTGCCCGACATCTCCCACGCCTTCGCCGACTACCTGTACCACCCCCACAACTCCGTCCTCGGAATGCTCGCTTTTGGAGGAATCATCGGCTTCTCGGGCTTGTGGGCCTGGATCTCCATCTCCATGTTCCTCACCGTTCGCGCCTACCACCGGGCGCACGAGCCGGAAGCCCGCGCGGGAGGATTGGTGGCGATGTCGGTGATTGTGGCCTATACCAACCAGTGCTTCGGAGACATGGGGACCATCAGCTGGCTGGGCACCGTGCTGGTGGCGATGGCGGCCACGTGCGCGGGCAAGCTCGCCACGGTGACGAATGCGTGGCCGGCGCCTCAGCTTGCGCGAAACGAAGTCTCGGAGCCTGAGAAACAGGGCAGCCCAGTAGGAAATCTGGTATGATACCGCACCGCAAACCGAAGAGGCCAAGGAAATACGACACTCGGGGTGTTGAATCCGCCTCTTCCGAGATGCCAAACGCCCGGCAACGCGGTAACATGGGCTTGCCCATGTTCGAGCCTCACGACAAGAAGACGAAGGGTGGCTCCCGGGGCGGTGGTCCGAATCCACCGGATCAGCGGCGCGTGGTGCAGCCGTTGTCGGTGATTCGTGGCAACCGCACCCAGCCCGCCTCCGCGTCTCCTGCGACGACCGCCCCCAACGGGGAAGGCACGTCCGAGGTCGTCGAACAGCAGCAGCAGCCGGTTCCGCAGCAGAAGCCCGCCAGCGCCGCCCCCTCCAGCACCCTGCTGCACCTGTGGGCGATGCTCAACCAGCGCGGCCGTTGGTCGTCGCTGGTGGTGGTGCCCTCGCACGAGAGCGGCTCCGGGCTGCAGGTGGTGCAGGCCATCATCGAGGTGGCCAGCAAGCAGAGCAGCACGCCGGTGCACTTCCTGGACGCCGAGGGCCTGGAGCTCGGTGCCGCCCAGCACGTGGTGGCCGAGATGATGGCCTACGTGGAGCAGGGAGACCGGGTGGTGGTGCTGCTCGACTCCGTGGTGGCCAACCCGGTGGGCCTGGAAGTCGCCCTGGCGGCCGAGCGGGCGCTGCTGTGCGTCTCACTTGGGACTTCGGATTACACCTCCGCTCGCCGTACGCTGGACCTGATTGGGAAGGAGCGCTTCCTCGGGAGCGTTACCCTCCAGCCCACGTCCGGAGCTTCGAAGAAATGAGCGCAGCCAACGGCGCCTCTGGCGCCGCTGTTCCACCTCGGCCCGTGGCCCTGCGCCCGCGGCTGAGTGTCGTCGTTGCCACCTACAACCGCGTGGACCTCATCCAACGGCTGCTGGGCCAGTTCGCCCGGCAGACGCTGCCCGCCTCGGACTTCGAGGTGGTGGTGGTGGATGACGGCTCGCGAGACCCCGTGGCGCCGCACCTGGAGAAGCTGACGCTGCCCTTCAGCCTGCGCGTGGAGACCCAGGCCAACGCTGGCGCGGCGGCGGCCCGTCACCGCGGCGTGCTCGCGGCGCGCGGCGAGGTGGTGCTCATCACCGACGACGACATGCAGGTGGCCGACGACTTCCTCGAGCGGCACCTGGCGCGCCACCCGCGCGGCTCGCGCAACGTCGTCATCGGCAGCATCCGCCCGGACCCGGCCATCTCCGACATGCCGCTCTTCGAGCGGTGGTACGCGTGGCTCAACAACCGCATCGCCGCGAGCATGAGCGGCCCCAAGCGGCGCGCCCGCGGCTGGCAGCTCTTCACCGGCAACGTCTCCTTCCGCCGTGAGGACTACGTGGCCGCCGGCGGCTTCGACAAGAGCCTGGGCCAGTCCGAGGACATCGAGCTGGGCGTGCGCCTGGAGAAGGCCGGCTGCCGCTTCGAGTTCTGCACCGAGGCCTACGTGCTGCACGGCTCGGATCACACCAGCTACGAGAAGTGGCTGAAGCGGGCGCACCGCTACGGCATCTTCGACTCGCGCGTGGCGGCCAAGCACGCGGACGTGCCGCAGGTGGACCCCTGGCGCTACCTCTTCGAGATGAATCCGCTGGCCCGGCCGCTGCTGGCCGCCGCGGTGGTGGCGCCCGAGGCCACCCGTCCCGTGACGCAGGCGCTGATGACGGCGGCGAAGCTGGCGGACAAGGCGGGCCTGAAGAAGGCGGCCTTCATGGGCACCTCGGTGACGTACGCCATGGAGTACCTGCGCGGCGCGCGCACCGAGGCGGGCTCGCTCCCGAAGGCGGCGAAGCACGTGGCGCGCTACGCCCTCACCGGCGGCAAGCCCGGCCAGGTGCTGAAGCTGGCCAAGGCCCTCAAGGACGATGCGCTGCAGGTGGCGAGCTCCGAGTACGGCAAGCCCGGCGTGAAGGCCGTGGCCGCCATGGTGCTCACCTCGGACGGCTACCGGGTGCTGGCGCTACAGCGGCTGCGTGAGGCGGCGCGCGGGCTGGGCATTCCGCTCGGCAACCACGCGCTGCGCGTGGCGCAGACGGCGGTGCTCGGCGTGGAGATCGGCAAGGACGTGGAGCTGGGCAGCGGCGTGTACTTCGTCCACAGCCTGGGCACCGTGGTGGGCGGCGACGCGAAGGTGGGCAACCGCGTGCGCTTCTACGGCAACAACACCGTGGGCACCGCCAAGGACGACGGCTACCCCGTCATCGAGGATGACGTGTGGGTGGGTGCTGGCGCGCGCATCCTCGGCCCCATCACCGTGGGCGCCCGCTCGCGCATCGGCGCCAACGCGGTGGTGCTCCAGGACGTGCCCCCGGACAGCGTGGCCGTGGGCATCCCCGCGCGCATCATTCCCCGCAACAAGGACGTGGACGGCGAGTGATGCGGCGGTCCGGCAGGAGCGGCACACCCGCGCATGGCAGGAGGGCCCGGGCGGCCCTGCTGGCCGGCGTGTACCTGTGCGCGCCCGTGCTGCAGTCCTGCAAGCAGAACACCTCCCAGGCCGCCACTCCCGCCGCGGGCGTCTCCCCCTCGGGCGTCTACAACATCCCCCCGCTCACCGAGACGGCCTGGGCCGGCGGCTCCGGCGGTCTCCAGGCCGGGTGGAAGGACGAGGGCTGGTCCGAGCGGGACGTGAAGCACTCGGAGACGGCCAGGATGCGCCTGGCCAACCTGGGCGGCTGGATGCTGCAGAAGAAGGGCATCCAGGGCGAGTTCGGCGGACTGGCGCTGCGCTACAAGGCGCCCTCGGGCTTCGGCGAGTTCCTCGAGGTGCGGCTGGACTCCGAGGGCGAGACGCTCTTCCCCCGCGTGCGCGTGGACGGCAGCCACGTGGCGCGCCGCGAGGGCGAGTGGGTGCAGCTCTTCGTCCCCTTCGAGCAGCTCAACCCGGAGAAGGTGTCCTTCAGCCGCATCGTCATCCGCGCCTACAAGAAGGTGGGCAACGACTGGGTGGAGCTGGACCAGGTGGGCCTCACCGCGCCCGGTGGCATGACGCCCGCCGATGGCAGCAGCGCCCTGGCCATGGCCTCCCAGCAGCCGGGGGTACCGGGCCAGGCCGTCGTCGAGCCCGTGGAGCTGGCCTATGACAACGGCCTGCAGCCGGGCTGGGAGGACCGCGGCTGGTCCGAGCGCGAGCTGAAGGGCCCCACCCCGGCGAAGCTGCGCATGGCGCACCTGGGCGGGTGGATCCTCTACAAGAAGGGCCTGGGCGCCGAGTACGGCGGCGTCGCGCTGCGCTACAAGGCGCCCGCGGGCTTCGGGGACTTCCTCGAGCTGCGGCTGGACTCCGAGGGCGAGACGCTCTTCCCCCGCGTGCGGCTGTCGGACACGTACGTCACCGCGCGCGAGGGCGAGTGGACGCAGGTGTTCGTCCCCATGGAGCAGCTCAACCCGGACAAGCACGCCTTCACACAGCTCGTCGTGCGCGCGCACAAGAGCGTGGAGAAGGACTGGGTGGAGCTCAACCAGGTGGGCCTGGCCCGGCTCGTCACCTCCGCCGCCGCCGTGCAGCAGTCGCTCCCGGACGCGGCCGCGGTGGGCGGTGGCCGCATGGCCCTCGGCGACGCCAAGACGTCCAAGGTGGTGGTGGACTGCACCCAGCCCGGCCACCCCATCAGCCCGCTCATCTACGGCATCGCCTTCAACAACCTGCGCGAGCTCAAGGACAACCACCAGTGGGAGCTCGGCGCCACCGCGCGCCGCTGGGGCGGCAACCCCACTTCCCGCTACAACTGGAAGCTGGGCAACGTCTGGAACACGGCCAACGACTACTTCTTCCGCAACATCGTCCTCGGCACCAGCCCCCAGTACACCTACGACAGCTTCCTCCAGGCCAACCAGCAGCGCGGCCTCCAGTCCGCCCTCACCGTGCCCATGCTCGGCTGGGTGGCCAAGGACGCCACCTCCGTCTCCTTCCCCAAGTCCCTCTTCGGCGCCCAGCAGAAGATGGACCCGGACGTGACGGAGGCCGGCAACGGCATCTCCCTCTCCGGTGAGGGCCTCACGCCGCTGCCCCCCGCCCAGACGAGCCTCGAGGCGCCGCCCTCCTTCGTCCACGAGTGGGTGCGCTCCATCCGCGAGAAGGACAAGACACGCGGGCGCGGCGTGCACCAGTACATCCTCGACAACGAGCCGATGCTCTGGAACACCACGCACCGGGACGTGCACCCGGAGCCCGTCACCTACGACGAGCTGCTCGAGCGCACCATCGCCTACGGCACCGCCGTGCGCCAGGCGGACCCCGAGGGCCTCATCGCCGGCCCCGCCGAGTGGGGCTGGACGAACTACTTCCACTCGGCCGCGGACGTGGCCCCGGGCGGCAACAAGAAGGATCGCAAGGCCCACGGCAACACGGCGCTCATTCCCTGGTACCTCAAGAAGCTCGCCGAGCACGAGAAGCAGACGGGCGTGCGCGTCCTCGACGTGCTGGATTTGCACTTCTACCCGCAGGGCGATGGCATCGGCTTCGAGGAGCGCGGCGCCACGGACCCCGAGACGTCCGCGCGGCGCATCCGCTCCACGCGCGCGCTGTGGGATCCGAAGTACAAGGACGAGTCGTGGATTGAGGACTCCGTCGAGCTGATTCCGCGCATGAAGCGCTGGGTGGCGGAGAACTACCCGGGCCGCGGCGTGTCCATCGGCGAGTACAACTTCGGCGCCACGGGGCACATGAGCGGCGGCCTCGCGCAGGCCGAGGCCCTGGGACGCTTCGCCGAGCACAACCTCACCTCGGCCTTCCTCTTCACCTACCCGCCCAACCGCAGCCCCACCTTCTGGGCCTTCCGCGCCTTCCGCAACTTCGACGGCAAGGGCGCGCGCTTCCAGGACAACTACGTGCCCACCAAGTTCGAGAAGGTGTCGGACTCGCAGGGCATGTCGCTGTTCGCCTCGCGCAGCGCTGACGGCAAGCGCGTGGTGGCCATCGCCCTCAACCTGGAGCCGGACGCGGCCCGGAGCACCCAGGTGGAGTTCAAGGGCTGCGGCAACGTGGCCAGCGCCCGGGTGATGGGCTACGCGGGCGAGCCCTCGGGCTTCGCCGAGCGCAAGTCCTTCTTCCAGGCCGGCACCAGCATGCAGGTGTTGCTGCCGCCCTGGTCCATCACCGTGCTGGACCTCACGGTCAAGCCGTAGCCGGCGCGGCGCCTCCCCTCCCCTCCCCACGCAGACCTCGCCACCCGGCGCGCGCGGCGCGTCCGGTCAGGCCCCTCTCTTGCCAACACGCAGGCAATCATGGCATACGCCGCGAGCCATGAAAAACCATACTTACCAGAATAACATGGAATCAGAATTCAAGAATGGGAGCCGGGCGCGCCGGGTGGTGGCGGTGGCGATGTCGGTGCTGGGCCTGGGCTGTGGCGAGGCCACGCAGGCAGTGGCGCCTCCCGAGGCCGAGCAGCTGGGCAGCCAGGAGCAGCGGCTGGAGCACGTGGTGGTGCCGGTGAGCATCAGCACCGAGGCGGTGCTGGGCCAGGGGCGCAACAGCATCACCCACGAGTTCCGCGGCATGTGCGTGTCCGCGCCCACGGTGAACATCCCCACCCAGGAGGCCACCGTCCGCTTCGACAGCTCGTTCTCCCGGGACGAGACGAGCGAGATGCTGGGCTTCAGCGTGGAGGCCAAGGCCAAGTTCGCCAAGTGGGGCGCCAGCGCCCGCGCCAAGTTCTCGCGCTCGCTGGAGAGCAAGACGTACTCCATGACGCAGGTGTACGGCGCCGACTACCGGCTGGAGACGCGCAAGCTGGACGAGTCCCAGCTCAACTGGCTCGTCTCGCCGACGGCCTCCGACTGGCTCACGCGCTGCGGTGACGAGTTCGTCATGCAGAAGCAGGTGGGCGGCCAGCTCTTCCTGCTCTACCGCATCGACTTCGACTCGGTGGAGACCAAGAGCGAGTTCCAGGCGGCGGTGGGCGCCAACTGGGGCGCGGGCGACGTCAACGCCGAGGTGCAGAAGAAGGCCCAGCAGTTCCGCGGCCGCGCCTCCGTGCACGTGGAGGCCTTCCAGTCCGGCGGTGACGTCACCCAGCTGGGCAACATCTTCTCGGGCATCGGCGGCACCGTGGAGCCGGGCCGCGCCGCCGTGGACTGCAACATCGACAACCTGACGGCCTGCGGTGAGTTCATGCGGCTGGGCCTGGCCTACGCCACCGCGCAGACGCCGGATGCCTTCCAGCCCAACCTGCGCGCCAACCCCGCCGACCGCACCTACCTGCTCAAGGACTGGGGCGTGCTCGGCGTCCCCATGCCCCCGCGCATCGTCACCACGCAGATCCAGTACGCCCGCCGCCACCTGGAGGAGCTGTTCGATCTCCAGCTCGAAATCCAGGACCGCATCCAGACGCTGCGCCGCAGCCAGTTCCCGCTGCGCACCGAGGTGCAGGCGCTGATGCAGCAGTACGACTCCGAGTCGCAGTACAACATCAGCCTCATCCTGGCCGCGTCGCAGAAGTGCTACGACCTCTTGACCGACATGAACAACGCGGCGCAGGTGGCCGCGTGCGTCGACGGCGCCCAAGAGAGCAACATGCCGGGCTTCAAGGCGCTGGACGTCCGCAGGCTCGACCTGCGGCTGCCCTACACCTTCGGCGGCATGTACCAGGTGGATGATTCCCAGACGCCGGTGACCATCAAGCTTCCGTTTGGCGGCAGCTTCACCATCCAGCCGGCCAACGTGGCCAACCCGGCCACGGGCGGCCTGAGCTGCCCCGCGGGCTTCTCGCCCTACCGCTACGGGCGCATCCTCACCCCGGGCACCGGGCGCGGTGGCAACCAGTACCTCTGCATGGGCACCACCACCGACACCTCGCTCACCTGGCACTTCGCCGGCTCCTACCAGAAGGACACCGACGGCAACTACGTGGTGGGCAACCCCTACTACCCCATCACCCTCACGTTCCCCAAGACGACCATCTACCTCGCGGGCTGCCCCAGCAGCACGGCGCTCAAGATGGGCTCCGCCCAGGTGCCCACCACCGATGGCAGCACCATCGCCGTGGAGAAGTTCATGTGCAGCACCATGACGTGGACGACCGGCTCGATGAAGTTCGCCGGCATGTACCAGATCGACCCGTGCGGCTCGGACAGCGTGCCCAACCCGTTCACCGGCAACATGGGCTGCCCCGCCGGCTACATCGCCATGAGGTTCGGGCAGGTCATCACCCCCACCTCGCGCTGCACGGCCACGCAGTACCTCTGCAAGTCGCAGTACTGAGCGCCTCGCGGTAACGAGCGCTCCTCCGAGAGCCCTCCTGGCCCCGCCGGGAGGGCTCTCTTCTTGTCAGGTGCGCACGGCCCGCGCCTGGGCCATGGCCTCCACCTGCTCGTCCGTCAGCTCCAGCTTCTCCTCCGAGCCGCTCCACACGAAGGGGATGCCCGGCTGGCGGTAGAGCGTGGCGGGGATGTCCTTCGCCATCTTCGCGTGCAGCTCCGGCAGCTTCGACCAGTGCAGCGCCTGCTTCGTGTGGTGCGCCGTGTGGTAGCCGAGGTTGCCCGTCAGCAGGTTGTAGCCCCGGTGAAGGATGTTGTACGAGGCCTCGGCGTGCTCCTTCGTCTCGAGCCCCACGTGGTGGAAGTACGTGGCCCAGGCCGTCACGTAGAGCGACACGCACATGGGCAGCAGGAAGACGAAGAGCGCGTTGTACCAGTGGTGCCAGAACAGCACGCCCAGCAGCACCACCTGCACCGCGACCATGGCCAGGAAGACGCGCAGCGCCTTGGGGTACTTGAGCCCCACATGGTAGGCCCGCGGGTAGGCCGTCAGCGCCGTGGTGAGTGAGTACTCCACCTCACCCATGATGGAGCCGTCCGCGCGCTTCCACGTCGACTCGTCCTTCTCCTGGTCCAGGTAGTTCACGTGGTGGCCCACCACATGGTGGAGGAACCACGTATGGGACGTCACCCCCGTCTGGAAACCGAAGATGATCTCCAGCAGCCGGTTGAGCGGCGCGTGGCGGAACATCGTGACGTGCTGGTGATGATGATTCCACGCGCTGATCCACCCCTTGGGGATGATGCCAACGCCGAACCACAGGATGGGCAGCCACCAGCTGCTCGCCGTGAAATACACCGTCAGGTCGAGCGCGAACACGCACGCGAACAGCAGGACGGGGATGCGATCCTCGGGGTGACGGAACAAGGTCATGCGTCTTCCACTCAGGTGAGATTCGGCGAGATGGGGCCGCCCAGGATACCGTGAGGTCCCCTTATCTCCGAGTAAGGATTTGAGAACAGCGGGGCGGACAGCGGCTCCCCAGGCCGTCCGCTCGACCCCGAGGCCCCCTGCCCTTCCGGCCGTCCCTCGCGTCGAGCGGGGCACCCTTCCAACCGCGCGCGGCTCAGCAGCCGGCGCCACGCCTCCCCGTCTCCTGTGCGTGACCCGAAGGCGGGCGTGGCGTCAGTCGCGGCGCGGAGGCCGGGGCAGCACGTGTCACTTCAACTGTCTGGGTTCAGGAGCCCGCGGGCCGGACCTGGGCGAGCGCCGCCTCCACCTGCTCGTCACTCAGCTCCAGCTTCTCCTCCGAGCCACTCCACACGAAGGGGATGCCCGGCTGGCGGTAGAGCGTGGCGGGGATGTCCTTGGCCATCTGCGCATGCAGCTGCGGCAGCTTGGACCAGTGCAGCCCCTGCTTCGCATGGTGCGCGACGTGGTAGCCGAGGTTGCCCGTCATCAAGTTGTAGCCCCGGTGAAGGATGTTGTACGAGGCCTCGGCGTGCTCCTCCGTCTCGAGCCCCACGTGGTGGAAGTACGTGGCCCACACGGTGAGGTAGAGCGACAGGCACATGGGCAGCAGGAAGACGAAGAGCGCGTTGTACCAGTGGTGCCAGAACAGCACGCCGAGCAGCACCACCTGCAGCGCGCCCATGGCCAGCAGGATGCGCAGCGCCTTCGGGTACCTGCGCCCCACCTGGAGGGCCCGCGGGTAGGCCGTCAGCGCCGTCTTGAGTGCGTACTCCACCTCACCCATGGTGGAGCCGTCGTCGCGCTTCCAACGCGACTCGTCCTTCTCCTGGTCCAGGTAGTTCAGGTGGTGGCCCACCACGTGGTGCAGGAACCACCCGTGGGAAATGATTCCCGTCTGGAAGCCGAACACGATCTCCAGCAGCCGGTTGGGCAGCGCGTGGCGGAACATGTTCAGGTGCTGGTGGTGGTGGTTCCACGCGCTGATCCACCCCTTCGGAATGGCCATCACCGCGAGCCACAGCACGGGCAGCCACCAGCTGCTCGCCGTGAAATACACGGTCAGGTCGAGCGCGAACACGCACAGGAACAGCAGGACGGGAATGCGGTCTTCGGGATGTCGGAACAGGGTCATGCGCTTTGAAGAAGGGGGGGGCCAGGACGAACGGTCCTCCAGTATACAGAACAGACGGGCTCTCCGGGATGCGCACCCGGGGACCGCGCTCCGCGCCCCCTGACGCGCGAGGTGCTCCGTGTACGCACAGGCACTACGGGCGTGGCGGAACAGAGAGGCCGAAGAGCCGCCCGACTTCGCGGAAGAGCTTGTCGAAGGAGTCCGCGCGTCGCGCCACGGTCAGATCGAAAAGACTCGTCAGGGCAGGCTGATCGATCGTCTCTCTGTAGCCATCCGACATGCGCTGGCTCAGCCAGCCCTTCGCGTCGCGGATGGTCTCGGGGGCCGCGGGCGGCGTGAGATCGTCAGGAAGCCCCCGGCGGCCACGAAGTGATTCCGCTGCCGTGAGGAACCAGGCTTCGTACTCGCGCTTCGCGACCACCACCGATATGTCGCGATCCGCTCGAAACCCTCTGGCGAGAGCGAGGAGCTTCGGACCCAGGACACAGGGGAGATCATCATCGGCATCCAGAAGGAGGAGGATGCACCCCTCGTTCCCCACCTTCCGCGCCATCAACTCGATGGCGCTCCTGAGTCCCTCTTCCTTGATGAGCTGCCCTCTGGCCACGCGAACTGGCGTCAAGATGGAAGGGCTCGATGCCGGCGCCAGCTCTTGCAGAATCCTCCGCACGAGAAGCGGGGCCGAATGCACCTCGCCGTGACCTTCGACGATGAGACCCACCTTCATCCCGCCTCCAGCTCGAAGAGGCGAAGCTGATTGGGTTCGGGAACCGCATCGAGATCGGGTGTCAGCTGGTTTGTCTTCAGCAGCTCCCCGGCCGTGTAGAGCCGCTCCCTGAGTGTGGAGCGGGTGGCCTCGTCCAGTGGGGCGATCAGGGTCTTTCCCTGCTCGGCCATGACGGAGACGATTTCGTCAGCGGAGACATCGGAGGCATCGAGGAGTTCGGGACTATGGCTCGTGACGATCACCTGCGCATGTCTCGAGCCATCACGCAGCGCATCTCTCAGGATGCCTGCCGCGGCGGGGTGAAGCGCCACCTCTGGCTCTTCGATGCCTACGACACGTACATGGTCCTCAACCCGGGCCTGGAGGAGCGCGACGAGAATACCAAGTGCACGAAGGGTCCCGTCGGACATGTTGATCGCCGGGAAGCGCCAGGGATCCTTGGAGCCCTCGACGTGCTGACGGAACTCCAGGGTTTCCATGTGCCCGACGCGCTTGGGATCCACACCTTCCAGTCCCGGTACGATGCGGCTGAGGTACTCCTCGATGCGCCGCTTGGTACTGCCGTCATCCAACTTCTCCAAACGCTCGAGCACGCTCGACAGATTGAAGCCATCGCGTGCGAGCAGCTCACCCTTGTCAGGAGATTGGAGAGCTCGAATCTTGTCCGGGTTGAGGCTGTAGAACCCCATGTTCTGCAGCACGTCGAACACGGGGCGAAACTCCGGCAGACCCGCGGCGTTGACGAGATAAAGGCGGTCTTCCGAGGCTGGTGGCGAGACGGGATTGGGCTTGACGAGGACCTCGCCCTCACGAACGAGGTACTGCGCACTCCCCACTACGCACTCCTCTTTTTGGACGGCGTAGTCACCATGAGAGCGTGCGCCAACCTCGAAGGAAAAGCGCCCCGCTTCACCATTGGGGAGCTGGAAATCGAGCCGGATGCCGAAGTGGGTAGGATGGCCACTCGATCTCCGGCGCACCTCATGGACGCCTCCGCGATCGCGCAGTGCGTGATCGAGCGACGTACGCAGGGCGTCCGCGGTGAGCCTCAGTGCATCCAGGAAGTTGCTCTTCCCGGACCCATTCGGGCCCACAAGGAACGTGAGCGGCCCGAGCCGCACGTCACACGCGGCGATGCTTCGATAATTTCGAAGCTGTACCCGCGTCAGGAACGGGCCGCGTTTCCCCGGCAGTTTGAAGAGGGAAGTCTGCCCGGGAGTCTCAGGCGGTGGCATCAGGGCTCTCCAAAAGGCGGAGCGTAGACGAATATGCGCAGCCCGCAAGCTTGCGCACGAAACGCGCCTTCTCCCCTCTGATGAACGGCGATCACCCGCCCCTGCGCGCGTCTACCGGTCCAGCACCATCGTCCGGATGAAGCCCTTGGGGTGCCGCGCGTACGAGCGCAGGTGCATGGCCACGTCCACCATCCACGGCACCCAGTCGCCCGTGTCGATGACCGCGTCCACCGCCCGCTCCCGGTTGCGCGCGTACCACTCGCGCCAGTGCTTCACCTCGTCCGGCTTCAGCCGCCCCGACAGGCCCTGCGCCCTCAACAGCAGCTCGAAGATGCCCCGGTGGCAGTAGATGTACTGGCCTCCACCCTTCCACCCCAGCGCGTCCCTCGCCACCTCGCCCAGCCGATCTTCGTGCCCACACGCCGCCTCGTACACGAACAGCGGCAGCGGGCTCCCCCGCGCAATGTCGAACCCCATCTGGCTGTAGAACCGTGGGTTGAAGTCGATGAGCAGCTGCTTGCCACCCGCCCGGATGAACTCCACCTCGAACGTGCCGTGGTAGCCCAGCTTCTTGCACAGCGCCCGCACCTTCTCCGCGAGCTCCGGCTCCACCGGCACCTCCTCGAAGCACAGGCCGATGCCCAGCTTGCGCGGACGCTGCAGCACCTTCAGCGCCCCGCGCGCCACGAACAGCTCGCCCGTCCGGTCCACGAAGCCGCTCAGGCTGAAGATGTTCTGCGCCGCCTCCGTGTAGAAGGCCTGCACCATCGGCCGGTTCGCCTTGCTGTCGTAGTCCAGCAGCTTGCGCCCGTACTGGTTGCGCTCCAGGAACTCCCGGTAGCGCGGCAGCAGCTCGCTCGCGCGCTCCACCTGCGAGCCCTTCACGTGGCTCTCGAACAGAATCTGCGTCTGCGGCTTGAGCAGCACCGGGAAGCGCGCCTCGGCCGCCACCTTCTCCAGGTCCCCCTCGCCCTCCGGGAACCACGTGTCCGGCACGTCCAGCCCCACGTCCTTGCACAAGTCATGCAGCCGCTGCTTGTTCAGCAGCCCGTAGATGACGTCCACCCCCGGCTGGTACATCCGGAAGTGCTTGCCCAGCTCCTCGCGGTGCAGGGCGAACAGCCACGCCATGTCATCGCTCGTCGGGTAGAGCACGTGGCCCGGCTCGGCCTCGCCAAAACGCAGCAGCCACTCCAGGAAGGCGTCCGAGTCCCCCACGTCCGGGCACTCCACCCGCCGCGTCACGTAGCGGCTCCAGCGCGCCGGCGCCAGCAGCTTGGACTCGGCCACGGTGACCGGAATCCCCAGCCGGCCGAGGCTGCGCACCGCGGCCAGCGTGCCGTAGTAGTCGGCCATCGTCAGCAGGATGGGAGGGCGGGACTGCGTCGTCATGGTGTCTGCTTCCTCGTGTCTCTCAGCCCGGGTTGACCGGCGTGCTCACCACCGGCTGCGGCGCCGCCGCCACCGGCTTCTTCCCGCGCCAGTCGAAACGATCCTTCAGCTTCAGGAAGGGCTTCTCGAAGTAGCGGTAGCTCAGCGTCGCGAAGCCGATGCTCAGCGCCAGCGTCAGCACGTAGTACAGCGGCAGGTTGTGCGGCACGAACCGGCGCACGATGTTCAGCGAAATCATGTGCATCAGGTAGATGCCGTAGGTGATGGAGCCCACGTAGCGCAGCCACTTGTGGTCGATGAGCGGCGCCAGCACGTGCTGCGGCCGGATGCACATGGCGATGACCATCAGCGTGAGCAGCAGCGAGGACAGCCAGAGCGGCGTGTTGTAGTTGTAGATGGCGAAGAACACCAACACCACCATCACCGGCACGCTCCACACCTGCCCCAGCACCTTCCACGTCCACGCGAAGGGCTTGGGGTAGTGCACCAGGTACGCCGACAGGCAGCCCATGCACACCGAGATGGAGATGCTCGAGAGGATCCGCACCCAGAGGTGCCGCGTGTCCAGGAAGCCCGTCTTCGTCGCCCAGCCCATGAAGATGCCCACCGCCAGCATCCCCGTCATGAACACCACCGGGCCCCACGTGCTCTTGAAGTAGCGCACCACGAAGGGCCACACCAGGTAGAACTGCTCCTCGGTGGCCATGGACCACGCGAAGTAGAAGATGATGCGGCCCTCTTCCAGGTTGATGAACCAGTTGGACGTGTACGTGAGGTAGTACTTCACGTTGTCGAAGAAGGCCCCGCGCACCCCCATGTCCGTCTCGAAGACGGACACGAGCACGATGTAGAGCGCCGTCACCGCGTAGTAGAGCGGGAAGATGCGCAGCGAGCGCCGCGCGTAGAAGCCCTTGAGCGAGATGGTCCCCGTCGCCGCGCGCTCGCGCAGCAGCAGCGTCGTGATCAGGAAGCCGCTGATGGCGAAGAAGAGCGACACGCTCAGGTAGAAGCGCCCCACCAGCCCCTCGCGGGCCTCCAGCACGTGGTAGAGCACCACCGCGAAGATGGCGAGCGCTCGCAGCCCGTCCAGGGCTCCGAAGGTCTTGGTACGAAGGAAGGCCTGATGGGCGGTCTGGGCGGAGTCCATGGTGCGCCTCTAGCAACGCAGAATTCCCCGCCCCTCACAAGAGCCGCACAGGACGCGCTCCGAGCATACCGCTAGCGCACCGCTCGCCCGCCCGGCGGCTCTCCCGTCTCGCCCGAGCGCCGCACCTCCGCCACGTGCGCGAAATAGATGGGGATGCCAAGGACATAGCGGCTGAAGAGCCGCCTGGGCTCCACCGCCAGCCGGAACAGCCACTCCATCCCCGTCTTGCGCATCACCACCGGCGCCCGCGGCACCTTGCCGCCGATGTAGTCCAGGATGGCGCCTCCATTCACGATGAGCGCCGGGTGCGTGAGCGCCTCGCGCAGCTTCACCGACACCTCCTCCTGCTTGGGCATGCCCATCGCCATGATGATGAGCTCCGGCTTCGTCTCCGCCGCCAGCCGCAGGTACGTCTCCGGTGGATCGAACCCCTCCTGGCTCGCCACCACGTTCAGCCCCCACTCCTCGAGCGTGCGCCGCGCGTTGTCCAACCACGGCGAGCGCGTCCCGAAGAGCGCCACCTTCCGGCCCTTGTAGGCGCGCGCAATCTTCGGGATGAAGTCCGTGCCGTTCATGTTCAGCCCGAACGGCCGCTGGAAGGCCTTGAGCCCCAGCTTCACTCCAATCCCGTCGCGCAGCACCAGGTCCGAGCGCATCAGCCCTTCCAGCATCCCTGGTTGATTCCACCCCAGGTTCACCGCGTGCGCGTTGAGGAAGGAGAGGATGAAGGGACGGGTGGGGCGCGAGAGCTCGTCGAGCAACGCCTGCTCGGCCGCTTCGTCGTCGATGATGCGGATGCGGTTCATCAGCGCCATGAAGTTGCGCGCGCGCTCGGACTTCGTGGCCTCCTGGGTCGCCATGCTTCCTCCTGAGGGGCCTGGAGGATAGTTGACCCGGCGGGCTCCCGGTACGGTTTGACAGGGGGTGCGGCACCGACCCGCACCGGGTACCGGCCGACCTCCCCGAGTGTCCTCCGCCAACGGGGACTCACAGGCGCTCCGCCATGTGGTGAACGGGTGGGAGAGACTTTCGGGCAGTGGATGACGGTGCCACCGTGGCCCGTGTCTAGCTTCTGGAGTCCACGACGCAGCGCGGATTGCGCGGAGGACGGCGCCTTATGCAGGAGCTCAACTTCCTTCCGGCCCACCGGCTCGCGGCCCTGGTCAGAGCCCGAGAGGTGTCCGCCCGGGAGCTGCTGGAAGCCCACCTCGCCCAGGTGGCCCGGCACAACGCGCGCCTCAACGCGATCGTCACCCTGGACGAGGAGCGCGCCCGCGAGCGCGCCCGCCAGGCCGATGAGGCCACCGCCCGCGGCGAGTCCTGGGGCCCCCTGCACGGGGTGCCCATCACCATCAAGGACTCCTTCATGACGGCCGGGGTGCGCACCACCAGCAGCTACAAGCGGCTGCGCCACAACATCCCCTCGCACGACGCCACCGTGGTGGCCCGCCTCAAGGCCGCCGGCGCCATCCTCCTGGGCAAGACGAACCTGCCCACGCTCACCCTGGATTTGCAGACGAGCGGGCACCTCTTCGGCCGGGCCAGCAACCCCTGGGACGAGTCGCGCACCCCCGGCGGCAGCACCGGCGGCGGCGCCGTGGCGGTGGCCTCGGGCATGTCCCCCTTCGAGGTGGGAAGCGACCTGGGCGGCTCCATCCGCGTGCCCTCGCACTACTGCGGCGTCTTCGGCTTCAAGCCCACCGAGCACCGCGTCCCCATCTCCGGCCACATCCCCCCGCTGCCCGGCCGCCCCCGCGGCGTGCGCTACGAGGGCGCCGCCGGGCCCCTCGCCCGTTCCGTGGAGGACTTGAAGCTCGGACTCAAGCTGCTCGCGGGCCCGGATGACGAGGACTTCGACGTCCCTCCGCTGCCCGTGCGCGACGTGCCCCCGCGCGAGCCCCGCCACTACCGCATCGCCTGGACGGACGACTTCGGCGGCCTGCCCGTCACCCGCGAGACGCGCGCCGCCCTGGAGAAGCTCGCGCGCACGTTGGAAGGGCTCGGCTGCCGCGTGGAGCGCGCCGCCCCCAAGGGCATCAACTTCGATGAGCTGTGGGAGGTCTGGGGCCGCGTGCTCGGCGCCGAGATTGGCTCGGAGATGCCCTTCCTGTTCCGCTTCGCCATCAGCGTGCGCTTCAACGCCATGCGCGGCGAGGCCACCCTCAACCGCGGTGTCGTGCGCGGAATGCAGATTGAGATGCCCGAGTACATTGAAGCGCTCGCCATCCGCGACCGCATCACCGGACAGGTGGAGTCCTTCCTGTCCGACTGGGATGCCTGGCTGTGCCCCGTCTCGGTCGGACAGGCCTTCACCCACCGGCCCAGCGGCGAGTGGATCGAGGTGGATGAACAGCGGGTGCCCTATATGTCCGGCACCGCCGGCTTCACCTCCGTGTTCAACCTCACCGGCCACCCCGTGGTCGTGCTGCCCCTCACGGAGTTGGTGGACTCGCCCCTGCCACTGGGCATCCAGGTGGTCGGCCGCCGGTGGCTCGACGAGGAGCTGCTCGCCCTCTCCGAGTCCCTCGCCCATGTGACGGGCGCCTTCCGCAAGCCCCCGGGGTTCTGAATGCGGATTGGCTCGGCCCCAATGGAGGCGCCCCTTCACTGACTGCCTGGACTGTCGGATGCCGCATCGGCGATACTGACAACGCCAATGCATGGTTTCTAGGAGGCGGCATGCCACAACTCAGAGAAGTGTTTGACCCTGGGGAAGCTTGGCACGTATTGACTCCAGTCCTCCCTGAGGATTCGGTTGTCTATCGATATGTGGAGAACCCGAACCTGCAGCCGAGAGGCCTCAGCGTCGTCCTGGGCACGCGCGAAAACGTGACTTGGTGGAAGGCGGCTGAGTTGTGGGGACCGAATGGGCAAAAAATAGCGGCGGCCGAGACGCGCGACAGCCACCACATTTCCGACTTCTACTACACGTTCGACAACTTCCAGCACCCGGCGAGCTTCACGTTGGTCCTGGCCAAAGCCAAGACATTCGGGGTTCCAGTCCAAAGAGTCCAGCTTCCGTTAGGTACGTGGTTCCGCCCGGGCCACATGCTGGTATTCGAATGGAGAAAGGACTGACCACAAAGCGCGGATGACACCCCACGCGGCCTTCCCTCACGAGACCCCATGACCGAATCCTACGCCTACAACATCACTGCCTCAAAAGTGACGACGTTCTTCCGCGGAATCCGCGTGGGGATGAAGGGCCGCTTCCTCGGCAGTCCCGAGTTCGTTGATTACAATGGGAGCGTCGTGCAGCGCCCACGGGCGGGCGTAGTGGTGGTGCTCCCCAAGGCACTTGTCCGGCCGGGCCCTCCACCCAAGCCGAACCAGGTGACGACGACCGTTCTGAGGCTCACGCCTTTTGATGTGAGCGAGGACATTCCCGTCGAGCCCGGCAGCTATCAAGTCGGCATCGCGGACCGCCAGGGCCGCGTCGAGAAGTGGCATCGCGTCGAAGTGGTGGGCTGATTCGCCGACCGATGCTCAGTCTACATGCGCGTCCGGGTCTCCCTCCCCGAGCGCCTCGAGCACCAGCTCCGCCGCCTTCTCCAACGCGTGCCCCGGCGCCAGATCCTTCGCCACGTACAGCACCGAGTGCACCTTCTCCGCCAGCTCCCTCGTCCCCACCGTCTCCCCCTTCACCGCCTCCTCACACAGGTGCAGCGCCAGGTCCACCAGCAGCAGCCTCCTCCGGTCCACCCAGCCCTGTGACAGCTTCGGGCTCGCTCCCTCCGGCGCCGCCTGGTGCACCCGCTCGTGCACCTCCTTGAGCGCACTGAGAATGGACTCGCGGTGCTCCTGCTTCAGCCGGCTCTCGCGTGGCGCCCGGCGATCCTCCGGGTCCAATTCGTTGCTCATGGTTTTCTCGTGAGTGATTGGGGGAACCCGGGGCCCGTGGCACCCTCACCCCGTCCCTCTCCCGGAGGGCGAGGGGAGATTGGGCTCGGTGGGACTTGGGGGCACCGGGTCCTTGTGAATGGGCTCACGGCGCCGCGGACTTCGGTGCGCCCGCGGGTGCGGCCACCGGTGCCTTCGGAGCCTCCGCCGGCGGGGCCTCGGGCCTCGGCAACACCCCCGGAACCTCCGCCAGCACGTAGCTCACCCACGCCACCGCCGCCGTCGCCTGCGCCAGGTCCTTCGCGTCCACCTTGTCCAGCGTGTCCGCCCACGAGTGGTGCACGTCGAAGTACCGGCTGCTGTCCACCTTCACTCCCACGAACGGCACCCGCGCCGGAAGCAGCGGCGAGATGTCCGCCCCTCCCGCCTCCCCCTGCAGGATGCTCCCCGCCCCCAGCGCCTCCAGCGGCTTCAGCCACGGCGCCACCAGCTCCGCCCCTCCCGCCCCCGCCCTCAGCGTCACCCCCAACGGCCGGAAGCCTCCCGCGTCCATCTCCAGCGCCGCCACGTGGTTGGCCAACTCCCCCGCATGCGCCTCCGCGTACGCCTTGCCTCCCCTCAGCCCGTTCTCCTCGTTCGCGAAGAGCACCACCCGCACCGTGCGCCTCGGCGCCGGCTTCAGCTTCCCCAGCAGCCGCGCCGTCTCCATCACCATCACCACCCCCGCGCCGTCATCGTGCGCCCCCGTCCCCACGTCCCACGAGTCCAGGTGCGCGCCCAGCAGCACCACCTCGCGCGGCTTCTCCCGGCCCGGCACCTCCGCCACCACGTTGAAGGAGTCCACGTCCGGCAGCGTCTGGCACCCCAGCTTCAGCTCCACCTTCACCGGCCCTCCCGCCAACAGCCGGTGCAGCAGCTCCGCGTCCTCCACCGACACCGCCGCCGCCGGAATCCGCGCCACATCCTCCTCGTAGCGCATCGCCCCCGTGTGCGCCGAGCGCAGCGACGCCGTCGCCAGCGAGCGCACCAGCATCCCCACCGCCCCCTCCTTCGCCGCCACCGACGCGCCCCGCGTCCGCAGCGCCGCCGCCTTGCCGTAGTCCGCCGCCACCGTCATCGAGTGGTTGAAGAACACCACCTTCCCCTTCACCTTCTCCCCCAGCACCGCCACCTCCTCCAGCGAGCGCACCTCGATGACCTCGGCCGTCAGCCCCTCGGCCGGCGTGCCCACGCTGCCCCCCAGCGCCATCAGCGCCATCGGGTGCGCACGGAAGCGCTCCGAAGCCACCACCCGCCCGCTCTCCGCGCCTCGCACCCAGCGCGGCACCTTCACCGGCTCCAGCCACACCTTCACCCCGTCCGCCTCGAAGCTCCGCTTCGCCCACTGCACCGCGGCCTGCTCACCCTCCGAGCCCGCAAGCCGCGGACCGATGCCGTCCGTCAGCTCCGCCAGCCGCGCGTACGCATGGCCCTCGGTGAGCGCCGCGCCGATGAGCCGCTCGGCCACCTGGGGCGAGGGGCCCGTCACGGCCGCCGGGGCCGGGGCCTTGGGCGCGGCGGTGAGCAGGGACAGGAGCGCGGCGGACAGCGGGAGGACCGTGGACACGGGGGGACTCCGGGAAGAGAGGGGGCCTGCACTCTCGTTCCGCGAGCGCTTCCTCGCAAGCGCCACGCGGCGCCTTCACCACCGGTACGGGCCCCGGACACTCCCTACTTCTTCTCCTCCGGCACCCGCCAGGTGAGCACCGGGCAGGGCGCCAGCCGCACCACCTTCTCCGCCACGCTGCCCATCATCAGGTGCGACAGGCCCGTGCGCCCGTGCGTCCCCATGATGATGAGATCGTACCCGCCCTCGCCCGCCACCCGCGCGATGACGTGCGCCGGGTCTCCCGACTCCAACAGCTGCTTCGCGTGCGGCACGCCCTTCAGGAAGGCCGTGAGCTGCTGGTCCGCGTGGTTGCGCAGGTAGGTGGACAGCGTCAGCTCCGGCTCGCTGCGCGTCAGCACCACCATCTCGTCCCCCGCGTACTCCGACGGCCTCCACACGTGCAGCACGTCCAGCTTCGCGTCGAAGCGGTTGACGAAGAGGTACGCGTACTCCAGTGCCCGCTTCGACGTCTCCGAGAAGTCCACCGGCACGAGGATTCGCTGAATCTTGTTCATGGCTCCACTCCAGGTCAGGTCTCCCCCGCCCTGGTGCAATGGCCGTTCCCACCCGCCTTCCCTCGCGAATGCCCGCTCGCCCAGCGCAAATGCTGCGCTCGCTCCACCCTCACGCAATTCCTGCACCCGCCCTGTCGACGGCCAGCCCCCCGCGAATGACGCCCTCCTCTCACCGAGCCATACTCGCGCGCCAGGAGAAGACACGAATGCGCTATTCCCCTTTGGCCTGGCTGCTGCCAGTCCTCTTCATGGCAGGCTGCGAGCCTTTCGATCCCTGGTTCGACTACGCCCCCGATGACACGCGGTTGCAGTACATCGGGCGCCTGGACTGGTCCACCAAGGATGGCCCCACGTATGCCCACTCGGGTGTCACCGTCCGCTTCCGGTGCAACTGCACCGGCGTGGACGTGGCCTTCGAGGACCTGGGCGACGGCGGCGCCGAGCACACCAACTGGGTCAACGTCATCGTCGACGGCCAGACCAAGGCCAAGGTCGAGCTCAAGAAGGGCCGCAACATCCTGCGCGGCGCCCACAACCTGCCCCGGGGCGAGCACCTCATCGAGCTCGTCAAGCGCACCGAGCCCTATGCCGGGAAGATCCACTTCCTCGGCGTGAGCATCCAGGGCGTGCTGGTGGATCCGCCGCCCTGGCCCGAGAAGCGCTTCGAGTTCATCGGCGACTCCATCACCTGCGGCTACGGCAACGAGGTGGACATCTACGCCCCCACCTATACCGAGCCCAATACCGGCTACCACTCGAAGAACGAGGACATCTCCCAGGCCTACGGCTCGCTGCTGGGCCGCAAGTTCAACGCCGAGGTGGTGACCACCTGCATCTCCGGCACCGGCGTCTACCGCAACCTCGATGGCTCGACGGTGGGCAAGGCGTTCCCCTACCTCTACACGCGCTACTACCCGGATGAGGAGAAGCCGGTCTGGGACACCTCGCTGTACCAGCCCGATGTCATCGTCATCAACCTGGGCAACAACGACTTCAACGTGACCGGCCCCGACAAGCTCCCGACCGCCCCGGACGCCGAGCCGTTCAAGGACGCCTACGCGGCCTTCGTGCGGCAGCTGCGCGAGTACTACCCGAGGGCGATGATCGTCTGCTCCGTCGGCCCGATGATGAACGACAACTACCCGCCCGGCCGCGAGCACTGGACCAAGATGCAGACCTACGTCCGCGACATGGTCACCGCGCTGCGCGACCCCCGCGTCCACTACTTCGCCTATACCCCCATCGTCGGGGACCCCTACGGCGAGGACTGGCACCCCACCAACGAGTCCCACGCGAAGATGGCCGAGGAGATGGCCGCCTTCCTCAAGGAAAAGGGCATCTGAGCGGCTCGACCTGGCGCCTCGGGCTCCCGTCCCGAAAGACGGGCCGCCCCCGCCAGCAGGGCTTCACTCACAGCTGGGTACAGTTCGTGTCGGCCAGGCAGGCCTTCTTGAACAGCGCGGCGGCGCGGCGCTCGTCCTTGGGGACTCCCCGGCCCGTCTCATAGAGCACACCGAGAGCCCGGCACCCCAGGGCCTCCCGGGCCTCGCAGAGCTGCTCATACAGCGCGGCGGCACGGCGCTCGTCCTTGGGGACTCCCCGGCCCTTCTCGTAGCCCATCCCCAGGTTGAGACAACCCTGGGGCACTCCGCCCTCACAGGCCTTCTTGTACAGCGCGGCGGCGCGGCGCTCGTCCTTGCGGACCCCTCGGCCCTCCTCGTGATGCACGCCGAGCTCGAGGCATCCCCGAGCCCCTCCGCCCTCGCAAGCCTTCTGGAACAGCTCGACGGCCTGGCGCTCGTCCTGGTGGACTCCGAGGCCCCGTGCGTACTGGACGCCGAGGGCAACGCACCCCTCGGCCGCTCCGCCCTCGCAGGCCTGCTCATACAGCCCGGCGGCGCGGGCCTCGTCCCTGCGAACTCCGAGCCCCTGGGCATGGAGCTCGCCCAGGCCATGGCAGCCCAGGGCCGCCCCGCCCTCGCAGGCCTTCTTGTAGAGCGCGGCGGCGCGGCGCACGTCCGCGGGGAAGGCCTCGTTCCCCGTCTCGTACAGCCGGCCGAGGCTGTAGCACCCCTCGAGCGCTCCGCCCTCGCAGACCTTCTTGAACAGCTCGGCGGCGCGGCCCTCGTCCTTGGGGACTCCACCGCCCCGTGCGTAGAGCTGGCCCAGGCCGTGGCACCCCTCGAGCTCTTCGCCCTCGCAGGCCTTCTGGAACCACTCGGCGGCGCGGCCCTCATCCTTGCGGACGCCGCTGCCCTTCTCGTGAAGCACGGCCAGGGCAACGCACCCCTTGGCCGCTCCGCCCTCGCAGGCCTGCGCATACAGCCCGGCCGCGCGGCCCTCGTCCTTGCGGACACCACTGCCCCGTACGTGGAGCCGGCCCAGGCTGTAGCACCCCCCACTCCCTCCGCCCTCACAGGCCTGAGCATGGAACGAGGCGGCGCGGCGCTCGTCCTTCCGGACCCCCTCGCCCTTCTCGTAGAACATGCCGAGGAGCTCGCACCCCATCGGCATTCCACCCTCACAGGCCGTGGTGAGCAGCTCGGCGGCGCGGCGCTTGTCCTGGGGGACTCCGATGCCCACGGCGTAGTGCTCGCCGAGAAAGTAGCAACCCGAGACCAGGCCAGCCGCACAGGCCTTCTCGTGCAGTCCGGCGGCGCGGGCATCGTCCGCGGGGACGCCCAGGCCCTCATTGTAGAGGAACCCAAGGGCATGGCACCCCTGGGCCACCCCGCTCTCGCAGGCCCGCTCGAATGACGCGGCGCGACTCTCGTCCTCGCGGTCGCGGCAACCCGGGCTCTCTCCGCGCGTGCAGGACTGCTCCGCCAGCCCGGCCAGTGCGGTCAACGCGGCGGCACGGCGCTCGTCCTTCCGGACTCCCCGGCCCTTCTCGTGGAGCACGCCGAGGGCACGGCACCCCTGGGCCATACCGCCCGAGCAGGCCTTCACGTACAGCGCGGCGGCGCGGCGCTCGTTCTTGGAGACTCCGCGGCCCCCCTCGTAGTGCGCGCCGATGAAGACACAACTCCGGAACAGTCCGCTCGAGCAGGCCTTCTCGAACAGCACGGCGGCGCGGCGCTCGTCCTTGGAGACTCCGCGGCCTTGCTCGAGGAGCATGCCGAGCAGCTCGCACCCCAGGAGCTCCCCGCCCTCGCAGGCCTGCTCATACAACGCGGCGGCGCGGCGCTCGTCCTGGGGGACTCCGCCACCCTCCTCGTAGCGCACGCCGAGGGCACGGCAAGCATCGGCCGCCCCACCCTCGCACGCCTTCTCCAACAGCACCGCGGCGCGGCGCTCGTCCTGGGGGACTCCGCGGCCCTCATCGAGGAGCATGCCGAGGAAACCACAGCTCCTGGTGATTCCGGCCTCGCAGGCCTGCTCATACAACATGGCGGCGCGGCGCTCGTCCTTGGGAACCCCGCGGCCCTGCTTGTGGAACAGGCCGAGGTTGTAGCAAGCCTTTGCCACTCCACCCTCACAGGCCTTCTGGAACAGCACGGCGGCACGGCTCACGTCCTCGGGGACTCCGAGGCCCATCATGTAGTGCCCGCCGAGGTTGAAGCAGCTCTGGGCCTCTCCGCCCTTGCACGCCTGCTCGAACAGCTCGACGGCACGAATCGCGTCCCCGGGGACTCCCTTCCCATCCACGTAGAGCATGCCGAGGGCACCGCAACCCCGGGCCACACCGCCCTCGCAGGCCTTCTCATACATCGCGGCGGCGTAGCTCTCGTCCTTGGGGACTCCGTTCCCCTCCGCATAGTGCACGCCCAGGGAGTGGCAGGACGCCACGTTGCTGCCCATCAGGCACTCCTGCCGGAGGCGCGCCACCGATGGACCCGGTGTGGCCGGGGGTGACGAGGAGGCCTCGCCTCCCATGGCACGGCCCCCCAGCAAGCCGATGAAGACACAGAGCCCCAAACCCAGCCGTGCCACGGTTTCTCGCGCCTCTGACATGCCCTGTCCCCCGGTATGGGCAAGGCGATTCACTCGCCGTGGCCACCAGGCCCGAGTTCTAGCGCATATCGGCTCGCCCGGTGTATAGGTCCCCCTCAGGTACGTAGCCGCCAGATACCCACGAGACACCCAGCATGGTCAAGAAACTCCTACTCACCGCCCTCGCAGGCTTGGCGCTCTGGGGCTCCTGTCGTTTATCTTCAGAGCGTAAACACGACCAATTCCTCGCCGAGAAAAAGTCTGAGTTCTCTGGGTACCGCGTTGAATATCTCGAGAAGGAAAAATCTCTATTCCTTCACCAACCCAACGGAGACAAAGACGGCGTCGAACTGGCCAAGCTGAACAAGGTATTCCTTTGGCGACTCCATGCTGCTGGCGCCGTTGACAACAAAACCAGGTATTTTTGGGTAATACAAAATCAATTCCGGTCTTTCTCCATCCCCTATTTTTCAATGGAACCGCACGCAATGCTGCTCCTCTTGAAAAAGGAACTTCCAGAAATAGATATCGAAAAATCCTTGAGGTACGCGGACCAATTCGAGCACGACAAGTTCGATTTCTGTAACATCTGGGCATCGCCAGAAGCAAAAGCCGTCGAAGCCGCCGAACGCCGAACGCGGCCCCCAGGGCATTTGTGTGCTCCCTGACCTCGCTGCGCGACCCCGGCGTCCACACCCACGGGGGCCGTGCGTCCCAGCCAGCGATTGCCGGCTGACGAGGAATTCCGCCGGCCTCCAGGGGTACGCCAGGCCGCTCCCCTTCTCCAGGCTCCCCCTCTCCGGGAGCTTTGGCTTGTCCCCCGCAGGCCCCCGCATTACCCCTGTCGTATGTCTTTCTGTGCCTGTCCCACCGATGTGGTCAACGCCCCGGCGGCCTCCGTTTGGAGACTGCTCGTGGAGCCCCAAGGGCTGGATCGCTGGTGGGACGCGAAGTCGGTGGCGGTGCCGGCTCACCCGCTCGTCCCTGGAGACCGGATCATCGCGCGCCCCAAAGGAGCGCCGGGCTTCCTCCGCATCACCCTCGACGTCACCTCGGTGGATGCGGAGCACCTGCAGATCGGGTTCGACATCCGGCTGCCGCTGGGACTCCGTCTCGAAGAAGTCATCCGCGTCATCCCGCTGGGCGCGGCTCGCTGCCGCACCTCCTTTGGATGAACCTTCTCGTTCCTTCCCGGGTGGAGGGGCTCCGTGGTGAAGAGGCTGCTCGGCAAGCGGCTCGTCGAGGGGCCCGCGGATTCGCTGGCGCGGCTCAAGGCCGCCGCGGAAGCGGATGCGCGCACTCCCTGACACGGAGTGCGCGCCGGATCCCGCTCAGTCGATGCGGTGGGAGCCAGGCGGGAGGAGGTCCCAGGCCTGGTTGCCGATGTTCCACGCATCCGTAGAGGTCACGCAGTCCCACTGCTGCAGGACAGCCTGGCTCGGAGGCCGGCCGCCTTTCCCGTTGTCGGCATCCAGGCACCGGCCCGTCGCGCGGTTGACCAGCACCGTCTGATCGATCCCGGTGGTGCAGATGTTCCCGGAGCAGCGCGTGCCGGACAGGGTCCTGAGCCGCCACTCGGCGGGCGCGTAGCCGGTGCCGCAAAAGGGGTATTGGATGACGCGGGTGCCGTTACCGGAGTTCCCGGACCGCCAATCCAGCATCAAGCACTTGCCCGAGTGGCGGGCCCTGATGCGGAAATAGCCGTTCCCGCTGTCGAGCAGATCGAACTCCTGGGAGGCGGAGGTGTTGTCCGGCCAGAGGAAGACGCCTTGGAAGTCATTGGTCGAGCCCCACATGACGTCGGCGCGCAAGCCGCTGAAGCTGTTGACGAGCTCCAGGCGGGACCTGTCGGCGGCGTTCGCGGGAGCCGCGAGGACCAGCGCGGCCGCGCTCACGACGGTGGCGGCAAGCAGACGGAGTGGGAAGTGGTGGGCCATGTACTGTCGACTCCTTCAAGGGTGGGTGGCCGAGGAAGCCGGCCTTCAGCACCCAGAAGGAGTCGATGATGGACGGCTGTGACGTGGAGGGGAGCGGGGCTACCGGACGAAGCGCAGGAAGAGGGCGGAGTCCGGGGGCGTTATCACCGGCCCCTTGCCGACGTCCGCCGCGCCCTCGACTCGCGGGAGCAGCACGGCCTCGCCCCTGCGCGTCACCGCCACCGTCCCCGCCCGCAGCACGCCTTCGGACACGAGCCCTCGCGACCACTCGTGCCCCCCCGAGCCCCGGTAGAGCTTCACCACGAAGAGGTGGTTGTCCGCCGTGCCTCCCGCGCGCCACGGCAGCACCGGCCCTCCCACGCTCTCCCCCGGGCGGTACTGGCCCGTCACCACCACCCGGTTCTCCTCGTCCACCGCCACCCCCGTCACGCTCTCCCCGAAGTGGCGCATCCACAGCTCTCCGCCCGTCGGGCCGTACACGGCCACGAAGCCGTCCTTCCCCTCCGACACCTGCGGCCGGCCCCGGAAGGGGATGCTCCCCGTGTACTCGCCCACCACGAGGATGCGCCCTGGCTCCACCGCCACCCCCGTGGCCGTGCCCTCCGCTCCCGAGAGGCCTCGCGACCACACGTGACGCATGTCCGGCGTGAAGCGCGCGACGAAGGGGCTGCGCGGGTGCGCCGTCGCGAAGGGGCTTCCTCCCAGGTCCACCTCGCCCTCGAAGAAGCCCGCCACCGTGATGTGGCCGGAGGGCTCCAGCGCCAACGACGTCACCGCCAGCCGCCCCCGCCGCACCACCGGGCTCGAGGCGAGCACCGCCCCGTCCGCCGCGCGCACCCGCCCCACCAGCGCCGCGCCGAGCGGCCAGCCCTTGTCCACGAAGTTCACCGCCACCACGAGCTGGCCCCGTGCCTCGTCCACCGCCAGCGCCTGCGGCGGCAGGAGCCCCACGCCCGGCAGCGCCGCGGGACGGGACCACAGGTGCGTGCCGTCCGGCGCGTACTTCGCCAGGAAGGGCCCCGCGGGCAGCGGCGCGCCCCCGAGGCTCAGCGTGGGCTCGCGGTGCTCCCCGGCGACGTAGAGGTTGCCCGCTCCATCCGTCACCATCGCGGACACCCGGGGACTCGCGCCGTTGTAGGTGGCGAAGCCCAGGGACCACAGGTGCGTGCCGTCCGGGGCGTACTTCGCCAGCGCCAGCCCCGCGTCCCCCGGCAGCGCGCCGCCTCCCAGGTCCACGCCGCCGCGCTCGTACGCGAGCGAGACGAAGGCGTTGCCCGTCCGGTCCACGCTCACCGTCCACCCGAAGACCGAGCCCTCCACCGGGCGCACCTGACGCGTGGCGCCGCGCTCCACCTTCATCTCCCGCTCCAGGACGGCCCGTGGCGGCGGGGACTCCGGTGACTCCACCCCCGCTCCGCAGCCCAATCCCAGACACACGGCGACCCCGAATCCCCAGCCGCGTCTCACGCCACCCCCTCCTTGCAGGCCCGCCGCCCGCGGGCCCCGCGAGCTTGTGCATGCGCGCGCCGGCCGCCATCGTCTGACGGGGTGGAGACATGCCCCGCGCGCTGGAGCCCCCGCCAGGCAGGCGAGCGTGGGGTGCACCCGAGGGACTGGCGCCGTCCTCCACCCGGCGCTCGCGCCTCACCGGGGGGATGTTGTTCCGCCCGCGCGGGAGACGGACCTTGCCCCCGCCGTTCACAGGAGGGGGTTGTCCATGAGGTCCGAGATGCAGGCTCCGCGCTGGGGCCGGAAGGTGTTGGTGTTGGGAGCACTCGTGCTCGCCGCGTGCGGCGTCACCGCCGAGCCTCCGGAAGCGGAACCACGCGAGGAGGACGCCGTCTTCGCGATGCGCGACAGCGGCGGCGGGCAGGGGCCCTTTCCCACGTGGTCCACGCCCACCTTCGCCGCCGTCCCCGCGCTGGCCACGGATGGACAGCAATTCCTCACCGTCTGGCGTGACAGCGGCCGGCCCGGCGAGCTCTACGCCGCGCGCGTGTCCAAGCATGGCAGGCTGCTCGACCCCGACGGCATCCGGCTCAACCTGGAGCCCGCCCTCAAGGATGGGGACCCCGCCGTCGCCTATGACGGCAAGCAATTCCTCGTCGTCTGGCAATCGGAGTTCACGCTGAACCTCGTCCGCGTGAATCGCGACGGCACCGTCGAGCCTCCCGTGCTGCCGATCGTCGACACCTTCACCAGCCCCGCCCCCGCCCCCACCATCGCGTGCGGCTGGCGCAAGTGTCTGGTGGCGTGGATCGACTTCGACGACCCCCGCAGCGTCCGCGGCGTCATCGTGGAGACCGATGACAGCGGCCTCGGCACGCGGGAGCTCGTCATCTCCTCTCCCGCTCCGTCCCTCGCCGCGTTCGGCATCTCCGCGGCCTGGGGCCATGACCGCTTCCTCGTCGTCTGGAGCGATGAGCGCACCGGCTCGCCCAAGGTCATCGCCGCGCGCGTGAAGGCCAATGGCACCGTGCTCGACCCGGCCGGCATCCCGCTCTCGGACTCGCCCGGCCGGCAGACCAATCCGGACGTGGTCACCACGAAGCACGGCTTCCTCGTCGCCTGGACGGACACGCGCCTGGGCAACCCGGACATCTTCGCGACGCTCGTGAAGTCCAATGGCTCCGTGCCCGATGCCGATGGCTTCCCCATCACCACCGGCCCGGAGACGGAGTTCCTTCCCGCCCTCGCCTACGATGGCTCGCGCGTGCTCGCCTCGTGGACCCGCTTCAGCCCGGAGCGCCTCTCCGTGCGGGGCAACTTCGTGCGCTCCGATGGCACCCTCGCCGCCCCGGACGGCTTCCCGCTCTCCAACGGTGAGTTCATCCGCGAGGGCCAGTCCGATGTCGCCTTCACGGATGAGACGCACTTCGTCGTCTACGGCGCCGCGCCCGTCGTCGATGAGCCTCCCTTCCAGGTCATCCTCGGCTCGCGCGTGAAGAAGAACGGCTCGCTCGTCGATGACCCCGCCATCCGCATCTCGCACTCGCCCTCCGTGGAGGAGACGGCTGGGGCGCCTGGGGCACGGTGACGGATGGGGGGCTCGGGTGGGGTCCTCTGACAGCTGACCCTCACCCCAGCCCTCTCCCAGAGGGAGAGGGAGCAGACACGGGCTCAACCCGAGGTCCTGGCACCCTCACCCCGACCCTCTCCCGAAGGGAGAGGGGATGTTCGCTCAGTCCTCGTGCGTGCTCACCGTCGTCGTCGGGCCCCACGCCTCCTGGCCCTCCCGCTCGAAGAAGAGCGGCTCCCGCTTGCGCGACGCCCCGCCCACCTCGTTCAGCGTCTGCGCCTCGTACAGCCTCCCGCCCACCATCGTGTACTGGATGGAGGAGCTGTTCCTCAGATCCTCCAGCGGGTTCTTCTCCAGCACCAGCAGGTCCGCCAGCTTGCCCTCCTCCAGCGAGCCGATGTCCCCGTCCAGCCCCAGGTAGTGCGCCCCCGACAGCGTCGCCGCCTTCAGCGCCTGCATGGGCTTCATCCCGCCCTGCCCGAACATCCATAGCTCCCAGTGCGCGCCCAGGCCCTCACGCTGGCCGTGCGCGCCCAGCTGCACGCTCACACCCTTGTCGTTCAGCTCCTTCGTCACCCGGGCGATCTGGATGTGATTGAACTCGTCCTCCGGCGCCATCACCGGCCGGCGGCTGCGCGCGTCCACCACCCGCCTCGGCGCGAACGCGAGCAGACGCTTGTCGTCCCACACGTTCGTCTTCTGGTACCAATAGTTCTCACCCCACACGCCGCCGTACGCGACAATCAGCGTCGGCGTGTAGCCCGTGCCGCTGCGGCTCCACAGCTGGTGCACGTCCGCGTACGCCCGCGACACCGGAATCGAGTGCTCGATGCCCGTGTGCCCGTCCACCACCATCGTCATGTTGTGCTGGTAGAGCGAGCCACCCTCCGGCACCACCATCATCTCCAGCTCGCGCGCCGCCTGGAGCACCTTCTGCCGCTGGTCGCGCCTCGGCTGGTTGTAGCTCTTCACGCTGAAGGCTCCCACCGCCTTCATCCGCCGCAGGTGCGAGCGCGCGTCCTCCAGCGAGTCGATGGGCGCGCGGTACGCCCCCGCCGCGCCGTACAGGATGGTGCCCGTCGAGTACACGCGCGGCCCCACCATGGCCCCGGACTTCACCAGCTCGCTCGTGGCGAAGATGGAGCCCGTGTCGTTCGACGGGTCGTGCACCGTCGTCACGCCGAAGGCCAGCGAGGACAGCAGCTTCCAGTTCTGCTCCGGCAGCACGCCCTCGTCGCCCATGGCCCCGTGCCAGTGCACGTCCACGATGCCGGGCATCAGCGTCTTGCCCGTCACGTCCACCACCCTGGCCCCCGCGGGCACCGCCACCTTCCCCTTGGGGCCCACCGCCACGATGCGGTTGCCCTTCACCACCACCACGCCATTCTCGAGGACCTCGTCCCCCTTCATGGTGATGACGCGGCCGCCCACCAGCGCCACCGTCCCCTCCGGCACGTCCGTCTTCGCCTGGAAGCCGATGTCCTGCCCCTTCTCCGCCACCTCCGGCAGCTTCTCCGGCGCCCCCTCCTGGAAGCGGAAGCTGTCCTTCAGCTCGCGCGTGTACAGCTCCGGCCCCAGCGCCCAGTGCAGCCGCTTGCCGTCTCCAGACCAGTGCAGCCACTCGCCTGCGTCTCGCGACACCTTCGCCAGCGGCAGCGCCTTGCCCTCGGGGCTCGCCACCGCTCCCTTCGCCCCGCGCGGCAGCGGCATGATGAACGCCTGGAAGTTCTCCCGGAACGCCAGCCACTGCTCGTCCGGCGACACCCGGTACTCCGTCGCCTCGTCGCTCGTCACGTGCGTGCGCGGCTCGCTCCCGTCCAGCCGGATGCTCTTGAGCGCCCGCTCGTCGTCCTTCTCCCGCTGCTCCACCGTCAGGAAGAACACCCGCTCCGCGCTCGCCCCGAAGTGCGGCTGCTCGCCGTCCTTCACCAGCCGCCGCGCCGCGCCTCCCGCCGCCGGCATCACGAACAGCCCCTGCTCCTTGCTGTAGAGCCCCGTGCGCAGGTAGCCCCCGCCGATGGCCCGGTACACGATGAAGCGCCCGTCCGGCGACAGCGCCGGCTCGATGTAGTGGCCCGGCTTCGTGCTCACCACCTTGCCCTCGCCGCCCGTCACCGGCACCACCCGCACCGTGCCCAGCTTCTCGTCGTCCCACGTCGTGTAGACGATGCTCTTGCCGTCCCGCGAGAACGCCGGGTACAGCTCCGTGTGCTCCGTCTGCTTCGTCAGCCGCTTCGGCGTGCCGTTGGGCAGGTCCTTCACGTACAGGTGCCCCAGCGCCTGGTACACGACCTTGTCCCCCTTCGGAGACACCTGCACCCAGCGCAGCATCTTCACGTGGAACTTCTCGGGCGCCACCGCCTGCGGGAAGCGCACCGCCTCGTGAATCGTCCGGGTGCCGCGCACGCGGAAGGGAATCGGCGTCACCTTCTTCGTCGCCACCTCAATGCGCTGCAGCTTGCCGCCCGCCCAGAACACCAGCGACTTGTTGTCCGGCGTCCACGCCATCACCGGGTACACGCCGTGGATGGCCCACGTCTCCTGCATGTCCCGCTCGAGCCCGTCGAAAATGGGCCGCTCGGCGCCGCTCGCCAGCTCCGACACGTACAGCGTGCTCTTGCCGCGCACCCGGCGGATGAAGGCCAGTGACTTGCCGTCCGGCGACGGCGTGGGGCGGATGGAGCCGCCCGGGCCCGTCACGAAGCGCTCCGTCTCCCGCGTGTCCAGATCCAGCCGCTGGATGACATAGATTTCGCCGTTCGGGTCCTTGTTGTACTCGAACGTCTTCCCCGGCGTGATGTCCTGGCTGTAGTAGACGTACCGGCCGTCCGGGGAGAACGCGGGCTCGCCCACGTCCTTCTGATCGTTGGGACGCTCGGTGAGCTGCACGCCGTCACCACCCGAGCGGTGGTACATCCAGATTTCACCCGCGCCCAGCGAGCGCCGCGAGGTGAAGTGCTTGCGCGCCACGAGGTACTGCCCATCCGGCGACCAGGCGGGGCTGTTGAGCAGGCGGAACTTCTCCTGCGTCACCGCGGTGGGCTCGCCGCCCTCGCGCTTCATCACCCAGATGTTGTCCCCGCCGCCCCGGTCACTCGTGAAGGCGATGGACTTCCCATCCGGGCTGTAGCGCGGCTGCATGTCCCAGGCGACGCCGCGGGTGAGCGCCTTCGCCTCGCCGCCGCCGATGGGCAGCGTGTAGAGGTCACCCAGCAAGTCGAAGACGAGCTCATCGCCCTTGGGGCTCACGTCCAGGCTCATCCACGTGCCCTCGGTGACGTCGAGCTCCACCTGGGTGGCCGGGAAGCCGGGCGCGTTCACGTCCCACTTCTCCTCGGGCTTGCCCGCGTCCTTCGCCGGCGGCTGCGGCATGGCGGGGGTGGGGGCCGGCGCCTGAGCGCGGGCGGACAGGGGCAGCGCGCTCGTCAGCACGAGCGCGAGGCAACGGAGGCTCAATCGATTCACCGAGGTTCCTCGTCTGGCGGAATGGGGTGCGCAGCCTACCCCGGCGAGGACGCCTGTGAAGTGCGTGGAAGCAGCCGGGCGGGCATGTTTCCACGCGCGGTACGGGTGCCCCGGGCCTAACGCACGAGGCCGTCGAAGAAGTCGACCTCGCCGGTGTCCAGCGAGTAGTCGGCGCCGACGACCAGCAGCCCCTCCTCCAGGATGAACCGCTCGAGCAGCCGACTGCCGTGGCGCAGGTGGGCGCAGGACTGCCGGACGTTGGCGCGCACGGCCTCGTGCACCAGGCGCTCGCGATCCACGTTGGGACCGGCCGCGTGCACCACGCTCTCCACC
This sequence comes from Archangium gephyra, assembly GCF_042230915.1. GTDB lineage: Bacteria > Myxococcota > Myxococcia > Myxococcales > Myxococcaceae > Archangium > Archangium gephyra_B. The sequence continues at coordinate 189,306 of NZ_CP102578.1, read as the reverse complement.
GCGGGCCGGCACCGGTCCACGATGTCGTGGATGTTCTCCGACGGCGCGTCCACGCTGTGCTGGATGAAGTCCAGCGTGGCCTTGATGGCACCGCAGCGCGAGTGGCCCATCACCACCACCAGGCGCGTCCCGAAGGCGGCCGCCGCGAACTCCACGCTCCCCACCAGCGAAGGCGCCACCACGTTGCCCGCCACCCGGATGACGAAGAGGTCCCCCAGACCCTGATCGAAGACGAACTCCGAGGGCACCCGCGAGTCCGAGCACGAGAGGATGACGGCGAACGGATGCTGCGAGGCCGCCAGCGAGGCCCGCGCCGCCTGCCCCATCGTCGTGTCCAGGCTGCGCAGGTTCTGGCTGAAGCGGCGGTTGCCCTCTCGCAGACGATAGAGCGCCTGAACGGCGGGCAGGGGAGCAGGGGGAAGGGCTTTGATCGTCATGTCCGGAAGCCTCTCCTCCAGGAGTGATGCCGTCCAACGGAATCCGCACCGGGCGGCCCCTCACGCTTCCGTCACCGTCCTTGTCGCGGCCCGGAGGGGGACCTACCTCTCTGGGTATGCGGAGACACTGGGCGAAGTGCTTCTGGCGGGACGCGCTCGCCTGGCATGGCCCGGTGACGCCGCTGGTGATGCCGTGGGTGCTCCTCTTCGGGCTCTACGGGCTGCTCGTCGGGCTGGTGCACGAGGTGCTCGACTGGCAGGCCCTGGGCAGCGGACCGGTGCAGTTCACCGCGGCGTTCCTCGCGCTGCTGCTCGTGCTGCGCACCAACAGCGGCTACGAGCGCTGGTGGGAGGCGCGGAAGTTGTGGGGCGGCATCGTCAACCAGTCGCGCAACCTCGCCATCGCGGGGATGAGCTACGGCCCGGAAGACACCGAGTGGCGCGAGCGCTTCGTGCGCTGGACGGCCGCCTTCTGCCACGTGGCCCGGCGCAGCCTGCGCGGCGAGCGGGAGCTGCCCGAGCTGCTCCCCCTGCTGCGCGACGCGGACGCGGTGGAGCGCATCGCCCGGGCCCAGCACATGCCCTCCTTCGTCGCCCAGGTGCTCGCCGGCCTGCTGCGCGAGGCCGTCGAGCACGGAGGCATGGACCGCGTCGCCTTCCTCGCCGTGGACCGCGAGCGCGCCCAGCTCATCGACCACGTGGGCGGGTGCGAGCGCATCCTCAAGACGCCCCTGCCCCAGGTCCACACCTCCAAGCTGCGGCGCTTCATCGTCCTCTACCTGCTGGCCCTGCCCATCGCCGTCGTGGGGACGTGGTGGTTGCCCGGCCTGGTGACGATGCTCGTCGCCTACCCGCTGCTGGCCATCGATCAGATCGCCGTCGAGCTGGAGAACCCCTTCTCCCCCAGCAACCTCAGCCACCTGCCCCTGGGCCCCATCTGCGACACCATCCAGGGCAACCTGCTCGCGCTGCTCGAGGCCGAGGAGGCCGTCCCCGTGTCACGGCCCTGGAGCCCGGAGCACGGGTTCTCGCAGCCGGGGCACACGGATGGATGAGGGGCCGCGCTGTCCGGCCTACGGCGCTCCGGGAGCGCCACCATCCGATGGAGCGCCACCATCTGGTACGGAAGCGGGGGTGGGCGGTGGCACCGGAGTTGGCGAACCCGGCCCCCCGTCCTGAACCTCCAGTGGTGTGCCCCCGTCTCGTCCTTCTACGGGCTGCGAAGACGAAGCCGTGGAGCCACCGTCTTGCGGCTCCTGAGACGCGGAGGGCGAGGGTTTGGCTCGCTCGATGGGCTCGAAACCAGGGACGACACCCGGTTTCGCGGGGACCCCTCGGGGCCCGCCATCCGGGTTCAGTCCTTCGAAAGGCTCCTCCGGGTGACCATCGAAGACGCGCCGGAGGATACGTCCGTCAGCGCTGATGGCGTACTTCACGCCCGAATCCAGCGCCAGATGCCGGCCGCAATAGTCTTCGTCTTGGTAGATGTAGACGAAGATGATGTTTCCCTCACGGCTGACAAGATAGCGCTGAGCCTCAAGCCTGTTGCCGCATGAGAGCCTTTCGGAGTGAGGTGGCAGGAAATCACTGGCGGCGATCGCCACCGCTCGAAGCATCTCGCCATCCAACTCGTAATAGTATTTGCCCTGCCCACCTACCAAGATCGTAGGACGGTCGTAGAATCGGGGCAGCCGAACCGTTTGATCATCCTCCTGCGGAGGCGGGGATGGAGGTGGGAACGGGCTCCGCCAACATCCATGAAGGACGAGGGCCAGCGCGAGGGGTATGGTTTTCATTCGCATGGAAATCCTCAATCTCCTCACCATCCCAGCGACCCCACACCTAACGATGGTCCACCCCATTGAGGCGGTATGTATTTGAGTCAATCCAGGTCACCTTACCGAGCTCCTCCCGGAGCCATCCCGCTTCCGTCTTGCTGAACTGGTGCAATTCCCGAGTCTGCGGTGTGTACTGATAGAAACCATCGCATGCGGGTTTCGCCCGATCCGTCCTCGAGAAGAACGCGATGATGGCGATTGGAATCCTTCCATCCTTCGTGTCGACAACCCACTCGTGCAGCTTCGCGAACGAGATGATCTCGAGCATGTCACCGCGGGAAAGGGGACCTCCAAACGGATGATTATGTAGGGCGAAGATGTACTTGAGGTCCCAAGACTGGTACCGCGGATCATCCACGAACGGAGGGAGCTTGCAGGTCCTCCTCCTCCTTTGGAGATCATCCGCCTCTGACTGATCCGTCAGCATGCTCATCTGGTACTTGTCTTCCGGGGTGTAGTACAGCCAGGCGCAGTACTCAGTGGAGACGCGCAGCGCCAGCTCCGGGTCCTTGATGTGCCCGACGCTGGCATTGGGTTTCGAGAGAATCAGCGAGCAGGCTTCGGTCAGCGCATCCGAGTAGTCGTCGAATGGTCCGAAGTCCATCATCGGAGGAAGGCTTTCCAATGGGCCTTCTCCAGTCCCCGGCCTCACGACGCCCGGAATGGGGGCGGGTGCGGCGCAGCCCAGGACAGCCAGAAGCGCGCTCAGAAGGTACCGCCGAAGCAGTGTGTTTCGGCACATGAAACGGACGGTAGCATGAACTCCTCCGCCGCACGCCCGCGTCCCCAGTTCAGTCCTTCGCCGGGCCCAGCTCCGGGATGATGCCCAGCCGCTCGTAGATGGGCCGCACCTGCTCCCTCAGCGCCGGCAGCTTCACCGCGAACCACCCCGCCACTCCCAGGCACACCACCCCTCCCAGCCCAATCGTCGCCGGGGCTCCAATCCGCGCCGCCAGCCCTCCCGCCAACAGGCTCCCGAAGGGCGATGTCCCTATCAGCGCCATCGCGTAGAAGCTCATCACCCTCCCCCTCATCCGCTCCTCGACGATCGTCTGCAGCAACGTGTTGCTCGCCGCCATCATCACCATCATCCCGTACCCCACCACCACCAGCAGCAGCAGCGACACCACCACGTTCCTCGAGAGCGCGAACGCCACCAGCCCCGCCCCGAACAGCGCCCCCGTCCGGACGATCGTCTTCCCAAACCCTCTCACCGACCGCCTCGACGCCAGGTACCCCGCCCCTCCCAGTGCCCCCATCCCCGCCGCCGCCATCAGGAAGCCCAGCGTCGACGGGCCCCCCTTCAACACCTCCGTCGCCATCAGCGGCATCAGCACCGTGTAGCTCATCCCCATCACGCTCATCACCGCCAGCATCCCCAGCAGCGCCCGGATGGGCGCAAAGCCGTACGCGTACCCGAAGCCCGCCTTCAGCTCCGCGAACACCCGCCCGTGCGGCTCCACCCTCGGAGTCCTCGTCAGCCTCATCGCCAGCAGCGAGGCGATCACCGCCAGATAGCTCAAGCCGTCGATCAGGAAGCAGCCCCCCTCCCCCACCCAGGCAATCAGCCCTCCCGCCACCGACGGGCCCAACAGCCGCGCCGCGTTGAACATGGAGGAGTTGAGGGCGATGGCGTTGGGCAGATCCGCCCGGTCCTCCACCATCTCCACCACGAAGGCCTGCCGCCCTGGCACGTCGAAGGCGTTGATCAACCCCTGCACCAGGCTCAGCACCCCCACGTGCCAGACCGCGATGACTCCCGTCAGCGCCAGCACCGCCAGCGCCAGCGACTGCAGCATCGCCAGCACCTGCGTCACCACCAGCAGCCGGTGCCGGTTCCACCGGTCCACCAGCACCCCCGCCACCGGCGCCAGTACCAGCGAGGGGATCTGCCCGCAGAACATCACCAGCCCCAGCAGCCATGCCGAGCCGCTCAGCCGGTACACCAGCCAGCTCGTCGCCACCCGCGTCAGCCACGTCCCCACCAGCGACACGCTCTGCCCCATGAAGAAGAGCCGGTAGTTGCGGTGCGCCAGCGCCCGCAGCAGGAACCTCCAGCCTCCCTCCCGCTCTCCTCGCACCGCCATTCCGGCTTCTCCTCACGCGGGGTGCTCGCCCGCTCCGCCCACCCCGCGTCCCTGCGAACGCCCCCACCTCCCGTTAAAAGTAGGGTCCTCGGGGGCCTCCGCCCCGCACCGCATGCCCTCACGCACACTCAGGGGCTCGCCCCCCCGCCTGCAAGACAGAGAGGGCCCTTTGGGTCATGCTGCACCGCGGTGTACAACCCAGAGTCCTTCTTGGACCTGGATCAACAGCCTTCCTGTTTTTTCGTGATTGTAATATTCTGTCCTCGCCGGGCAACGAGGACCTGACGCCGTCAGGGGGATGGAAGTGGAGAGCCTGAAGCGGTCCCAGCCGGAGCAGCAAGCCGCCCTACCGGAAACGGCGGGTGAGCGGCAGCCGGACGACCGCCCAGGTGACCCCAACGACTTCGCGGACGTGCTCGAGGAGGAGCTGCTGCGGGCCCACGCGCACCTGAGCGAGGGCGAGGCGGAGCCCACCCGCGTCGTCGGCCCGCCCACGCCGCTGCCGCTGGCCGCCCCCGAGCCGCAGCCCCTGCCCCGGGGCACCTCGGTGGGGCGCTACCTCGTGCTGGAGCGCCTGGGCGCGGGCGGCATGGGCGAGGTGTACGCGGCGTTCGATCCGCAGCTCAACCGCCGGGTGGCCATCAAGCTGCTGCTGCCCGGAGGCGATGGGCTGGACGGAGGCGAGGCGCGCGTGCGGCTGCTGCGCGAGGCGCAGGCCATGGCCCGCCTGTCGCACCCCAACGTGCTGCCCGTCTACGACATCGGCGAGCATGGGGATCAGGTCTTCATCGCCCTGGAGCTGGTGGAGGGCAGCACGCTGCGGCAGTGGCTCAAGGAGCAGCCGCGCGGCTGGCGCGAGGTGGTGGAGGCGCTCACCCTGGCGGGCCGGGGACTGGCGGCCGCGCACGCCGCGGGGCTCGTCCACCGCGATTTCAAGCCGGACAACGTGATGGTGGGGCGCGACGGGCGGGTGCTCGTCTTCGACTTCGGCCTGGCGTGTGAGCAGGGCAGCGGCACGCCCGGGGCGCCCACCCCGGTGGACCTGGCGGAGATTCTGCGCGCCGAGCTGCCCGCGGGCCTGGAGTCCGGCTCGCTCTCCGGCCTGCGCACGCGCGAGCCCCAGGAGACACCCGTCACCCGCCACGGCCTCATCATGGGCACCCCGGGCTACATGGCCCCGGAGCAGTACCGCCAGGAGGCCGTCACCGCCCGCGCCGACCAGTTCAGCTTCTGCGCCACGCTCTACTACGCCCTCTACCGCGAGCACGCCTTCGCGGGCAGCGGGGCCGCCGCGCTCGCCCGCGCCACGCTGGAGGGCCGCCTGCGTCCACCGCCGCGCGAGCCGGGCGTGCCGGGCTGGCTGCGGCGCGTCGTCCTCAAGGGGCTCGCCGTCCAACCCCAGGAGCGCTACGTCTCCATGGAGGCGCTGCTGGAGGCGCTCCATGACGACCCACGCACCCGCCGCCGGCGCCAGGCCTTCGTCGGCGTGGCCGCCGCCTTCCTCGTGGCCGTGGTGGCCGGCGCCGTGGGCCAGTGGCACCAGCGCCAGGGCCTGTGCCAGGGCATGGGCGCGCGCATGGACGGGGTGTGGGACGCGCCGCGCCAGGAGGCCGTGCGCCAGGCCTTCCTCGCCACCCACGCCCCCTACGCGGCCGATGCCTGGAGCGGGGTGAAGGACGCGCTCGACACCTACGCCGCCCAGTGGGTGGCGGGCCAGCGCGGCGCGTGCGAGGCGACGCGGCTGCGCGGCGAGGCCTCCGAGGAGCTGCTCACCGCGCGCACCGTGTGCCTGGAGCGCCGGCGCTCGGAGCTCAAGGCCCTCACCGGCGTGCTCGCCGAGGCGGACTCCGCCGTGGTGGAGCGCGCCGTGGAAGCCGTGCGCGGACTGTCCGAGCTGGGCCCGTGCGAGTCGGTGGAAGCGCTCGCCGCCAGCGCGGCGCCGCACACGGACGCCCAGGTGGCCGGCCGGGTGGAGGCGCTGCGCGTCTCGCTCTCGCGCGCCCGGGCGCTGCGCATCTCCGGCCAGTTCCCGGCGGGGCTCGCCGTGGCCGCCCCCGTGGCCAACGAGGCGCGCGCCCTGGGCTACCGCCCCCTGGAGGCCGAGGCCCTGCTGGAGCTGGGCCAGCAGCAGGCGGGCTTCGGCAACCCCGAGGCCGAGCACACCCTCAAGGAGGCCATGTGGACGGCGGACGAGGTGCGGCTGGACGAGGTGCGCGCCGAGGCGCAGGTGGCCCTCACCCAGCTCATGGCCTACGACACCGCGCGCGTACGCGAGGGGCATGACTGGTTCCGCCAGGCGCGCGCCCTGCTGGTGCGCACCCGGCGCCAGGGCCGGCTGCTGGCCGAGCTCGAGAGCGCCCATGGCCTGGTGTACGCCGCCGAGGGCAACGCGGGCGCCGCGGAAACCTCGCAGCGCAACGCGCTCGCCGCGCTGGAGAAGGTGGCCCCACGGGAGAGCCCCGAAATGGCCATGGTGCTGCGCCGGCTGGGCAACACGCTGAGCGCCCAGGGCCGCCACGAGGAGGCACTGGCCGCCTACCAGCACGCGCACGCGGCCTTCCGCAAGGCGCTGGGCGCCGGGCACCCGCGCGTGGGCAGCTCGCTGGTGAACCTGGGCACCGCGCTGAGCGCGCTGGGCCGGCACGCCGAGGCGCTGGAGCCGCTGCGCGAGGGCGTGGAGATCGTGGAGCGCTCGCTGTCGCCGCGCCACGCCTTCCGCCCCATGGCGCTGGACGCGCTGGGCGGCGCGCTGTGGCGGGCGGGGAGGACGGACGAGGCGCTGGCGGTGCTCAAGCGGGCCGTGGAGGCCGCGGAGCTGGCGCGCGGGCCGGAGCACCCGGACGTGGCCGGGCCGAGCAGCACGCTGGGCCAGGTGCTGGTGGACGCCGGACGCCCCGCCGAGGCGCTGGGCCACTTCGAGCGGGCGCTGCGCTTGCGCGAGCAGGCGCTGGGGGCCGAGCACCCGGAGCTGGCCGCGCCGCTCAGCGGCCGGGGCGAGGCGCTGGTGCTGCTGGGCCGGGCCCCCGAGGCGCTCGCACCGCTGGAGCGGGCGCTGGCCCTGCGCGAGACGCACGCCGTGGCACCGGTGGAGCTGGCCGCGACGCGCTTCGCCCTCGCCCGCGCGCTGTGGGACGCGCGCAGGGACACCGTGCGCGCCCGGGAGCTCGCCCAGAAGGCCGAGGGCGCCCTGGCCCAGCCCGGCACCGAGGCCCTGCGCGCCCGCGTCCAGGAATGGCTCGGCGCCCGGACGCCGCGCGGCTAGCACCCCGCCCCCGCTTCACCCCGCGTCCCGCCTCCCCTCCTCCCGCGTGAAGTGACACATTCCGTCACCCACCGGACACGGCTGTCCTTTTCCGAGACACCCCCCGCTGCCGCTCAACCTCTCATTCTCCGAGAGCTTCCGGGCCGGAGTGTCAACTGCCTTGACGTTGCCCGACATGTGAGGCTGGAGCACGGGCGCACCACCGCCCCCGGGGCAAATTGTCCCAAGTCTCTGGAATGACTCGGCTGCCGGGCTTGGCGCGGAAAGTGCTGTAAGCCTGCACCGCCAACGGAACGGTGAAGTCTAGCAAGACCATTCGTTGCAGCGCAAATCAGATTCCCGTGCAGCCCGATTTTCTCGACTTCCGAGAAAGAGAAAATCCCACCCCCGAAGGAGCAGTCAGATGGCTTCTCAGAAGAACTGGCACCGGTTGTTGGCCGCGGCGATCGCGGTGACGCTCGCCCCCGTGACGTCGCTGGCCGAGGACCATGACCGTGACGACGCCAACGCCCGGCGTGAGTTCCGGGAGCAGTGGTACAACGAGGCGTACGGCAAGGCGGCGAAGAAGGCCAAGAAGAGCGGCCCCTGGTCCATCGAGTTCCGCAAGTTCATGAACGACGCGGCCCGCAAGGAGCGCGAGCGCTATGCCTCGCAGCTCCCGGGCACCTCGACTGCCATCGCCCCGGTGACGGACCCGACCGCCTCCATCGCGGCCACGGGCACCACCTGGGTGAACATCGGCCCCACCAAGGCGGACTACCTGGAGAACGGCAGCTACAAGCTGACCAAGACGGACGCGGGCCGGGTGCGCAACATCATCCCCGTGCCGGGCACCACCACGCTCTACGCGGCCTTCGCGGGCGGCGGCGTGTGGAAGTCCACCAACAGCGGCACCACCTGGACGCCCATCACCGAGACGCTGGGCAGCCTGTCCGTGGGCGCGCTGGAGATGGACCCCAACAACAGCAACACCCTGTACCTGGGCCTGGGAGATCCGTTCGACGGCACGGGCATTGGCCTGGTGAAGTCCACCGATGGCGGCGCCACGTGGATGAACCCGGTGTACCTGGGCAGCGCCACCGCCATCACCGACATCCAGGTGGTGCCGGGCAACAGCAACATCGTGCTGGCCACCACCAACGCGGGCATCTTCCGCTCGCTGGACGCGGGCGCCACCTGGAGCCAGGTGAGCCTGTCCACCGGCTACACCGAGAACCCGTCCGGCTGGTCCATCGCGCACGCGGGCGGCACGAAGTTCGTCGCCACCCTCGAGGCCCAGCCCTCCGCCGCCAGCGGCAACACGCAGGGCCAGGTGTGGGTGACGGCGGATGCCGGCGCCACCTGGACGCGCGCCACCGGCGTCACCGCCACGGCGGGCCTGGAGCGCATGACCGTGGCCACCGCGCCCTCCAGCCCCACCACCGTGTACGTGCTGGCCTCCAACCCCAGCGGCGACCTGGCGGACATCTTCAAGTCCACCAACGGCGGCACCAGCTTCACGGCGCTCGGCGCGGCCGCCAAGCGCTACTCCAACGGCAACACCGAGGCGCGCACCGTCAGCGGCCTCTTCAACACCCAGGGCTGGTACGACCAGCTGCTCATCGTCCACCCGACCAACCCCAACCTGGTGTACTTCGGCGGCGCGCTGCACCTGGCCAAGACGACGGACGGCGGCTCCACCTTCGCGCAGGTCTCCAACTGGCTGGGCCAGTTCAGCCTGCCGTACGTGCACGCGGACTTCCACGCGGCGGCCTTCGACTCCTCGGGCAAGCTGTACGTGGGCAACGACGGCGGCCTCTTCGTGACGGCCGACGGCGGCGCCACCTTCAGCGACGCGCTCAACGTGGGCATCGCCTCGCACCTCATCTACGACATCGGCAGCTCGGGCGGTGACCGCAACGCCGTCATCGCGGGCCTGCAGGACAACGGCACCCGCGTGCGCGTGGGCTCCACCAGCGTCTACAACCAGGAGCTCGGTGGCGACGGCTTCGACTGCGAGGTCCACTCCACCAACGGCAAGCTGATGCTGGGCACGCTGTACTACGCCCGCATCTACAAGAGCACCGACGGCGGCCTGAACTGGGCCGCGGCGAGCACCGGCATCACCGAGAGCAACAACAGCTCCTCGGCGCCCTTCAACACCGTGCTGGCCAAGTGGGACGGCGACCCGACGGGCAACACCGTCTTCACCTACTCGAACACCAAGGTGTACAAGTCCACCAACTTCGCGGGCACGTGGAGCGCGCTGGGCGTCACCGGCCTGCCCTCCGGCATCTTCATCCGCGGCGTGGCGGCGGCCAAGAGCAACGGGAGCATCATCGGCATCGTCGCCAGCGGCGGCCGCGTGTTCCTGACCAACAACAACGGCACCAGCTGGACGCAGACCGGCGCGCTGCCCAACAACGGGCTGAGCACCAGCAGCATCGCGTTCGACCCGACCAACCCCAACACGCTGTACGTGACGTCGGTGGCGCCGGACGCGACCAAGGCCCACACCTGGAAGTCCACCGACTTCGGCGCCACCTTCACGGCCATCGAGAACGGCCTGCCCGCGGGCGTGCCGGTGAACCAGATCTCCGTGGACCCGGGCAGCAGCACCACGCTGTACGCCGCCACGCACCTGGGCGTGTACCGCTCCACCGACGCGGGCGCCTCCTGGACGCGCTTCGGCACGGGCATGCCGCTGGTGAACGTGACGGACATCGAGATCCTCCCGGACTCGAGCCTCGTGCGCGCCGCCACCTTCGGCCGCTCGGTGTGGGAGCTCACGCCGTAATCCAGAGCCTCACGCGCTGCTGAAGTGACAGGGGTCCGGGCCACACCGCCCGGGCCCCTTCTCTTTGCGGGGTCGGCGGGCAGGCCTCCGGTGGGCGGGTTCCCAAAGTTGTCCAACAGTTGGACAACTTTCAGAGGATCGCGCCCAGCCCGTCCCTCTGGCCGCGCGGCGTACCAACTGGTCCGACTGTTGGACCAGTTGCTCGAGGTCGGGCCCGGCGGGGCCCGGTCCGCGCCCGTCACCCCGTGCAGGTACCGCCGAGCCCGGCCTCGTCCGCGCCCTTGCACGTCCCGGCGGCACAGTCGCGGTTCTGGAAGCACGCCTCGCCCAACCCGTGCTTCTGCACGCACCGGCCATAGCGCGTGTTCGCCTCGAAGTGGTTGGAGCACGTCAGCGCCGGCTGGCACTCGGCGGCCTGGGAGCAAGGTTCGCCCTCTGCCTTCAGCGGGTAATCACAGACACCCTGGGGGTCCTCCACCGGTCCACTGCGGGGAGGCGGCGGGAAGGAGCACTCCAGCCCCTCGGGGCAGGCGGTGTCCGCATCACACCGGTCTCCCACGCCCTCGTTGCACCCCACCGCTCCGAGCATCACGGCCCACAACAGCCACGTCTTCACGGACCTCACAGGCTTCCCTCCAGCGCGAGCGTCACCGAGCGGCCCGGCGCGTCCACACCCGAGGCGTGGAAGCGGTACGAGGCGTCCGTGAGGTTGCGCAACTCCAGCGTCGTGGTGAACCAGCGCCAGCGGGCTCCGGCCCGCAGGTGCACCGCCGCCCAGCCCGGGGTCCCCTCACAGCCGGGCGACTCGGGGCACATGCGGATGTCCTCGCGGTCCGCCGCGCTCAGCCGCTCCTGCTTCGCCGCCCACTGGAACACGCCCTCCACGAAGGCGAAGTCCACCGGCTCCCAGGTGGCGCGCACCAGCCCGTTGAGCGGCGGGGACTTGTTGAAGGGCTCCGTCTGCGCCGGCGCCGTGGGCTCGAGCGGATTGAGCCGCTTCTGCGAGGAGAACACCCACGCGGCCTGCGCCAGCAGCGTCAGCGAGCGCACCGGCTTCACCTGGCCGGACAGCTCCACCGCGTGCACCTGCGCGTTGTCCGCGTTGGTGCGCGCCAGGTACCGCAGCCCGTCCGGCGTGTACTGCTCGCCGTTGAACTCGGTGGGCACCGCCGTCACCAGGTTGTCGATGAACGTATAGGCATACACGGCCTGCACCCGCGCCACGTCGCCGCGCTGGAAGCGCCCGCCCACCTCGCCCGTGTAGGAGAACTCGGGGACCAGCTCGCGCGCGGGCAGCACGAAGCCCGGGCCCTCGGCGCCCAGGCGCAGGTAGTCATCCACGTTGGGCGCGCGGAAGCCCGTGCCCAGGTTGGCGAAGAGCGTCACGTCCTCGCTCGCCCGCTGCTGGAAACCCAGCTCGCCCGCCACGCCCAGCGCCTGCTCGGTGGTGGCCGCTAGCACGGGGCTGCCCGGGAACTGCAACGACAGCCGGTTGTCCGCGGGCAGGTGCGTGCGGTTGAGCTGCGCCCGCGCCCCCACGTGGCCCGTGGCGTTCGTCCCCAGGTCCATCTGCAACAGGCCGAAGAGGCCCGTGGCCAGCGCGGTGGGCGAGCCCGGGTAGCGCGCCAGCTCCGGCCGCGTCTCGAAGGCCCCCGGCACGAGGAGGGTGCTCCGCGTGGCCGCGCCCGTCACCTTGTCGTGGAAGACATCCGCCCCCACGCGCAGGCTCGCGTTGTTGAAGGAGAGGCTGCGCTCGCCCTCGGCGCGCAGGCCGAGCGTCCACACGCCCGCGTCCTCGCGCTCGAGGCGGTCGCGGGAGATGCGGAAGCGGTCCGTGCGCTCGCTCTGCCGCAGCGCGCTCGCGTCCACGCGCACGCGGTGGAAGGGCCCCGCCCCGCTCAGGGTGAGCTGGCCGTGCAGGAAGTCGCGCTCCTGGAGGGAGAAGACGCGGAAGTCGCCGGGCACCGAGCGGTCCGTGCGCGGCGCGTCGCTCTGGCGCGCGGCCTGGTACTGCAGCAGGAGGACGGCGCCGGGAGACAGCCGCTGGCGCGCCTTCACCGCCGCGTCGTACTCGGTGTAGCCCGTGTAGCGCTGCACGCCGACGTCCGCGCCGCCGCGCAGGTCATTGAAGTCCCGCCCCGTCACCACGCCGAGCGCCGCGGTGTTGGGCAGCTCCACGCCCAGCCGCAGGCTGCCCTGCAGGCTCATGTCCGCGCTGCCCGCCTGCGCCCGGAGGCTGGCGGGAAAGCGCGACTGGCCCTCGGAGGAGAAGCGCGGTGTGAGGGTGAGGACGTTGACGACGCCGCCAATGGCGTCCGAGCCGTAGAGCACCGAGGACGGGCCGCGCACCACCTCCACGCGCTCGACGAGGAAGGGGTCCACCGTGTTGAGGTACTGGTTGGGGCCCGCGCGCGTCACGGCGTTGTTGAGGCGCACGCCGTCCACGAGGATGAGCACCTGGTGGCCGAGCAGGCCGCGGATGATGGGGTGGCCACCCGCGTGGTTGGTGCGCTGGAGGAAGACGCCCTCCTCCTCGATGAGCGCCTCGGGCGTGGAGCGCGCGGGACGGCGGGACAGCTCCTCGGACGTCACCTCGGAGCCCACGCGCGAGGCGGGCATCAGCGGCTTGGGGATGCTGGTGGACGTGACGAGCGTCTCACCGGCGGTGCTCCCGGACGCGTCCGGCTTCGCGGCCTCGGGCGAGGCCTCGGCGGGAGGAGCCTCCGCCGGGGGCTGCTCCTGCGCCCCCGCAGGGAGGGCGTGGCACAGCAGGGAGAGGGAGCACGACCAGAGGAGTGCGCGCCGGGCGCGAGGAGGTTGAGGCATGGTCAGGTGTCGCGAGGGGTGGAAGGGGAGCGGCGAGCCAGCTTCGGGCCCCACCAGAGCCAGAGTCCCGAGAGGGAGAGCAGCAGCAGTCCGAGGCCCAGCACGGTGCTCATCGTGGCACGGGAGGCCTCGCCGAGGATGGAGCCATCATGAAGGGTCTCGATGAAGTCCGAGGCCCGGCGATCCACCGAGAGGACGCGGGCGGTGGTGAGGTCGACCTGCACCTCCCAGAAGCCCTCGCGGAAGAGGACCTTGGCCACGCCCTTGGAGGGACGCACGTCGAGCCGGTCGATGGGGCCGGGGGAGGCGCCGAGGTGCTCGCGCAGCCCGGCCTCGGCGGCCGAGGAGACGGCGTGGAGCGGCTGCCAGTCCCGGGCCTCGAGCGAGACGCCGCGCTGCACGGGAGGCTGGAGCACGGCGACGTACTTCTTCCAGCCCAGGAGGAGGCCTGTCAGGCTGCTGAGCAGGATGAGGAGCGTGAGCGGGACGCCCACCCAGCGGTGCAGCGGGCGCAACCGGCGCAGCCAGACCACCACGCGCGAGGGGCCCGGGCGGGGAGCGGCGGCGGACGTGAGGGAGGGGGCCTCGGCGGGCGAGGGGGTGGGGGTGACGCGGGCGGGCGACGGCATGGGGGGCGCGGAGGGAGGAGGAGCGCACGGCCCTGGCCTCGTCTCGGTGGCGGAGAACTATAGCGAATCGGGTGCGGGCGACCAAGGCGGCGACCCGTACCGCGGGAGTGGACGCAATGACGGAGCGCAACGGGCGCGAGGCGTGGCCGCCGGAGCTCACCGAGCTGCTGCGCAAGGTGGACAAGCTGCGGCGCAGCGGACGGTACACGGAGGCGCTCTCGCGCATGCGCCAGCTCACCGAGGTGTACCCGCGCCAGGCGCGCGTGTTGCTGGAGATGGGGTTGACGCTCGGCATCTGGGGGAGCGCGCCCGCCGAGGCCCTGCCCTGGTACGAGCGCGTCCTGGAGCTGGCGCCGGGCCATGCCTCCGCGCAGCTGCACCGCGCCCTCGCCCTGGCCTGGCTGGGCCGTCACGCCGAGGCGGTGGCCGGTTTTGATGCATTGGAGGCCGGGAGTTTCCGCAAGCCGCTCGTGCTGCACATGAAGCGCGCGGAGTCGCTGGAGGTGCTCGGCCGGCATGAGGACGCCGAGCGCGATTGGACGCTCGCACTGGCGGAGGAGCCGGACAATCCCTGGCTGCTGCACCAGCGGGCCCTGGCGCGGGGGAGGCTGGGCCGGCTGGAGGAGGCGGTGAGAGACATTACCGACGCGCTCGCCGCACAAGAGGGCGAACCGGTGGACGCGGAGCTGCTGCGCGACCGGGGCGTGCTGCGCGAGAGACTGGGTGACACGGCCGGGGCCCGCGCGGACTTCGATGCGGGGCTCGCCGCCTTGCGCGAAGGAGATCCGCCGGGGCTTGCGGAGGATCTGCGCCACAGGCTGCAGAAGATTGCCTGACGCCCTGACCATGGAACCCCCACGCCAGGAGCGCGCCCCTTCGTTTGGCCGAGAGGTCGATCTTCTCTTCTTGAGACTGATCGAAGCCAAGGCGCCTTACGAGGACTGTCGACGCGAATTCCTGATGTTGGAGAAGCGGTGGCTTCAGAGGTCAAAGACCCCTGCCCAGCGCCTCGCGGTGCGGCAAACCATCGCGAAGACCCTCCTCACCGAGGCGTACGGAAGCAGATTGCCGTGGAAGGAGTTCGGCCGGTGGCTTCGCCGTCTCCAGCAACTCGGCTTCCGCGATCTGGGGATGCGCGTTCACGTCACCTGCCTGTACGTGCAGTCACTTCACCTCTTTCCCCAGCAAGCCCATGAGGCATGGGAAATGCTGGAGGACGCGGAGCAGCGAGCGCTCCGGCTGCGTCGCGATAGTCCCTTGCGGCGGGAGCATCTGGAGTCGCTCGCGCATGCGAAAAAGGTGACCCGAGTGCCACGCCCCCCTCCTCGATGAGGTGATCGATGGCGGCCCCAGTCGCCGCCTCTCACGAGAGGACATCGCCAAGCCCTGATGTCCTCCCGAGTCACCCGCTCCGGAGTGACGGCGGAGGTGGTTTCGTGCTTGCCCCCGGGAACGGGTCGCTCCTAGCGTGCACGTCTGCTCGTCGAGGCCTCGCGTGCGCTCCGCTTCCTGGCTCCTCTTCCTGTCCCTCCTGTTGTCCGCCCCGGCCGCTGCCGGGCCCTCGCTCCGGGTGCGCACGCTCGTGGTCCCCGCCCGGCCCGGCGAGGTGCCACCCCTGGCGCTGCACGTAGCCTGCGGGGTGCCCACGCTCCTCGAGTTCGAAGCGCCGCTGAGGCCCTCGGCTCCGAGGCTCCCGGTGGGCGAGGCCCGCATCCGGCTCGTCCCGTTGGGCCCCAGCTCCTGGCTCCTCCTCTCCACCACCTCCTTGCTTGAAGGCGAGCAGGTGCCCCTCACCCTGGAGGCCGAGCCCGCCGGCGCCGAGCCCCTCCGCTTCACGCTCGTCACCCGGCGCGCGCAGGTGGACGTGCGGGTGCGAGTGGTGCGCACCGACCCATCCACCGGGGACGATGCCGCGCAAGCCCTGGCGCTCCACCTGCTCGCCACGCCGCCCTCCCGCGTCGCGCTCGACTGGCCCCGGGAGGTGGCGCGCGACCCTGGGCACACCCGCGCACGCGTGGAGTCCGTGCTCTGGATGGGCCCGCGCTTCTTCGCCACTGCTTCCGCGAAGAACGGCCAGGAAGGCGCTCCACCATGGCGGCTGGCACAGGTGCGGCTGCGGACCACCCTCGCGGATGGAACCCTGCTGGAGTGGCCCGCCCAGCTCGTCTCCGGCGCGCCGGAAGCGAGGGGCCAGCGCCACGTCTTCACCAGCCTGCTCCCCGAGGACACCTCGCACCTGGAGGTGGCACTGGACGGAGAGGGCACCCCGGGCAACTTCCGCCCGCTGCCCGGGCAGGAGGCACCGCGGCCATGAGGAAAGCCCTGAGGAGACCACGCCGCCCGGACCAGCTCCGCGAGGGACACCCCGTGCGGGACTTCCGCGTCGTCCGCCGGTTAGGGGTGGGTGGCTTCGCCTTCGTCTTCCTGGTGGAGCGCGGAGGACTGCGCCACACGCTGAAGATGGCGGCCCGGCCCGCCTCGGAGAAGGACCCGGACCGGGTGGATGACTGGATGCGCCGCGAGGTGAGCTCGTTGGAGTACGTGCGCCACCCGCACCTGCTGCCCGTGCTGGAGTGGGGCCGGTGGCCCGAGCCGGAGACGGGCTACGCCTACTTCGTCACCCCCTACATCTCCGGGAGCACCTTCCATGTCTGGCGCTGGCGGGAGCGCGCTCCGTTGGACCGCGTGGTGGGCGTGCTGTGCGAGCAATTGAAGACGCTGGAGGCCCTGCACGCCGAGGGAGTCGTCCACCGGGACATCAAGGCAGACAACATCCTGGTGAGGCAGGGGGACGGCACGCCCTTCCTCATCGACTTCGGCACGGCGCACCTGCCGTGGGCCCGCGCGCTGACGGAGGGGCTCGCCCCGGGAACGCTCTACTGCCAGCCCCCCGAGGCCATCCTATTCCTCGCCTCCCTGCTGTCCGACGACCCTCCGCCCCCGGGCTCGCGGCTGGAGGCCCGGCCCTCCGCGGACTTGTATGCCTTTGGCGTGCTCCTCTACGAGACCCTCACCGGGTGCCGCCCCTTCAGCACCCGGCTGCCGCTGGACGAGCTGCTGCCCGCCATCGCCTCCACGCCGCCGGTGGAGCCCGGGCAGCTCGCTCCCGAGGCGCCCGCCTCGCTGGGCACGCTGGCCCTGCGGCTGCTGGCGAAGGACCCCGGGCAGCGCCCCCCGAGCGCCCGCGCCGTGCGCGAGGAGTTGGAGCGGCTGCGCGAGCAGGAGGGACAGACCGCCGCCTGGCAGTCTCCGGCGAAGCGGCCCTCGGAGTGCACGGAGGTGCGCGAGCGGTTTCCAGACGTGGACCTGCTGAAGGAGTCCCCCGAGCCAGAGCCCTCGCCCGCCGCGGAGGTCCGCTCCGCCGGACCCGAGGGGAAGAGCAGCCGGTGGCCGGTGCGCCTTGTCGCGCTGGCCCTCGGGCTGGGGGTGCTCGGGATAGGGTGGGCGCTGCTCCGCGCGGCACAGGCCCCTCCCCGGCAGGAAGGCCCTCGCGCGGAGGCCACCGCGCCGGCTCCTCCGGCGCTTCCCGAGAAAGGAACACAGCCCGTGCCCTCCTCCCCTTCCGAAACGCCTTTTGCCTCCACTGAAGCGAAGCCCTCGCGACTGTGCGCGGTGCTCACCCGCCTGCTGGGAGGAGTGGCCGCCGCGCAGTTCGCCGGGTGCGCCACCACACCCGCGCGGCCAGACCCCGCCAGCTACCTGGCGCGCTGCCCTCCCGAGGCCGCCGCCACGCCCGTCAAGCTGGGCTTCGACTCCCGGGAGAACGCCACCTTCCTGAAGACAGGCACTCCGGCTTCGAGAGACCCCATCGAGGAGGGCGGCTCGATGAACGTCAAGCCTGGCCCCGTCATGGCCACCATGTACGCGGAGGTGAAGGGCAAAGAGGTAAAGACGAAGATTACGGGCGAGGCGGTGACGACGCCGTACCGCCTCTACATCCAGTTCGACCAGATGCAGTTGCCGGACGGCACGTGGTGGCCCATCTGCGGGGTGGCGGTGGATGACTTCACGTCCTACGGGGTGCCCACGTGGGCGAAGGAGCCTATCGATGGCTCGCTGGTGGAACCGGCCAAGATAGACCGGAGCCCCGGCAGCGTGGTGCTCAACGACCCGCGCTTCGAAACGGTGCTGCAATACCCCGAGGGCCACCCGATGCCGCGCCTCACCCACGCCCCGCCCGACTGGCTCTAACGGAGCTGCCCCTCCGAAGAGTCTTTTGGAGGTTGGCCCGAGGGAAAGCCCCTGGCTGGAAAGGTTGTCTCCAAGCTCAAGTTTCGCAGTTTCGAGTGACCTGGAAGAGCGAGCGGCGATGTGCTGGTGGGCCAAGTACCCTACACGCCCGTTCGCGACTTCCAGCCCACCTGAAGATTGCGCAAGGGAGCGAAGCAGGAACGAGCACCGATAGACATTAGAGGTCATGCTCCGCGATCTCTGCGAACCCCAATGACAAGAAGGGTCGACAAAACCTCCCTTATTACTACTCGGCTCCTTGAAGGCAGCGCTTTGAGCATCGCCAGAAACCGCGAAACTCGAACCTGGGCAGAGGGTCCATTGGACGCGCTGCCCGCATGCGTCTGGCGCCAGGGGACTGATATGAGAGGAGAGCGCCCCAAGGCTCAAGCGCACCCCAACTTCCCATGGGTTGGGATTCAACTCGGGTGGTACGCCAAGTCTTCACGAGAAATACGCTCTTGAGTTCTTGCGTCTTGACATCTATCTATTCCCCATTTGACTTCCTATCCACTATCTCATATACAGGAAAAATTCTCAGCCAACACACACAAAGAATCGAGCTTGGAATGAAGAATCACTTTGTCTTTCTTTTCGCGTCCATGGCCCTGACGGCTTGTGGTGGCACGGTGCTCGAATCCGAAGAGCAGAGCGAGCTCCAGGTCAAGAAGCAACAGCTCCTCCCGGCGGGCTACACCTGCGAATCATCCTGCTCTTGTCATTCTACTGCCGGCGGGTGTGGATGGAAATGCACCAAGTCCTGGAACTCCAACACCTCCAGCTGGGAGTACCAGAATGTAGTAGTTGCCTGCCCGTCCAACTCCATTGCGTGCGTGCAGGGGCCTAGCGTGAAGTGCTCCAGCTCCAGCGCCTGTGTCGTGGACTCGTTCTCCGATACTTCTTGCGGCTGAGTGGGCGGGAGCAGCCGCGTGGAGCAGGCCTCCGCGAGTGCGCTTGGCCCGCTCTTGAAGGAAGCGGATGCTCGGACCCTGTGGTCCGTGAACCCCTCCCCCTGCCCGTATTTCCGTCGGGGGAGGGGATGCAAATCAGAACACCACACAGGGCAGGCGGAGCATATGGCTTCTAACGTGGTGCACTTGATCGACGCGAGATGGTATTGAGGCTCTGTACCGCCGCGAGTCAGCGTAGGACGAAGGTGTTCTTGCGCACACCGAGCTAGCCAGCAATTGAGCGCGTCGTTCTTCTGCTCCCGCCCGGCTCCCTCTAAAGGGCGGCTATCCACGGCTACCCGCACGCTCTTGGGCAGCTTCTTCCAGCCGAACGCCTTGCTCTGCTCGCCAACACCACCGTGCGATCCAGGGCACGCCGGTCCATGGATGGTAGCCCTACAGCAGCGCGGCCATGCACAGGTGCGCGGGAGACTGCGACCCTGCCCTGTGCCGCGATATATGATCAGACCGTACTACGCTTCACCGCCTTCGCCCGGACCCGAGCTTCTCGCTCCTTGAACTTCGGGCTCGCGACTCGGCCGCATGAAACTCTACGAACTGGAGAGAGACCCATCGCCCCGTTACACGGGCAATTTGAACGCCTCACACAAGTGGGCGCTACCCGGCGTGGAGCCCTGCCCTGTCTGTGATTTGCAGCCAGAGGGAGGGACATCGGCTCAATACCCGTGCGTGGACCTGTCGGGTCTGTCCTCCGAGGATCAGAAGAAGCTGTCCAGTGCTTGGCCCGTCCCGCTCGAGGAGTTCATCCGGCGGCGCGAGCTGGTGCGTCCCCTGGCGCCACCCTACGCCGTACTGGAATCAGGAGCGGCGTTCGGTCCCCTCCAGGGAAGCGGCCTGGGCTACTTCGGCCAGCTCGTCATGCAGAACCCGTGGTCTCTCTGCATGCGGCGCGAGGCCCTGGAGCGCTTGCAGAGCGCGGGTGTGCGGGGCCTCACCGGCTGCCCCACCCAGATACGATTCCGCACCAAACACGCTCCCGAGCTGCGGGACATCCAGCTCGAAATCCACGGGCGATTCCACCCGAACTGCCTGCCTCCCCCCAATCCTCCCTGCCCCACCTGTGGGGTCGCCATGGGCCACAGCGTCCCGGACCCGTATGTGCTCGATGCCGCATCGCTGCCGGAGCACGTGGACATCTTCCGGCTGGCCGATGCCTCGACGCTCATCATCGCCAACGAGCGCCTGGTGGACTCGGTGCGCCGTCTGGAGTTGGACGGCGTCGTCTTCAAGGAGCTGGAGGTCCGCTGAGCCTGACACCGAGTCACACCGGCCGTGAGGAGCCGGACGCTCCGCGTGCTCCCGCGCGCCTTCGGATTTGAAGGGGCCCTCGGGGCTGTGAGACGGTGCATCCGCCATGGATGACACCACGCTCGCCTCCCTCAAGGCCGCGCTCGACGCGAGCCCCGACAACGCGCCCCTGCGCGGGCTCGTGCTCAAGGCCCACCTCGACCGCAACGAAGTCATGCAGGCCCGCGCCATCCTCGGTGACCACGCCCCCGGCCTCTTCTCCGAGCCCGACCGGCTCCACGCCGCCCGCGCCCTCATCCAGACCGGCGAGCACGAGCGCGCCCTCCTCTTCTGCTCCAACCACCCCTCCGCCGAGGCCGCCCTCCTCTCCGCCTGCGCCCTCGCCGCGCTCGGCCGCAAGGACGAAGCCCGCGCCTCCTACCAGCGCGCCGTCTCCCTCAACCCCACCCTCGAGGACCGCGACCTGCTCTCGCAGCTCTCCTCCTCCGTGCGCGACGTGCAGCCCTCCGCGGCCGGTGGCCCCCGTCTGCGCGTCATCTCCAACGACGACACCGCCGCCACCGAGGTGGATCGTGTCCTCGCCCCTCCTCAGCCGCCCCTCACCTTCGCCGACGTGGGCGGCCTGGAGGACATCAAGAAGCAGATCAAGAAGCGCATCATCCTCCCCTTCCAGAAGCCCAGCCTCTTCGAGCGCTTCAAGAAGAAGGCCGGCGGCGGCATCCTCCTCTACGGCCCGCCCGGCTGCGGCAAGACGCTGCTGGCGCGCGCCACCGCCGGCGAGTGCGGCGCCACCTTCTACAACATCGCCATCTCCGACATCCTCGACATGTACATCGGCGAGTCGGAGCGGAAGCTGCACGCCCTCTTCGACAAGGCCCGCCAGACGACTCCCGCCGTCCTCTTCTTCGATGAGCTCGAGGCGCTCGCCGCCAAGCGCCAGTTCAGCCGCGAGGGCACCAGCTCCAAGCTCGTCAGCCAGTTCCTCGCGGAGATGGATGGCTATGCGCAGAACAACGCGGGCGTGCTGATTCTCGGCGCCACCAACACGCCCTGGGCCATCGACCCGGCCTTCCGCCGCCCCGGCCGCTTCGACCGCGTCCTCTTCGTCCCTCCGCCCGACGCCGTGGCGCGCGAGGAGATCCTCAAGCTCCTGCTCAAGGACCGGCCCCAGGAGTCCAACCTGGATCTCGGCTTCGTGGTGAAGCACACCAGCACCTTCTCGGGCGCGGACCTGTCCAACGTGGTGGAGACGGCCAGCGACGCCGCCATCGAGCGCTCGCTCGAGCAGGGCAACGAGGCGCCCATCACCGCGGCGGACCTCAAGGGCGCCCTCAAGGAGGTGAAGCCCACCGCGCTGGAGTGGCTCACCACCGCGCGCAACTACGCGCGCTACGCCAATGACGCCGGCCAGTACGACGAGGTGCTCGCCTTCCTCCAGGCCCACGGGAAGTCCTGAGCATGAGCGCCACCTACCGCATCCAGGACGAGCCGCGCCCCGGAGCCCTCGGGCACCTGGTCGTCAATCCCGTGTTCCCCCTGCTGTCCCTCCTGCTGGCCGGGACGTGGCTGGGCGTGCCGTGGTTCATCCTCAACGGCTTCGCCATGGGCAGCCCCACGCGCCGCAAGGAAACGGTGCTCGCGGTGCTGGTGATTCCCGGGACGCTGCTGCTGTTCCAGCTGCTCGTCCTGCTGCTGATGGAGGGCGTGCTGACGGAGTCCTCCATGCCCTACGCCGGGGTGAGCGCCATCGTGTGGAAGCTGGCCTTGGGCTACGCGCTCTGCAACCTGCAGCAGCGCAGCTTCGCGCTGCACGAGTACTACGGCGGCGTGGTGCGCAACGGAGCCCTTGTGCTGGTGGCCAGCGTCTTCCTGGGCCCGCGGATCCTCGAGGCGCTCACCGGCGGAAGCACGGTGCTGCGGGTGATGCTCGGGTGAAGCCATGAGTGACAGTCCCTCCTTCCATTGGCGCAACTACGCGCAGATGCAGCTCGCCCGCGGGGACCACCGCGGTGCACTCGAGACGCTGCG
The DNA here is from genome assembly GCF_042230915.1 of Archangium gephyra. GTDB lineage: Bacteria > Myxococcota > Myxococcia > Myxococcales > Myxococcaceae > Archangium > Archangium gephyra_B. The sequence continues at coordinate 166,974 of NZ_CP102578.1, read as the reverse complement.
CCGGGGCCTCGGGCAGGAGCCGGAAGACCCCGAGTCCCATGCCCTGCTGTCGCTGGTGCTGCTGTCCCTCAAGCGCCCGCACGCCGCCGAGCACGAGGCCGGCATCGCCCTGTCGCTGGAGCCCCTGTTGCCCATGGCCCACGCCGCGGCGGCCTCGGTGGCCATGGCGCGCCGCCGCTTCAAGGACGCCGGGAAGCACCTCGACCAACTGCTGGTGCTGGAGCCCGACGACCCGAGCAACCTCCGCCTGCAGGCCCACTTCTTCGACCTGACGGGCAAGAAGGAGCTCAAGCGCGAGGCGCTGCAGCGGGCCATCGCCTTGGATGCGGACGACCCGGACACGATGGTGATGATGGGCGAGGACGCGCTGGAGCGAGGGGACGTGAAGCGCGCCGAGCAGTGGGCCCGTGACGCCCTCACCGCGCGGCCCGAGTTCCAGGACGGGCTGGTGCTCATGGGGCACGTGTACCTGCGCCAGGGCCGCATCGAGGACGCGCGCGAGCATGCGCTGTGGGCCCTGCGCCAGGACGCCTCCGACGAGGGCTCGCTGCGGCTGCTGGCCAGCATCAAGGCGCGGCAGAGCCCGCTGCTCGGCGTGTGGTGGCGCTACGCGATGTTCATGGGCTCGCTGGGCGACAACAAGAGCACGCTCGTGCTGCTGGGCGCGTATGTCGCCTACCGCTTCGCCACCCTCGCCGCGAAGGACCTGGGCCAACCCGGCCTCGCCGACATCATCCAGCTCGTCTGGATGGGGCTCGCCCTCTACACGTGGGTGGGCCCCGCCCTCTTCCAGCGTATGGTGCGTCAGGAGTTGGAAACGGTGCGGTTGGATGCGCGCTTCTGAGCCGGCCCCCACGGCCTGGGCGGTGCTCATCTTCCTCGGCCTCGCCACCTCCACGTGGTGGACGCACACCGACCTGGGCGACTCGCAGCTCTATCAGGTCCTCTCGCGCCACCTGGCCGAGGACGGCAGCTGGCTCGCCCTGCGCTACGTGCCCGACGTCCACCCGCGCTTCTTCGAGCACCTGCCCTTCGGCTTCTGGCCCTTCGCCCTCGTCATCCGCCTCTTCGGCGAGCGCGCCCTCTTCCCGCTGTGCACCGCCTTCTCGCTGGGCACCCTGCTGCTCACCGGCACCGTCGCCCGCCGCGCCGCGGGCACGTGGGCCGGCGTCACCGCCATGCTGGTGCTCTCCTTCCCCGATGGTTTCTTCACCCGCGCCGGCCAGCCCTTCCTCGAGCCCCTCCTGCTGCTGCTCGCCACCGCCTCCGCGGTGCCGCTGCTGCTCGGCGTTCCGCGTCCGCGCGACTGGCTGCTGTGTGGGGTGCTCGCCGCGCTGGCCTGCGGCGTGAAGGGGCCCTTTGGCGTGCTGCCCTTCGCCGGAGCCGCCGTCGGCCGAGCCCTCGCCGAGCGCTCCTTCCGGGTGCTCGTCACCGGCACCCTCGTGGGCCTCGCCGCCACCGTGCCCACCGTCCTCTTCCTCGTCACCCACCCGGACTGGTGGGAGGGCTATGTGCGCCACCAGGTCCTCGCCTCCGCCTCCGGCGCGCGCACCGACGGGCAGCTCTCCTGGTACATCCCCTTCCGGACCGTCCTCAGCCGCTTCTGGCCCGGGCTGCCCCTGCTCGTGGCCGGTGGCGTGCTCGCTCTCGGCCGGCCTCCTCGCGCCCTGCTGCCCGAGGGCACTCGCGACGAGGCCGGAGTCCGCCGCACCGCCCGCGTGCTGCTGATCGCCAGCCTCTTCGTCCTCTCCGCGCTCTGCATCCCGGGACGCAAGGTGTGGAACCACTCGCTCGTCGCCTTCCCGCTGCTGGCCATGCTCGTGGGCGTGGGGGTGGGCCCGTGGCTGGAGGCACGGCTCGCCTCGCCCGGGAAGGCGCGCGAGGCCACCCGGGGGCTGGCGGTGCTCGCGGGGGTGGTGCTGGTGGCGTCCCTGGCGGGCGCGGGCCGGCCGCTCTTTCCGAGGCGCTGTCCCCTCGCGGGGGCGCTGGGCCCGGAGACGGCGGACGTGCCGCCCGGGGCCCCGGTGCTGGTGGTGTCGACAGGGCACGAGTGGACCACCGTGGCCGCGTTCGCCGTCGAGCGGCGCTGGTCACCCTGGCGCCTCACGGGGTTGGGGACGGAGCTGCCCGCCGGAGGCCCCGCCGAGGCCCGCGTGGCCTTCGTCGCGGAGGGGGCCCCCGTGAGCGGCCCGGGCTGGCGCGAGGTGGGCCGCGACGGCCGCTGGCGGCTGCTGCGCAAGCCTTGAATCTGTTATCCAGGCTCGCGCATGGCCATCGACGACGCGTTCCCCGACGACAAGCAGCAGATGATGGAGAGCATCAACCGCTTCATGAGCGACTCCGTCCCGCACAACCACGAGCTGGGCCTGAGCGTGGTGGACCTCGGGGCGGCGGAGGCGACGCTGCGGCTGCCCTACTCGGAGAAGCTGGTGGGCAACCCCGAGACGGGTGTGCTGCACGGCGGCGCGGTGACGACGCTCATCGACGCCACGTGTGGCATCGCCGTCTTCATGAAGATGGCCCGGATGGCGCGCATCGCCACGTTGGACCTGCGCATCGACTACCTGCACCCGGCCATGCCCGGCAAGGAGCTGCTCGCGCGCGCCGAGTGCTACAAGCTCACGCGCGCGGTGGCCTTCGTGCGGGCGCTCGCGCATCACGGGGACCCCGCCAACCCGGTGGCCTCGGCACAGGGCACCTTCATCATCGTGGAGGACTGAGCCATGGACAGCACGCCCCCGACTCCCCCCACCCGCATCGCCAACCTCCTGCGCGAGGTGCGCCTCACCGGTGAGTACCAGTTGCTCACCGAGGCCATCCCCTACACGCGCTTCCTCGGCATCGGCGTGGAGAACACCACCGGCGAGGTGCTGTGCCGCATGCGCTACGCGCCCATGCTGATTGGCAACAGCTCCATCCCCGCGCTGCACGGCGGCACGCTCGGCGGGTTGATGGAGTCCGCCGCCATCTTCGAGCTGCTGCTGCGCACGCAGACGGACCGGGTGCCGAAAATCATCAGCATCACGGTGGACTTCCTGCGCTCGGGCAGGCCGCAGGACACGCTGGCCAAGGCGACGATTACACGGCTCGGCCGGCGCGTGGCCAATCTGCAGGTGCAGGCCTGGCAGGAGGACCGGAGCAGGCCCATCGCCAGCGCCAATGTCTTGTTCCTCGTGTCGTGAGGACCCCTGGGAACATGCGCTGACACACGGCCATTTCCCCTCGCCCTCCGGGAGAGGGACGGGGTGAGGGTATCGGGTGAACCCGGGTTGCGCTCCCGCTGTCCACACCGAGGGCCACGGGTTGGAGAACGGGCCCGGATACCCTCACCCTGACCCTCTCCCGAGGGGAGAGGGGATAGCTTCGTCCACTTCCTTGAAGAGGATTAGAGCTCTTGGCCCTCGTGGCGCGCGGGCTGCGGCCGCCGTGCCGCCTCCTCCTCCGCGAGCGCCCGCAGCGTCTTCTGCGCGAGCCGCACGCCCCACTGCTCGCCCACCTCCTTCGCCTCCTGCAGCACCAGCGGCTGGGCCGCGAGGAAGCGCTTGCCGGCCGGGGACTCGTGGAAGGCGATCGCCGCGTCCAGATCCTCCTCGCTGAAGTGCTTCATGTAGACCGGCACCAGCAGGTCCACCATGGACTCCTCCCGCGCCACCTCGCGGAACTTCTCCAGGAATCCCGGTGGGATGTTCGACGCGCGCTGGAAGTGCTGGGTCATCATGTCCATCATCATCCTGCCCGTGTCCTCCGCCCCCGTGGCCGCCATCAGCCTGCGCACCTTCTGCTGCTTGCGCTGGGTGGCCTGCGCCTCGGGGCCGAACACCTTCTGGGTGAGCGCCCGGGCCTGGGCACGGCGGGCGGCGTCGGAGCCGGTGTCCGGAGAGGACGCCTCGGCCGCGGTGGCCGGAGCCGGGTCCGCGGCCGGGCCCGCGCTCGAATGCGCGCAGCCCACCGCTAAGACAGCGAGGAGACACCACCGCCAGGACGCCAGGGGATTGATGGAGCGCAACGCGAAGCCCTCCGCGACGAGAGGCCTTCCACGATAGTCCCCTCGCCCACGCGCCCGTAAAGGGGGGGGTCCCCGCTCAGTGTGGATGCACCGACACGGTGTACGCCCGGCGCTCCCCGTCCCGCGTCCACACCAGCATCGTGGTGGTGCCCGGCTCAAGGGGCACGAGCCGCAGCGTGCCATCGCCCAGCACCTTCACGTCCACGACGCTCGTGGCCCCCACCGCCACGCGCGCCAGCCCGGGCATCGCGAGCTCGACGGGCGTCCCCATCTCCAGCGTGACGGGCACGGCGTCCTGGCTCGAGGCCGCCACCGGCTCCCGCGTCCGCCACACCAGGACGTCCGCCCCGGCGAGCACCAGCCCCAGGCCGGCCACCACCGTCACCACCGGCAGCCAGCGTGGCCCCGAGGGGGGCGCCAGCCCCGCCAGCAGCGCGTCCATGGAGGGGAAGCGCGCCTCGAGCACCAGCGCCAGCCCCCGGTCCAGCGCGGCCCGCACGGAGCCGGGCAGCCGAGGCCCTCGCGGCACCGGCACCCGGCGCCAGCGCGCCTCGCCCCGGGCCCGCGCATCGAAGGGGCGCACCCCATACAGCGCCTCGTGGAGCGCCACGCAGAAGCTGAACTGGTCCCCGCGCGCGTCCACCTCGCGGCCCGCGAGCTGCTCGGGCGACATGTACGCGGGCGTCCCCGGCACCGCGCCCGCCCGGGTGAGCGCCTCGCCCGCGTCTCCGGCTCCGGCGTCTCCCAGGAGCCCCTCGTCCCCCCCGGCCCCGTGGCGCACCAGCCCGAAGTCCGTGACGCGGGGCCGTCCGTCCGCGCCCACCAGCACGTTGGCCGGCTTGAAGTCCCGGTGCACCAGGCCCGCGCGGTGCGCCGCCGCCAGCCCCTCGCCCGCCTGGACGAAGAGGGCGAGCACCTCGCGCCACGGCCGCTCGCGCTCGCGCAGCCAGCCCGCCAGCGTGGGGCCCTCCACCCGCTCCATCGCGAGGAAGACGCTCCCGCCCTCCGTCCCCAACTCGAAGAGGGGCAGCACGTTGGGGTGCGAGAGGCGCGCCATCGCCTGGGCCTCGCGCACCAGCCGCGCCTGGGCCTCCTCCCCTCCCCCGCCCGGGCGCAGCAGCTTCAGCGCCACCGTGCGCCCCAGCGCCGGGTCTCTCGCCGCGTACACCACGCCCATGCCGCCCTCGCCGAGCAGCCCCTCGACGACGTAGCGGCCCACTGGGGCACCCGGGGCGAGCGCGGGCGCTCCGGTGTGCACGGGCAGCGTGGGCGCGCCCGTGTCCAGGCAGGTGGGAGCGCTGGAGTCACCGGGCCCCGAGGCCTCGGCCGCCACCGCCGCCACCAGGGCCCGGCACGCGGCGCACCCGTCCAGGTGTCGTTCCAGCCGCGGCGTGTCCTCGTGGGCCAGCGCACCCGAGGCGAAACCCGCGAGCACATTCTCGTCCGGGCACCCGTCCGGCGCGCGCAACCTCGATTCCAGGGGCATCTGGCCTCCATTGTCGCAGGCGCCCGCCGCCACGGGAAGCCACCGGCTCCCAGCCAGCCAGGTCAGGCCCTGCCAGGAGGGAGGTTCCGGCCGCGATGGGGAGCAACTGGTCCTACTGTCGGACCAGTCGGCACGCCACGCGGCCGGAAGGTGCTCCGCCCATTCCCGCGGGAGCACCCCTGAAGGACTTGTCCCCCGGGCTCAGCCCTGGACGACGACCTTGTACGCCTTGCGCGCCCCGTCCTTCGTCCACGTCAGCAGCGTCGTCTCGCCCGCCTTGAGCCCGGTGATGCGCACGCCCACCGAGTCCTTCTTGTCCGTCTTGTCGGCCACGGAGATGTCGACCGTCTCCGGGTCCCCCACGGCGATGCGCACGAGGTTTTTCACCTCCAGGGTGTACACCTCGCCCTTCTTGACGCTGAGCGTCTCCGAGGGGACGGTGGGGCCGCCCTGGGCCGCCGCGGGAGCCCCCTGCTCCGCGCCCGCCGCCGTGCCGAGCACCGCCACCGCCGTCACCGCCAGCACGCCCATCATCTTCTTCACGTTCTTCATGGTGTCCTCCGGGATTTGCCGCGTTCTGCCCGGGTGACACCGGTGGCCGCGCGGTGTTGCACGGCGGCGCGAAAAAACCTCACGAGCCCTCGCCGTGCCCGGTGCTGGCGAGCAGCGCGGAGAGGCTCTGGTCGAGCTGCGCGGGCACGTCGCGCAGGAAGCTGTGCAGCTCGCCGGAGGACAGGCGCAGGCGCTCGGCGAGGCGGGAGCGGGTACCGGCGAGCACCTCCTCGCGGGCGTGGGCGAGCCAGCGGGAGACGGTGGACTTGTGGGTGCGGTACGCGGTGCCGATGCGCTCCAGGCTCAACCCCTCGACGAGGTGGAGGCGGAGCACGGTGCGCTCGCGCGAGGGCAGGGAGGCGAGCGCCTCGGCGAGGGCGGCCTGGAAGTCGGCCCGGTGGCGCTGGCGCAGGAGCTCCAATTCCGGGTGGGTGCCACCGGGGAGGGTGGCCTCGGCGAGGGCCTCCTCTTCGGCGCGGGCCTGGCGTTGGGCGGAGCGGCGCAGGTTGAGGGCAGTGCGGACGGCGGCGGCGCGCAGCCACGCGGCGAGCGGGCCCTGGCCGAGGTAGCCGGCGAGGCGCGGCGGCTGGCCCGAATCGGAGGTGAGGAGCTTCTCGCGCAGTACCTGGCACACCTCGGAGACGGCATCGGCGCCTGGGTGCACGCGGGCGACGGCGGAGGCCACCTTGGGGAGGAAGTGCGCGTCCAGGGCGGCCTGGGCGGCGGCATCCCCGTGCACGCAGGCACAGGCGAGGAAGAGATCCGCGGCGGGCAGGGCGCGCAGGGTGCGCTCGGGCTCGGGGCCTGGAGAGGAGAGCCGCTCGGCGAGGTGGCGGAGGAAGACGGCGTCCTCGAGCCGCACCCGGGGCCAGGCCGCGCGGGCGGAGGCGAGCAGCTCCGCGAGCACCGTCTCCAGCGAGGGCAGCGCCGCGTACCCACGGGCCTCGGGGCGCAGGTGGGGAACGAGCAACCGGGCGAGCGGCGAAGGGTGGGACATGGAGGTGGCGGACCCGGACGGGAATTACAGGATGGAGCGGGGCTCCCCTCCTTTCTTACAGGGACTGGGAAGGCGGTTTGAACCCGGAGCCACCGGAATTCCCTGGCTGGGGAGCGCCGTGTCCCCCCGGGGTGCCGGGAGGAGAACACCGCGAGTGACGGAGTGAAGACGGAGGGCCTGTCGGGGCAGCGCACTTCCCCGGCCGTTCCCCGGCACAGCCCATGCTTGTAGCGGAAAGGGACAGGGCCGTTGCGGGAGTGGTTCTCGGGGGCGGTGCGGGGGTGGTGATGGGAGTGCGGGAGTTGAAGGAGCAGGCGCTGGACCTGTACTCGAGGCGGAAGTTCGCCGAGTGCGCGCGCACCTACGGGAAGCTGCTGGAGCTGGAGCCGAGGGATCCACATCTGTACGTGCGCCACGCCGAGGCGTGGAGGCGAGCGGGAGATCGGCAGAAGGCGATCAGCTCGTACCGGACGGCGGCGGAGCTGTTGCTGCAGCTGGGGTGCGAGGCGAGGGCGCGGGCGGCGTTGAAGGTGGCGCTGGAGCTGGACCCGAGGGACAACGAGGTGGCGCGGGCGCTGGAGCGGCTGTCGAGCGCGAACGCGGCGCGCCAGGCGGTGCACGTGCCGCCGGCGGTGCCGCCGCCCACCACGCGCATCCCCGAGCACAAGCGGGACATGGTGGAGCTGCACACGCGCCAGGCGAACGTCCCGGGGCGGCTGGCATTGCCCCCGGCGCCGGCATTGCCCGCGGCGCCACTGCCATCTCCGGCCGAGGTGCGCCGGCTGTCGGGGAACACGATCGCCATGAGGGCGGCGCCGGGGACGCGCTGGGTGGTCATCTCCTCGCGCACGCCGCTGACGGCCTACGAGGTGGACGAGCTCGAGCGGGTGATGTCGCGGGAGTTCACGCTGGAAGTGACGGTGACGCCCGAGGGCTGAGCCGCGCCAGCGGTCTGCTCGAGCAGGGCCACGGCCGCTGACAGCGAATCCCTCGCACGGACGCGCTCACCCACCTGGGCTGCGCGCGCGCGCAGGGTGGAGTCCTCGCGGAGGCGGACGAGGGCGCTCGCCAACCGCTCCACCCCGAGCTGCTTGCGGGAGAGCGAGAGGCCCAGCCCGGCGGTGCGCACGAAGTGCGCGTTCATGAACTGATCCAACATGTGGGGAACGACGAGCTGGGGGACACCGGCCCGGGTGGACGCGGCGGTGGTGCCCGCGCCACCGTGGTGGAGGACGCCCGCCAGCCGGGGGAAGAGGGCCCCGTGGGAGAGCGGCCCCACCACCTGGATGTGCGAGCCCAGCTTCCCGGTGCCCAGGCCCGCCCAGCCCGAAGACAGCAGGGCACGGCACCCGGCGCGCCGGGCGGCCTCGGCGAGCAGCTGGCTGGTCCGCTCCGGATCCGTATCCGGCATGCTGCCGAAGCCGAGGTAGACGGGGGGCTCGCCCTCCGAGAGGAATTGCTCGACGGCGGCCGGCAGGGGCCGGGGATCCTCGAGGTGGAAGGCGCCGACTTGAGGCACGGGGAGATCCGGCGGCGCGGGCGCCACTTCCGGATCCACGGCCAGCAGCGAGACGCCAGGCTCGGTGGGGAAGACGTGGCGGATGGCACAGGAGACGGGCGGGAGCCCCTCGTCCTGGCGCAGCCGGTTGAGCGTGGGGAGCAGGATGCGATCGTAGAGGGGACGGATGCTCCTCCAGCCGAGCCGGTTGAGCCAGCGCGGCGTCCCGGCGATGGGAAGCATCATGGGCGGGTGCCAGGCCGAGGGCAGCAGCTGCGGCGTATAGGCGACGTAGCGGAAGGGGACGCGGGCGGCCTCGGCGGCACTGCGCGCGGTGAGCGTCGCACCCGCGGCGACGATCAGCTCCGGCCCGTGGACCAGGGGGAACAGCGCGGCCCACTCGGAGCGGATCGCCTCCGGAATGATGCGGTTCATCAAGCGGATGGCATTCAACGGCCGCCGTGGATCCAACTCGGAGCGGTGGCGCGCGATCAGCGCCTGGAAGTCCATGCCCACGGGCGCGAAGGGCACCTCGAAGGCCGCAGCTTCGGAGGCAAAGGTGGGCGTGGCCGCCAGCAGGACCTCATGCCCGGCGCGGCGCAGCGCCGTGGCGAGCGCCAGCATGGGTTGGAAGTCTCCACGGGTACCGCACGCCACGACGAGGATGCGCATGAGGCGGGAGTCTACCCGCCCCATCCGGAAGACAGCGATCCGGGCCCTTCGCCCAGGGCCGGCTACAGGGTGGCGACGTCCTCGTGCTCCGTGGCGGGCTCGGGCTCGTGGGAGAAGAGCTCCTGCTCGGTGGACATGTTCTGCTCGGCGGGCTCGGGGGCCTGCACCATGGCCTCACAGTGCCCGCTCTTGCGCTTGGGGTGGCAGTGGCGCACGCCGTAGACGTGGTGGCACCCGCACGCATCCACCCGCTTCTTGCTGCACACGGCCGGGTTGAACACCGGTGCCGTCTTCACCTCGACGGGTCCCGCGTTCACCGTCATCGCCACCAGCAGCGCTCCGAGAATCCCCATCTCCCTACCCCCTTGAAGCTCCGGAATAGGAATGGGAATTCTTCAGTGAAGGGGCAACTGCGGGAGCCCTGTGGACGACATCTGGAAGCGACCAGCCGTTGATCGGTCGTACGCCTGGCCGCTCGCTCTGTCCGTCAGCTTCCAAAGGACGGTTCCGTCGCTGCCAGCGGTTGAATCACTCCGGGAGGAATCGCCATGAGCTGGACGCAAAGGTTGGAGAAGGTCGCCGAGGGTCACTTCGTCCTGCCGAAGACCAAGACGATGCGGGTGGATGCGCACCTGTTCCTCTCGGACAAACTGCTGTGGGGCGAGGGCCCCGAGCTGCCCGGCCTGGAGGAAGGCGTCTTCGATCAGGTGGTCAACGCGGCCTCCTTCCCCGGGGTGACGCGGGTGGCGGTGACGCCGGACTGTCATCTGGGCTACGGCGTGCCCATCGGCACGGTGGTGGAGACGGACGGCATCCTGCTGCCCACCGCGGCGGGGTACGACATCGGCTGCGGCATGGTGCAGCTCAAGACGACGCTGACGGCCGAGGACGTGGCGGACCCGGCGAAGCGCCGCGAGTGGATCAACGAGGTGACGAAGCGCATCGCGGTGGGCGTGGGGGCCTCGCGGGTGCAGAAGCAGCGGAGCGTCAACGCGCGCACGTTCGCCGAGGTGGTGCGCCACGGGGCCAAGGCGCTGGGCCGCACCGCGTCCACGACGGAGCGTGACTTCATCCCGGTGGAGGATGACCGGGTGGACATCCCCGAGCGGGCCTACGGCAAGAGGGATCAGCTGGGGAGCCTCGGGGGCGGCAACCACTTCACGGAGATGCAGGTGGATGAGGACGGCCGCGTGTGGGTGATGTTGCACACGGGGAGCCGGGGCTTCGGGTGGAACATCGCGAAGCACTACTTCGTGGAGGGCGCGGCGGCGCTGGGGCTGAGCAAGCGCAGCGAGGACTTCATCTGGCTGGACGCGGAGAGCCGGCTGGGGCGCGAGTACTGGAACCTGCACAACATGGCGGCCAACTTCGCGGTGGCCAACCGGCTCATCATCGGCGAGGCGGTGTGCGCGGCGCTCGAGGAGGTGTTCGGCGGGACGGCGGACATCTATTACGAGATTTCCCACAACCTCATCCAGAAGGAGGCGGGGAAGTTCGTGGCGCGCAAGGGGGCGACGCGGGCGTTCCCGGGCGGGCACCCGGCGCTGCGCAAGACGCAGTGGGAGAAGACGGGGCACCCGATTCTCATTCCGGGCTCGATGGAGACGGGCAGCGCCATCCTCTTCGCGGAGGAGGGGGCGGAGCAGTCCATCTACTCGGTGAACCACGGCTCGGGGCGGCGGATGTCGCGAGGCGAGGCGCGGCGGGTGCTCAACCAGTCCGAGACGGACCGGCGCATGGCGGAGGCGGGCATCCTGCTCAACACGCGGACGACGCCGCTGGACGAGTCAGGGCCCTGCTACAAGAACCTGGACGACGTGCTGTCCACGGTGGAGATGGCGGGCCTGGCGAAGGTGGACAAGCGCCTCAAGCCCATCGCCTGCATCAAGGGCGCGGACTGAGCCCCCAATCCCTGGCGGCTCTCATGTCCCCACGGCGCCCACCACCCCTCTCCCCTCGGGAGAGGAGCCCCCCGTCGTTCAAAGGGGGGGCAAGCCCCCCAGGGTGAGGGTGCCACGCTTCCCAGGTTGAAGCCGTGCCCGCGTTACAAGCTCGCGGACTCGTGGGCCCACGACGAGGAGGGGCGGTGGTGCGGCTCCTCCTCGTCCAGCGGGGCGCCGAGCCGCTCGAGCACGGGGGCGACGTACATGCGGAACAGGCTCGCATCCGGCATCTGCCAGCCGGGCTTGCCCTCTCCGCCGCAGTCGGGGCAGTGGGGCTGGCCGAAACAGGCACACGCCCCGCAGGCGGCGGCCAGCTCGGCGTTGCGCTCGACGACGCTCTCGTAGGCGGCGAAATCCAGACGCCGGCGGGCATTGCGGCGGCGCTCACCGCGCAACCGGCCCGCCTCCACGGCCTCGTCCTCGTGGGTAGCCAGCGTCTTCATCCCTGCCGCGAACTGTCGAGCGTCCATGCGTCCTCCCTGGCGGAGTGAACTGCCCACGTCTTGCGCGTCCTTGAGACTGCCCCCTCACTGCCGGGTGACAGCGCGACAGCCGGGACCGCCGGTCTCACCCAGCTACACATGATAGGGGCATTGGCTGAAAAGCCATATCCCCGACGCTCGAAATGTGAGGTTTTGCCCGCAGAAAGACGTATGGTTTGCCCGTATCAAACAGACACAGTCGCGAGAGCCGGAAAAAAGGCTCCCCTGTTTTTCTTGTCTTCCAACCAATCCCTTCTCAAAAACCGGTGCTGAGGGCCCGGCGAGGCGCGGTGGCGCTCGCCCAGGGGCCTCACCCGGGCCGCCGCCGTCCGCGGGCCCCGAGAGAGCGGAGGCTCCTCCCACCGGACCCGGGTGTTACCTAGAAAACCGAGAGAGCCGAAAAATCCCACATTTTCTGTTACATTGAGAAAAGCTTTGCCCCCCCTGGCACGAGATTGGACCCCTCCATGCGGGCATGGAACGAGCAGCCCACCGCGGCGCGGACGCGTATCCCCTGGCAATCCCTGCACTCTTTCGGAAGCGAGCGGCTCGCTGCACTGTGTCATGCGGTGGGCTTCGACGCCCGCGATACCCAGACAGTGCGAGGCACCTTCGAGCGCATGTGCGGCGACTGGGGAGAGCGAGTCATTGGAAAAATACCGGCGTGGCGGTCAGCCATCACGGATGACCACACACCGTTCGAGCTGTCACTGGCCATGGAGGGAGGACAGCCCGAGGTGCGCTTCCTGCTGGAGGCGCAGGGAGCGCCCACCACGCTGCGCTCGAGCTGGGAGGCCGCGCTGGCGCTCAACGAGCGGCTGCACCGCGAGCTGGGCGTCGAGCTGGAGCGCTTCGAGCAGGTGAAGGAGCTCTTCGAGCCGGTGGATGCGCGGGCCCGCTTCGGGCTCTGGCACGCCGTGGGTGTCTCTCCGGGCAAAGCCCCCTCGTTCAAGGTGTACCTCAACCCGTTCGCCCGGGGCCCCGAGGGCGCGGAGGAGCTGGTGCGGCGTGCCTTCGAGCGGCTCGGCTGCGCCGAGGCGTGGCGCTTCCTGTCCACCGTGGCCATGCGCCGGGGAAGTCAGGACCAGCCCATCTACTTCTCGTTGGACCTGTCGGCCCAGAGCACCGCGCGCATCAAGGTCTACCTCGCCCACTGGAACGCGGCGGCGGAGGACATCGACGCCGTCATGGCGCTGGCCCCCGAGTACGCCCCCGGCGAGTCGCGCGGCTTCTGCCAGGCGTTGCATGAGGGCGTGGGCCTCTTCCGCGGGACCCGGCCGACCCTCACCTGCCTCTCCTTCACCTCCGACGAGCCCCGGCGCCCCTCCAGCGTCACGCTGCACTTCCCCCTCCGCTGCTACGCGGCGAACGACGCCGACGCGCTGCGGCGCATCCGTCCCCTGCTCGACACGGAGTCCCGGGTCCTGTTGGAGCGCTCGGTGAGGGCCATCGCCCGCCGGCCGCTGGAGGACGGGGTGGGGCTCATCCAGTGGGTCTCCATGCGGCGGCAGGGCGGCGGGCGGCGGGCCACCTTCTACCTGGCCACCGAGGCCTACGGCGGAGCGCAACCATGAGACGGGTCCTGCAACACATCGAGCTGCGCAAGGCGGAGCTGGCGAGGTCTCCCTTCATCGCCTTCCTCGAGGACGCGAGCCTCGAGCCCCGGCAGCGGTTGGGCTTCGCCCCGGGCCTCGCGCCGTTCGTGATGGGGTTCGCGGACCTGAACACGTACGTCCTGCGCGACGAGGCCTCCGAGGAGCCCATCCAACGGCTCATCAACACGCACACCCGGGAGGACGACCATCACTGGGGCATGTTCCTGAGGGACCTGCGGACGCTGGAGCTGAACGCCCCGATGGACTTCACTGGAGCGCTCGAGCGGCTGTGGGGAGAGCACTGCAAGCGGGCGCGCCAGCTCATCTACGGACTGGTGGCGCTGGTGTCGGCGGAGCGCCCGGTGATGCGGCTGGCCGTGGTGGAGAGCATCGAGGCCGCCGGGAGCGTGGGCTTCAGCCGGTTCAGCCAGGTGGCGCGCGAGCTGGAGGCGAGGACGGGCAAGCGGCTCGTCTACTTCGGGGAGACACACGCGGGGCTGGAGAGCGGGCACGTGATGGGGAGCGGGGACGCCGAGGCGGTGCTCGCGGCCATCGAGCTGACACCGGAGCAGGTGGAGCGGGCGTGCGGACTGGTGGACAGGACCTTCGCCCTCTTCCACGCGATGGGCGACGAGCTGTTGGCCCATGCCCGGCGGAGCCTGGAGGACAAGCGGACCGCGGCGTAGCCCCCGCGCCCGGGGTACGAGAGCGCCCACACGCCCCGGGTGGGCAGAGGCCTCGGTGGGCTCGTCGGCGCCCGGGAGGACACGCTAGGATGGACGGCCGAGATGACCGCGCCGTCCCCTGCCCCCCCCCATCCGTCCTCGCGTGAGACCGAGCTCGCGCGCGCCGAGTCCGAGCTGGCCAGCCAGGAAGCGCGGCTCGGGGAGCAGCTCACCCGGGCGGCGGCGGAAGCCGAGAGCCACGCGCGCCGGCTGCTGGAGCTGAGACAGCAGGTGGAGCGGGTGTCGGCCGAGCGCCCCGAGGACGAGCACGTGCGCGCGGCGGGCACGCGGTTGGAATCGGCCTCGGGGCACACGGGCGCCACGGAGGAGGCGCGGGAGCGGGCGCTGGCGGCGCGCCACGAGGCCCTGGAGGCGCGGCGCCGGGCGGCACAGGAGGCGCAGCGGACGCTGCAGACGCTGCAACAGCTCAACACCCGGGCGCAGCAGGAGCTGGCCGAGGCGGAAGCGGGGCTGAAGCGCTCGGCCGAGGCGGCGGCGAAGGCGCAGCGGGAGCGCGAGGCAGCGGCGCGGCGGCCAGCGCGGGCGGCGGCGCAGGGGAACACGACGCAGGTGGAGCCCAACCCCCAGGGGGCGCGGTCGCGGGTGCGGATGGTGGCGGCGATCGACCCGCGCAGCGACTCGAACTTCTTCACGGGCTTCACCACGAACATCCAGGAGGGCGGCATCTTCGTGGCGACGGTGCAGTCGGTGCCGCGAGGGACGACGGTGGACCTGGACGTGCTGCTACCGGGGACGCGGTCCATGACGGTGACGGGAGTGGTGCGCTGGACGCGCGAGGTGAACGACAAGACGCCCGAGCTGATGCCGGGGCTGGGCGTGAAGTTCACGTACCTGCCGCCGGAGGTGTCATCGGTCATCTCCGACTTCGTGGCCACGCGCGAGCCGATGTTCTTCCCGGACTGAGCATCTCCGTCACATCCCCGCCCCATCTCCCCTCGCCCCCCGGGAGAGGGACAGGGTGAGGGTGCCACGCCTCCCGGGTTGAACCCCCGAGCCGGAGCGTCCCTGGTAGAGTGCCTCTCTCATCGAAGGGGGGAAACAAAGCCATGAATGATGTGCGTGAAGCGCCAGGGGGTGGACGCGGCCGTGGGTTTGTCTTCGCGGCGATCGGAGTCCTGCTCGTTGCCGGTCTGGCGGTGGCTGCCTACGCCCAGGCCCACCAACGCCTCTCCCAGACCCACCAACGCCTCTCGGAGATACTCCTGGTGACCAGTCTCGGCGAGGTGGCCGCGCAACAGGGACGCCTGGACGAAGCCCGCGCCTCCTACCAGCAGGCCCTCGACAGCACCCGCGCCCTGGCCACGGACGACCCCGCCAACACCTCGCTTCAACGCCAGCTCAACGCCCTGCTCCACAAGCTTGGTGATGGCGCGCAGCAACAGGGGCGCCTGGACGAGGCCCGCTCCTTCTTCCAGCAGGCCCTGGACAGCACGCAGGCCCTGGCCAAGGCGGACCCGTCCAACACCTCGCTCCAGCGCGACCTCTCCCTCGGGCTCGACAAGCTCGGCGTCGTGGCGCTGCAGCAGGGGCGTCCGGACGAGGCCCGCTCCTTCCTCCAGCAAGCCCTGGACACCACCCAGGCCCTGGCCAAGGCAGACCCCTCCAATCCCTCGCTTCAGCGCGACCTCGCCCTCGGCCTCGGCAGGCTGGGTGAGCTGGCGGAGCAACAGGGCAACCTGGACGAGGCCCTCGCCCTCCTCCAGAAGGCCCACGGCATCCACCAAGCCCTCGCCCAGGCAACCCCCTCCAACGCCACCCTTCAGCGCAAACTCGCCGACAGCCTGCAGCGGCTCGGCTACGTGGCCGAGCAACAGCAACGCATGGACGAGGCGCGCTCCCTCTTCCAGCAGTCCCTGGAGGTCACCCAGGCCCTCGCCAAGACGGAGCCCTCCAACACCACCCTGCGCAGCGACCTCGGCTTCATCCTCGACAAGCTCGGCGACGTGGCCGCGAAACAGGGACGCCTGGACGACTCCCGCTCCTTCGCGCAGCAGTCCCTGGAGGTCACCCAGGCCCTCGCCCAGGCAGTCCCCGCCAAGCGCTCCTTTCAGCTCGCGCTCTCCAACCAGCTCAACAAGCTCGGCTACACGGCCGATCAACAGGGGCGCCTGGACGAGGCCCGCTCGTACTGGCAGAAGGCCCTGGAGGTCCAGCAGCCGCTGGCCAAGGCAGCCCCCTCCCACCTCTCCCTTCAGCTCACGCTCTCCGCCCAGCTCCACAGTCTCGGCAGCCTGGCCATGAGACAGAAGCGCCTGGACGAGGCCCTCCCCTTCTTCCAGCAAGCCCTGGACATCACCCAGGCCCTGAACCAGGCGAACCCTTCCAACCGCGTCCTCCAGCGCCACCTCGTCAGCAGCCTCGACAGGCTTGGCTACCTCGCCGACGAGCAGAAGCGCCCGGCCGAGGCCCGCTCCTTCTTCCAGCGGTCCGTGGAGCTGCGCCAGGCCCTGGCCGAGGCGGACCCCTCGGATGCCCAGCTCAAGTTGGATTGGGCCTACAGCGAGGTGATGCTCGCCAGTGCATCCTTCCGTACCGGCGACCGCCAGGCGGGGAAGACCCATCGCACCACCGGGGAGCGGCTGCTCGACGACCCGCAGCTCAAGAACCTCCCCGGCTACCACTCCGCCCGTTACTGGCTGGCGGTTCTGCCCCGCTGACAGGCCCCACCCGTGGGCTCACAGCGCCACGCCCACCTCGAGCAGCGTGAGCCCATACATCATCCCGAGCCCCGGCCTGTCCGTGCCCACGCCCACCCCCAGCTCGAGCACGGACACCTGCGCGCCCCCCAGCGTGAAGCGCGCGGGCGCCAGCGTCACCCCGAGCCCCACCGAGGGCCCCGCCACCGGCACGGGGTGCTCGGGCGTCAGGAAGTCCAGCCTGTCTCCGAACAGGCCCGTGAGGCTCACCAGCGCCGCGGGCGCCCACCACCCCTGGCGCTGCACCCCCGCCCCCACCCGCACCGCCAGCGCCGAGCCCAGCCCCGTCAGGCCGCTCGCGTCCACCTGCAGCAGCCACCGCCCATCCACCGTGTCCCGCAGCCCGAAGCCGCCGCCCACGCCCCCTTGGGTGCGCGCCGCCGAGAGGTACGCCGTCACCCCCGAGCGCCCATACAGCGAGAGCTGATGACGCGGGGGCTCGGCCTCCTCACGCGGAGCGGGCGAGGTGGCCAGGGCGGAGAGCACGACCAGCGCGGAGACACTCATGGCAGCGGACCCTCGGCCCAGAAGGAGAGCCCGGCGGCGGACAGCCGGGTGACGTCGGTGAGGAAGTCGAAGTCCAGCGTGGACGGCACGTCGCTGGCCTTGTGGTAGTGCGGGTTGCGGAAGTTGGCCGTGTCGGTGAGGAAGAGCGCGCTGTGCCCCGCCATCCAGAAGGGCGCATGGTCGCTGCGCATGAGGTTGCCCGAGGCCGGCCCGGTGCCGTCGTTCGGCGTCACCACGCCCCGCAGGAATCCGCCGTACCCCAGCCGCTCTCCCACCGTGTACAGCTCCTCCAGCCGCGGGCGCGACTGCGCGTTGGCCACCGCCGCGAGGAAGTCTCCCGTGCTCGGAATGGGGAAGCCCGGCAGGCCCTGCTGCGCGCCGGGGCGTGCGTCCTTGTACCCGACGCAGTCGAAGATGAGCGAGGCCACGATCTCCTCCCCCGGGCCCGACTGCACGTAGCGCGTGCTGCCCACCAGCCCGATCTCCTCCAGATCGAAGCCCACGAAGCGCACCGTGCGCGCGAAGCGCTTGCCCGCCGCCAGCCGCGCCATCTCCAGCATCGCCGCCACGCCCGAGCTGTTGTCATCCGCGCCCGAGTAGAACGCGTCGTAATGCGCCCCCACCACCACCACCTCATCGGGGTGCTCGGCGCCGGGCAGCTCGGCGAGGACGTTGACGGTGGGGAAGCGTTCATCCTGCGTCTCGTGCGTGCTCACGCTGTAGCCGAGCGCCTCGAAGCGCTCGCGCACGAGCTGGCGCGCCTTCTCGCGGGTGACGTGGCACACGGGCCGGCGCGTGGTGTCGATCACCGACGTGTCGAAGAGGGCGCAGTCCAGCGGCGTATCCGTGTCATGCGCGGCGACGAACGCGTCCACGTCCGACACCAGGCGGCCCTTCTCCACGCCCGCGGAGAAATCCCCGGCGCGCGAGACGGCGGCGTCCTCGACGGAGGGCCGAGAGGCGCAGGACACGGCGAGCAGCAGGAGCGCGGCGGACAGGGGCCTCACAGGCTCACCCCCAGGTGGACGAGGCCGAACTGCAGGCGCAGGGTGGAGCCGGGCCGGTTGAGCGTGGTGCCCCACTGCAACTCCAGGGCGCTCACGGTGAAGTGGCGGAAGGCGAAGCGCAGGGGCGCGGCGTGCACGGCCACGTAGGCGGGCCCGAGTTGCGCGGCCTGCTGGCGCGAGAGGTCATCGGGGAAACCACCCTCGGGCGGGAGGATGATGGGCAGGCCGCTCACCCCCAGCTCGGGGCCCACCGCGGGCCGCCACCGCCCCAGCTGCGTGGAGAGCAGCGCGCGGGCGTACACCTCCACCGGGAGGTTGCCGCGGCCAGCGGGGGCCCAGCGCAGCCCGCCGCCGAGCCGCCAGGCGCCGAGCTCGTACGCATAGGAGGCATCGAGCCCGAGCCGGGGCGCGGTGACGTTGTAGACGCCGCCGTTGGTGAGGGTGACGGCGGTGACACCAAGGGACACATCGTGTCCGGCGGCCGCGGCGCCCGGGAGGAGCGCGGCGGTGAGGAGCAACCAGGGACGCATGGGCGCGGGACCCTACCCCGCTCGCCCCGGGGAGGCTACGCCCCGATCATCGCCACGCCGAGGATGAGCCGCTCCAGCAGCCCGATGACGTAGTGCGTGGGCCCGGAGATGAGCTTGCTGCCGAAGAAGATGACGGCGATGAGCAGCAGGGGCCCCAGCGCGAGCACCCGCTGCCAGGGGCCGAGGAGCCGCTGGGGCAGGAGCCCCTCGAGGACGCGGCTGCCATCGAGCGGGGGCACGGGCAGCAGGTTGAAGAGGGCCAGGCCCACGTTGGCCACCATCATGATCTTCAGGAAGAACTCGAGCCCGGGATTGGCGGGGAGGAAGCCCGGGGCCAGGCGCCAGGTGAGGCCGAAGGCAATGGCACTCAGCGCGGCCAGCACGAGGTTGGACAGGGGCCCGGCCGCGGCGGTGAGCATCCACCCGGTGCGCATGGAGACATCGCGGCGGAAGCGCGAGGGGTCCACGGGCACGGGTTTGGCCCAGCCGAACGGGATGCCGAGCAGCGGCAGCAGCAGCGTGCCGAAGAGGTCGATGTGCACGAGCGGGTTGAGGCTGAAGCGGCCCATGCGCTCGGCGGTGTCGTCTCCGAGGAGCCGCGCGCTCCAGGCGTGGGCGAACTCGTGGACGGTGAGGGAGAGGACGAGCGGAATGAGCATCAACGCCCGTTCCATGAGGGGCTGGGAGTCCATATGGGCTCTGCCAATAAGCACCGGGGGAGCGGCCCGCCATCGGAGTGAACACGGCCGTCCGGAGAGCAGCCGGCCAGCCATGCACTCCCTCTCCCTCTGGGAGAGGGTGGGGGTGAGGGTCTCCCGCCAGCCCCTGGCCCGTTCCCACGCCCCACCCCACCTTTGCGGCGAACCGAGCCGAAGGGGAACGGGGAATGCGCGTCCATCATCTCAACTGCATCACCATGTGCCCACCGGGCGGACGGCTGATGGATGGGCGCTGGCGGCCCAAGGGAGTGCCGGCGGCGCTGGTGTGCCACACCCTGCTGGTGGAGACGGAGCAGGGGCTGGTGCTGGTGGACACGGGCTTCGGGCTCGAGGACGTGCGCAACCCGAGGCCCCGGCTGAGTCCCTTCTTCCTCAACCTCAACCGCCCGCGCTTCAACGAGGACATGACGGCGATCCGGCAGATCGAGCGCCTGGGCTTCAAGGCCGGGGACGTGCGGCACATCGTGCTGACGCACCTGGACTTCGACCACGCCGGAGGGCTGGACGACTTCCCGGCGGCGCGGGTGCACGTGATGGCGGCCGAGGCGGAAGCGGCGGTGGCGCAGGCGACGTGGCTGGACCGGCGGCGCTTCCGGCCGAGGCAGTGGAGCACGCAGCCGCACTGGGTGACGTACCCCATGCCCTTCGGGGGCGAGCGCTGGTTCGGCTTCGAGTGCGTGCGCGAGCTGGCGGGGCTGCCGCCGGAGATCCTCCTGGTGCCGCTGGTGGGGCACACGCTGGGGCACACGGGCGTGGCGGTGCAGCGCTCCGACGGGTGGCTGCTGCACGCGGGTGACGCGTACTTCTTCCACGAGGAGATGGACCCGTACCAGCCGCGGTGCACGCCGGGCCTGTTGGCCTATCAGGAGCTCATGCAGAAGGACGGGCGGCTGCGGAAGCTCAACCAGGAGCGGTTGCGCGACCTGGTGCGCCTGCACAGCCGGGACGTGCGTGTCTTCTGCGCGCACGACGCCGTGGAGTTCGAGCGCCTCGAGGAGGAGTCTCGCGCCCAGCTGCAGCGCGGCCCGGAGGCCCCGGAGGAGCCGAAGGTGCGGCTGCCCGAGCCGCCCCTTCCGAACATCCCCACGGTGTGAGCCTCCCGGAGGCTCCAGCGGGGGCTACAGCTTGATGTTCTCGTGCTTCACCAGCGCGGTGAGCGCCTCCTCCATCACCGCGCGCGCCGCCGCCGTGTACCGGTAGAGCAGCGCGTGCACCTGCCGGTCCGCCTCGTTCCGGTTCTCGCAGTGCTTCGAGTACTCCTCGAAGGCCTGCAGACTGCTGACAATCTGGGACAGGTGGTTGGGACACTCGCACTGCACCGCGCTGGAGACCTCCAGCAACACGCCCAGCTGCTCGGGCGAGTAGAGCGGCGCCTTCGGCGTGGCCGGCACCGTCACCGTGGACACCGCGCCCGGTGCCCCCAGCTGCAGCGCTGGCGTCGAGGCCGAGGCCGTGGGCGCCTGGGCCGGCGCGGGTGCCGCCGCCTTCACCGGCTGGGGCTGCAGCATGTCGTCCAGCACCGCCAGGTGCACGTGCGCGCGCAGCAGTGACAGGGAGATGGGCCCCTGCAGCAACCGCACCTTGCCCGCCGGGTACTGCTGCAGCACCCCACGCCGCGCGAAGCGGTACGTGACGATGGCGTGCCGCGCCCCACTGCCCTCCAGCAGCGCCGGCACCACCCCCGTCTGCACCCCGTTCAGCTCCAGGAAGTCCAACGCCAGCACGTCCGGCCGTACCTTCGGCACCTCCTCCCGGAAGGCCTCCACCGACGAGCCCGACCACACCACTTCCACATCCCGCAGCGCCTGCGGATTCTCCCGGAGCTGCGCCGGATAGGACTCACCCAGAAGGGCCAGCTTCACCATGACTCACCTCGCGAACTTCTTCGACATGGTGAACCAGCCGCTTATTCCGCTCAACCGGATTAATGCACCATCCCTGGAGGCTGTGTGCTGGCGCCCACTTCCCGGCTCGCCGCCACCAGCGGGAGTTCGACGGTGAACGTCGCGCCCTCGCCCTCCCGGCTCTCCACCCGCACGCTGCCCCCGTGCGCCTCCACCAGTTGCCGGACGATGTAGAGGCCCAGCCCGAAGCCCTCCTTCTTCTCGCCCTGGGCCGGGGCCTTCTTGAAGCGCTCGAAGATGGTGCGCTGCTGCTCCACGGGAATGCCCGGCCCGTGGTCTCGCACCCGCAGCCGCCCATGGCCCTCCGTGCGCTCCACCCGCAGCTCGATGGGCTGGCCCTTGCCGTACTTGAAGGCGTTGGACAGCAGGTTCGTCAGCACCCGCTCCAGCCGCAGCCGGTCCCACCGCCCCACCACCCCCGGCTCCACGTCCAGCACCAGCCGGCTGCCCGCCTCCACCGCCTGCTCGGCGTGCCGCTCCGCCGCCTCCCGCGCCAGCTCCGCCAGGTCCACCTCCCCCACCTCCAACTCCAGCCTCCCCGAGGACAGCCGCGACAGGTCCAACAGGTTGTGCAGCAGCCTCCCCAGCCGCTGCGTGTGGCGTACCGCCGCGGTGAGCACCTCGCGCAGCTTGTCCGGATCCGCCGGGGGCGTGCGCCGCAGCTTGCCCAGCATCAGTTGCAGCGCCTGCAACGGATTGCCCAGGTCGTGCGCCGCCACGCCGATGAGGTCCAACGCCGCCTGGGCCTCGCGCAGCAGCCGCGCGTTCTCCAGCGACAGCGCCGCCCGCCCCGCCAGCTCCTCGATGAACACCTGGTCCGTCTCCGTGAAGCGCCGCTCCGCCCGCTGCGACACCAGCATCAGCACTCCCACCGCGCGCCCCGCCACGCGCAGCGGCACCACCAGGTACGAGACGGCCCCCAGCTCCTTCATGCGCTCCAGCGACTCGGCGTCCTCCGCCGCCTCCTTCATCGTCTCCGGCGTCACCTGGAGGCGCTCCGTCTTCCCCGTGCGCAGCGCCTGCCAGGCCCCGTGCGGCAGATCCAGCCGGGGCCCGCCCCGGTGGTGGAGGAGCTCCCAGAAGAGCCGCTCCTTCTCCGGCGATACGTGGACGACGGCACGCGGCTGCAGCTCGCCCTCGGGCGTGAGCAGGAAGAGCAGGCATCCATCGGCCAGCTCCGGCACCAGCAGCCGCACCAGCTCCACCACCGCGTGGTCCGGCTCCTTCTCGGTGAGGAAGAGCCGCTCGGCCTCGGCGAAGAGGTGCTGGGCGCGCTCCATGCGCTTGCGCTCGGAGCTGTCGCGCGTGAGCACCGCGAAGCCCTCGAGCCGGCCGTCCGCGTCACGCAACGCGGTGATGAGCGACTCGGCCCAGAAGCGCGAGCCGTCCTTGCGCAACCCGGGGCCCTCCCACTCCAGCCGCCCCTCGCGCGCCGCCCGCTCCAGGTCCCGGCGCGGCTGGCCCTCCTCCCGCGCCTCCGGCGTGTAGAAGAGGGCGCCCGTGCGGCCGATCATCTCCTCGGCCCGCCAGCCGTGGATGCGCTCGGCGCCGGGATTCCAGCTCACCACCCGGCCCTCCGGGTCCAACATGTAGAGGGCGTAGTCCTTCACCCCCTCCACCAGCAGCCGGAAGCGCGCCTGGCTGGCCTGGGCCTCGTGGTGCAGGGGCCACAACGCGCGGGTGAGCACCCAGGCCAGCCCCATGGCCACCAGCAGCCCCAGCGTGGCCACGACGATGATGAGCCAGAAGGCCCGCTGCTCCGCCCGGTCGGCCCGCAGCGTCCGCCGGGCGAACTCGTCCTCGGTGTACACGGACAGCCAGTCCAGCGCCTCGTACGTCTGGTGGCGGGCCTCGTCCACCCGGGCGCGCAGCACCGCCAGCGCCTGCTCGGAGACGCCCCGCCCCCAGGCTTCCCTCAGCTTCAGCGTGGCGTCCTCGTGCGCCTGCTCGGCCTGGGCCAGCCCGTCCAACAGGCCGTGCTCGCGCCGCGCGTCCTCGTGCGAGCGGAGAATCCGCAACAGCGCCTGGAACTGGATGCGCGCCTGCCGCGCCTCCTCCAGCAGGGACGCCTCGCCCGTGAGGGCATGCCCCTGCTGGCTGGCGATCTTGTCACTGAAGGCCCGGTGCAACTGCTCCACCGCCACCCGGTGCCGCACGGCGCTCTCGGAGATGTGCTCATCGCCGGTGAGCACCGAGCTCAGCGCGAGCGCGGTGATGGCGGCGATGGCCAGGGCCACCCCCAGCGAGGCGGCGAGCCCCACGGCGATGCGCCTCGCGAAAGTCCAGGGACGCCTCAAGCTCCTCCTCCCCACCTACCCGGGCCGGCCTACCCATACAAAGTGGCGCCCCCGCGCACCCGCAGGAATCGGGGCTCGCGGGCAGGGCGACGTCGGAAAGCGGGCAATCCCCCTGCCCCCGGGGGCAGCCCCATCCGTTCAGCACCGGGCGGCGCTCCCCCTGGGGCCTCTTCCATCCCGAGGGGAGCCATCCCAGGTTGTGCCCCAGGGCCACTCGAAGGCCGGGTAGAGGGCGGGGCATGGGCGGGCGTTGGAGCGGGCTGGGGTGGGCGGCCCTGGCCGCGGTGTGGCTGGCATGTGGCGGCACGGAGACGACGGAGCCCGTCCCGGGCACCCTCGCGCGCAACGGGTGCCAGCCCCAGACGTGCGAGCAGCAGGGGCTCGAGTGCGGAACGGCCCTCGACGGGTGCGGCGGCGTGCTGCGCTGTGGCACCTGTCCCGAGGGCGAGGTGTGCGGCGGCGGCGGCGTGCCCAACCACTGCGGCCCGGCGCCCTGCACCCCGGCCACGTGTGCGTCCTCGCGCAAGAACTGCGGCCGCCTGCCGGACGGGTGCGGGCGCATGCTCGAGTGCGGCACCTGCTCGGCGGGTGAGACGTGTGGGGGCGGCGGCGTGCCCAACGTGTGCGGCCGGGCGCACTGCACCCCGGCCACGTGCGCGGGCCTGGGGAAGAATTGCGGCAGCGTGCAGGACGGGTGCGGCGGGGTGCTGGAGTGCGGCACCTGCGCGGACGGCGAGACGTGCGGGGGCGGCGGCGCGCCCAACGAGTGCGGCCGGGCCTCGTGCCGGCCCTTCACCTGCGCGGAGCTGGGGAAGAGCTGTGGCGCGCTCTCGGACGGGTGCGGCGGGGTGCTGGACTGTGGCCTCTGCCCGGACGGCACGGCGTGCGGCGGCGGCGGCGTGCCCAACGTGTGCGGCATTCCTCCGTGCACGCCCGTCACCTGCTCGGGGCTGGGGAAGAACTGCGGCCCCATTCCGGACGGGTGCGGGGAGACGCTCGAGTGCGGCAGCTGCCCGGACTGGGAGACGTGCGGCGGTGGCGGCGCGCCCAACGTGTGCGGCCCGGCCTCGTGCATCCCCACCACGTGCGCGGCGCAGGGGAAGAACTGCGGCACCATCTCCAACGGCTGCGGAGGGCTGCTCGACTGCGGCGAGTGCTTCTCGGGCCAGACGTGTGGCGGAGGCGGGGTGGCCAACGTGTGCGGCAGCGCGCGCTGCCTGCCGGCCACGTGCGCCGAGCTGGGCAAGGAGTGTGGCCTGGTGCCGGACGGGTGCGGCGGGGTGGTGGACTGCGGCACGTGCGCGGAGGGCATGGCGTGCGGCGGGGGCGGCGTGCCCAACGTCTGCGCCACGGCCGCGTGCCGGCCCTCCTCATGCGCCTTCCTGGGGAAGAACTGCGGCACGGTGCAAGACGGGTGCGGCGGGGCGCTGGACTGTGGCACCTGCGCGGACGGGGAGACGTGCGGCGGCGCGGGCGTGGCCAACGTGTGCTACCGCGCCTCGCCGGTGTGCGTGGACCGGGACCTGGGCAGCGCGCTGCCGGTGCGGCTCAAGGGCAACACGGCGTGGGCCAACGATGACCACCAGGCCACGTGTGGCGGCGGGGGCTCACCGGACCGGGGGCTGCTGTGGACGGCGCCGAGGAGCGGCACCTTCACCTTCGACACGGCGCGCTCGGCGATGGACTCGCTGCTGTGCCTGAAGCGGGAGGGCTGCGGGGGCGAGGAGCTGGCGTGCGCCACGGGGGGCATCAGCTACGGCGGAGGGGCGCGGGTGTCGGCGGCGCTGGAGGCGGGCCAGCGGGTGCTGGTGGTTGTGGACGGCGCGGTGGGAGGCAACTTCGGCAAGGGGGACTTCGAGCTGCACATCCACGAGCTGGCGGCCACCGAGGCGGGGCGCTGCTTCGACGGGGCGGAC
This sequence comes from Archangium gephyra, assembly GCF_042230915.1. GTDB lineage: Bacteria > Myxococcota > Myxococcia > Myxococcales > Myxococcaceae > Archangium > Archangium gephyra_B. Next base: position 141,421 of record NZ_CP102578.1, on the reverse strand, counting down.
AACGACGGGGACCGATGGGTGGACTGCGCGGACACGGAGTGCCAGGGCGAGCCCTTCTGCGACGGGCGCGGGTGCGCGGACACGGACCTGGGCAGCGCGCTGCCGGTGACATTCGCCGGGGACACGGCGCAGGCGGGAGACGGCTTCCAGGGGACGTGCGGCGCGCTGCTGCAGCAGGACCGGGCGCACCTGTGGACGGCGCCGAAGAGTGGCACCTTCGTCTTCGACACGGTGGGCGGAGGCTACGGCAACGCGCTGTACGTGCTGACGGGGTGCCGGGGCCTGGAGCTGGGCTGCTCGGCGAGCCGGACGGCGGGGAAGACGGGCGCGCCGGTGGTGAAGCTGGCGCTGGAGAAGGGGCAGCGGGTGCTGGTGGTGGTGGACGGGAAGGCCAGCGAGGACGCCGCCTCCCCCATCCGCTACACGCTGCACATCACCGAGTACGTGCCCCGGGAGACGGGCCGCTGCGCCAACGGCGCGGACGACGACGCGGACGGCCGCGCGGACGAGGCGGACTCCGACTGCCGGTGAGACTCAGGTCTCGTAGCCGATCTGCTCGAGCACGATGATCTTCTTCGACTGCGGGAAGAGGATGACGTTGAGGCGGAACCAGCCATCCGCGCCCGGCGCCACCGCGCGCGAGTAGTAGTGCGTCATCACCTGCACGTTCTCCCACCCATTGCCATAGGTGGAGAGGATTTGCGGGTGCAGCGGCTGGAACTCCGAGTACAGATAGTCATTGAGCTGGGGATAGGTGAGCGCGGTGCCCGCGAAGTAGCCGTAGTCCTGGTACTCCTGGAAGCCCAGCACCGCGGCATCCGCCTGGGCCAGGCTGGCCTCACCCGAGTACGGCCAGGCGAAGTCGAACCGGCGCACCGAGGCCGTCGTCCAGTCCCGCTCGGCCTCGCCGGTGGCCAACGTCGCGCTCAGCTGCGAGGTGATGGCCTGCTCCGTCAGCGTGAGCTGGTAGCCCGAGGGAGCCGGAGGCAGCGACGAAGACACGCACGCGCCCGCCACGCAGTTGGTCTGCAGCCGGAACTGCTTGCCCGAGCCGTTGCCCGAGCTCACCACCACGAGGTACTCGCCGCCCTGCACCACGTTCACCGCGGGCAGCTTGCTCAGCTGGCCGTAGCCGGCGTCGTCGTCCTGGGCCAGCACCGTGGTGCCGTAGCTGCCGGACGCGTTCTTCGGCCCGTACACGAAGAGGCCCGTGTCCAGGTACATGGAGCTGCCCGCGTGCGTCACCTCGAGGATGATCTGCGAGCTGGCCGGCACCTGCACCGTGAACGAGTAGTACTGGGGATTGGTGGTGAAGTACGTCTGCACCGCGCTGCCCAGGGCCACCGGACCCAGGTACGTGGTGGAGTCCAGGATGTTGCCGCTGGCCGGCGGCGGCGGCGCGTACAGCACGCCCTGGGCGCTCTCTCCCAGCTGCTCCACCTGCTCCGTCCCGGCCACGTCACCACAGGCGGCCAGCACGGCCATCGGCAGCACCAGCAAGGCCTTCATCCACTCGCGAGCCATCATCATCGTCCTCGGGGTTGGGGGGGAGGATGGATGTGACACGGGGATTCATGGAATTCAAGCAACATGGGAGAAACACCCTGATGCTGGAAGCTCCTCCCATCGGCCGGCAGCCCCCGCCCCCGAGGCCTGACGCGAGGCTCAGCCGTGCTCGCGGTCCAGCTTGTCGAGCAGGGTGCGGGCCTGGACGTCCTCGGCCTGGTGGGCCTGGACCTCGGCCACCTCCTGCCAGCGGATCCACCCCTGGCTCGCGGCGTGGCGGGCGGCCGTCACGGTGTCGTCCACGGTGAGCATCTCGCTGCCGGCGGCGCGGATGTCCGCGGCGATGAAGGCCAGCTCCTTCTCCCGCCCCGGGCGGTGCCACACGTTGCGGATGTAGACGCAGCGGATGCGGCCGGGGAACTCGCGGACGATGGTGCGGTAGTGCTCGGCGTCCTCCTGCCCGCTGTCGCCGATGAGGATGAAGGGCAGCGAGTCCAGCGTGCCCATGAGGCCGCGGATCTTCTCCAGCTTGTGCCCGTGCCCGCCGCCGGGCGCGAAACCGGTGCGGCTCAGCCCCCAGTCGCGCAACAGCAGCGGCCCGGCGGGAATCCGGTGCAGCCCGAGGAACTCGTCCAGGTGCTCGTAGAGGTTCCACGGGCTGGAGGAGACATAGAAGATGGGATTGACGGCCGCGCCGGTGCTGCCCTGGTGGAGCGCCTCGTAGAAGGCATCCACGCCCTCGAAGGGCAGGCGCGTGCGGTGCTCGGTGAGGAAGAGCGTCCAGGCGCGCTTGAGGAAGTTGGTGACGTTGGTGACGATGACGGTGTCGTCGATGTCGCTGATGACGCCGAACTGGGCCTCGGGGCCGGCCAGCAGCACGGGGGCGCGCACCCGCTCCACCCCCTGGGGCGAGGGCGAGAGCAGCTCCAGCTCCACCTCGTTCCACCCGGCCTTCGCCTCGGGGGGAGGCTCCACCCAGAGCTCGAGGAAACCCTCCTCGTCGGTGGTGCCCTCCCAGCGGTGCTCGCCCCAGCGCGCCAGCACGCGCGCCCGGGGAATCTCCACCGTGTTGTAGCGCTTCCACGAGGCGATGGCGCTGCCCAGCAGCGTGTGGCGCCGCCAGGGCGGGCGCACATGCCGGTTCTCCAGCACGCGCGCCTTGATGACGGACTGCCGGGCGGTGCCGTACCCGCGGTAGGGCAGGATGCGCGGCGGACGCGCCAGCCCCAGCTTGCGCCGGACACGCCAGCCCCAGGCTTCGACGTTGTGCTCGACGTGGAAGGCGAGCCGGACGAGGGGATGTGGAGGCTTCCGGGACATGGCCGCTGGAGTCTACCAGCGGCCCGGAGGACTACTCGCCCGGATTGGAGGAGGGAGGGGCCTCTTCCGTCTTCTTCCCACCGAAGAGCTTGGAGAAGAGGGCGCCCACCGCCACCAGCAGGGGGACGACGGCCTTCTTGCCGGCGATGAGGATGGCCAGGAGGAACTTGCCCATCTTGGCGAGGATGCCCACCTTGGCCAGCTTGGCGGCGCCCATGCCGGCGCCCCCGAGCACCAGGCCGGCGAGGCCGAACTCGGCCACCTTGTCGGTGCCCTCCTGGAAGTCCTCGTAGCGGGCGCCGGAGTTGAAGCGGGTGCTCGCGAGCAGCTTCTCGATGTGCGGCTTGCTGCCGGCCAGGCCCACCGGGTCCACCACCAGGTTCATGGACACGTAGCCGCGGCGGCCCAGCACGCGCGTGCTGTAGTTCACCGAGGTGCCATTGTCGGACACGGCATCCAGCGCCCAGACGAGGTGGTGGCGGCTCTTGTCGTAGTGCGGCTTCTCGGTCCAGTCCTTCACGTGCAGGGCCGAGAAGCCGCGCTCCACGCGCTCCTTGTTGGCCTCCTCGGTGCCCTCCTTGATGGAGGTGAGGAGCTCGCCGGCGTCGATCTCCTCGTCATCCTTGATGTAGCCCTCGTCCTCGTAGCGGACGATGACGACCCAGGAAGCGTTCTCCTCCTTGGAGGCCACCACGCCCAGGACGTTGTCGTTGTAGAAGGAGCCGTTCATCTCCAGCAGCTTCATGGCCTCGGCCTTCGCGAGGAAGACATGCTCGGCGGGCAGGTCCAGGGTGAGCTCGTGGCCGAGCTCCACCTTCTGGGGACCGGGCTGCCAGTTGAAGGCAACCGGCTCGGGCTCGGCGGCCTCGGCGCTCTGCGAGGGATTGGGGGCGGCCCAGACCAGCAGGGGCACGAGCACGGCGGCAACGGTCCAACTCCAGGCGATTCGCATCGCGAGGCCTCTCTTCATGAAGACAGCGGGGAGATGGCGGTGCGGTATAGCCGCTCGGGGCGCGCGCGCACAACCATCCCCCCCGGGAGGACGGAGGGAGGGAGCCGCCGCACCGGGAGTGAGGCTCAGACGGGCCTGCGGGCGAAGAGGACGTGGGGATGGAGCAGGAGCGCGGCGGCCTCGCGCACGGTCCAGTAGAGGCGGTCCATGAGGTACATGTTGCGCTCGGTGAGGAGGGCGGGGCTGGTGGCCACCTCGAAGCCGTGGAGCCGGAAGTACTGGCGGGCGCGCAGGAGGTGGTAGGGATCGGAGACGACGACCACGCGCCGGGCGCCGAGCGAGCGCAGCAGGTCCGAGGAGAAGCGGGCGTTCTGCTCGGTGGAGTGGCTCTGTTCCTCGAGGAGACAGGCCTCGGGGGGGACGCCGAGGCGCACGGCGAGGTCGCGCATGACGCGGGCCTCGGAGGGAGGGTGGAGGCCGACGCCGCCGGAGAAGAGGAGCCGGGGAGCGAGGCCCTGGTGGTAGAGCTCGACGGCCTTCTCGATGCGGGCGCGAAGGGCGGAAGAGGGCTCGCCGCCGGGGAGCACGCGGGCGCCGAGCACTACGAGGATGTCAGCGGGGACGGCGCGCTCGCGCTGGCCGAAGTGGTGCACCACGAAGGCCGTGCCAGAGAGGCCGAAGGTGGCCACACCCAGGCCCACGAAGAGCCATTTGCGGAAGGCACCCGGCCCCTTCCGGAGAGCAAGCGGAGGCATTGGGTGCAGGCTACGCCATTAGAGGCCGCGTGTCCGGGGCCCCGCTACAAAGGCACGCTTTCGGGCTCGCTCGTGAAGAGCGCATGAAAGAGGGTGGTATGAGGCGGCTCCTGCCGCTCGACGATCAGCGGGATTCGGGTCTCGGCGATCTCGCGAGGAAGGGCCTCGACCCCGAACAGCGCCTCGAGCTTCCTGGCCACGACCTCCGCGGGAGCCCGCATCTCGGGTGGCAACGGCTCGAAGAAGACCCTCCGGTCGATCCATTGCCTCCCCTTGTAGTCGTACTGCACGCCATAGACCGTATAGACAGGCGCCAGAATGCTGACGCAGCCGACAACGGCCCAGCAGCGCGACCGCCGCTCATCCTCCGGGTCTTCCGGCACGAGCTGCTGCTCCGCATACAAGAGACAGCGGGAACAGGCATCAACGGTGGCCGTGGCATCCCCGATCTTCAAGTGCGGCAACGCCGCTCGGAGCTCGTCATGGAGCACCCACCATTCATCGATCTTCTCGAGCTTTTGTTTCCACAACGCCTGGAACCTCTCCAGCTCAGGGCTCCGTTCCAGCTTGCCATCGAACTCATGGTCCGAACGCCAGTAGCTCCGGACAATCGAAAGCAGGTGTTCCGCTGAAATGGACATGGGCTCAGGGCAGGTTTGCCAGCGTGCCCCGGTCCGCGAAGAGGGCCCCGAGGAGCGTGGCGGGCTCGTGCAGCGAATCGATCCGGAGGTCCGGCAGGGGAACGTCGGCCAGCTCCAGCGGGAAGGGGCGGTAGCCGAACACCTGCTCGATGAGCCGGACGAGAGTGTCCGCGGCGGACCTGGCCTCCCCGGTGGGGGAGAAGTCGGGTGGCGGCCGGGCCACGGTGTCGCCGGGACGCATCGTTTCCGTGGTCACGTAGACGAGGTACAGCGGCGCGAGGATGGAGACGGCCCCCACCACCCGAGTCACGACCCGTCCGCCATCTGGCAGCGGCTGCTTCAGGTACACGCAACAGCGGGAGCAGGCATCCGCCGAGGGATACGTCACATCAGAGACATGGAGCCCGGGGAAAGCGGACCGCACACTCCGCAGCAAATCATCCCACTCGTCCCACGTCTTCTGCCGCAGCTCACGCCACCGTTGGAACTCGGGCGTCCGCCAATGGGCGGGTTCGGGCTCCTCGTCATCGTCCTCCCAGAGAGGATAGCCCGCCGGGTAGTAGTGCCGCGCAACGCCGATGAGCTCCGCCGTCCGGGGGTCATTCATGGCCTCGGGGCTCGGACGAGGCCTGGGCGGCTCCTGGCTCCTGCCGGCCTCTTGCGGAGAAAAGTTCAGCTCGAAGCTCCAGGACCCCCACCCGGCTCCGTGAGGCTTCAGCTCCAGGGACACCCGCATCGTGCGCGTCTCGGGGTGCACGGTGACGTCGAAGGAGCGGAGGGCCTCGAGGTACTTGCCAAAGGTCTCCGGGATTTCCTCATGCGCCACCCGGCGGACGATTTCAGCGCGTTGTTGCTCGTCCTCTGTTTCGAGAAGTGCGTGAAGGGTAGTGCCCAGCTCTGGAGTCAGGAGGTCGCTGCCGCGCCCCTTCTTGAAGAAGAGCGGTAGATACAACTCGAATGCTCTCAATCCGCGAACGATCCCCAGCTTCGGGTCACCGACCTTTGGAAAGAGCTGAATGGGGCGCTTCCTTCCGTCGGGTCCGACGGCGCCGATGGGAAGCGGTTGCGTGAGGCCCTTGTAGGTCTGACTCATCTTCCTCAATCAATCACGCGCATGGAACAGCCGTCGCGTCATTCATGGTCACAGTGGTAGGGCTCATTGAAGTGAACTGTCTTCACGCCCTTTCTCATACACGCGCCTACTTCGGCACCGTAGATTTTCTCCTTGAGCATCAAGTTGTAGAGCGTCTTGAAGTTCTTGCAATGGGTGAAGAGCATCTCTCCCTGAGCCGCTTCCGAAAGGATCTTGTACATGGCCCGGTTGGCCATGGCCGCCGCTGCGTCCTGGGCATCCTGTAGGGAGATTTCTCCTTGGTGCTCGTTATGCAGTGGCATCCCCACCTCGAACTTGCAGATGTGCGTGGCGCCCGATTCCCCCATGGTGATTCGGGCGTGGATACAGACCGCCCTCCACCCGCCCGGTTCATCCTCCGGCCCCGACTTCTCCACGACCGTCGTGAACTCGAAGTAAGCCGGGGTGATTCGACCGGTGACGGTGTTGCGGCCCGTGGCGCAGCCGGTCAATCCGCCCGCTCCCCACAACAGCACGCCCACGAGTACCACCAGACGTGGGAACCATGCCGCCAGCGAGCCTGCCATTCGTCCTCTCCCGGGTTGAACCAGGAGGATTCTCAGGGGCGGTTCGATGAGGGACAAGAGGGTTCCCCCTTCCGCGTCACCCGCCCGCTGGGGCTCGCGCGGCATGAGGGACACCTGGGCCTGCAGGTCCACCTCGTCCTTCCGGGTGACGAGCGCCAGCGTCACCGTGCGGGGCTCGCTGCGCTCCGTCCGCCCCGTCACCGGCAACAGCACGCGCTCTCCCCGCGCCAGGTCGCGCACGGGCACCACCACCAGGGAGCGCGCTCCCACCGGAAGCACTCCCACGCGCTCGCCCAGCTCGGGGGTCAGCGCCACACGGGGTTCGAGCAGACCCTCGAAGTCCACCAGCGTGGACAGCCGCGCGGCCACGTACAGCACGGGCGGCGCTCCCCCCGGCTCTCCCGCGACGAGCACGGTCCCCTGCCGCGTCTGCCGTGCTGCCGCCGCCGTGGACAGGAGGAGGACCCAGAGCAGGACGGACCAGGGACGTGGGCGCACGCGGACTCCATGGGGAGGGCCGCAGGGTAGAGGAGCCCGCCCGCCCGGGCAAGGACTGCTCGACTTGCCCGGTCACCTCCGCACAGGTGACTCGCGAAATCACCTCCGGGTCCGTAGACTGCGTCCCCATGCCCCTGTCCATCGACCGGTTCGTCGAAGCGATACGCCGCAGCCACTTCCCCAATCCCCCGGCCTCGCCCGAGCAGCTCCAGCGCTTCGAGACGCGCATGGGCTGGCACCTGGATGAGGAGCTGCGCGCCTTCTATCTGCGCGCCAATGGCGCCGCGCTGTTCCGCCGGCCGGATGCTCCCTATCGCCTGTTGTCCCTGCCGGAAATCGTCCGAGCCCGGGTAGCCCTCTTCGGGAGCGGCGGGGATACGGACGCGTACGGGCCGGCTTCCTGGTTCGTCCTCTGCTCCGTCCAGGACGGGGACTACGCCGCCATCGACGTGAGCCGCACCGAGCAAGGCCTCCACCCCGTCTTCGATTGCTCCCGGGAGTCGAGGCCCGGCTCTCCCGGCTGCACGCGGATCGCCTCGTCCTTCTCCGACTTCCTCGAGCGCGCCCTGGACAGCGACGGCCGCGTCTATTGGCTGGCCAAGGGCTGGGCACCCAGCCGAGCAACCCGGGTTGGCAGCACATGACCGCCGAGGTCATATTCTGGCTACCTATGGCTGGAGTCGACCTGTCCCATCCCCCGTCGGAGAAGCTGCCCCTCAAGGACTTCCGTGAGGCCGTCGAGGCGCGGCTGGCCCACTGTTCCCCCGAGGAGCTGCGCGCCCTCCTCCGCCTCCTCGCCAGCCGCGTCCGGCCCTCCGAGCGGCTCGCCTTCCTTCAATCCCTCCACGCGCCCTCGGACCCCCACTCCCAGGCCGCGCTCCACCCGCACGCGCTGCTCGAGGACATCACCGAGCTGGCCCAATCCCTCTCAGAGAAGGCCAAGGACTGGGAGGACTTCTGGACCGAGAACGATGTCCTCGGGCCCTACGCCGAGCTCCTCGCGCCCCTCACCGCTCTCTTCCAGCGTGCCCAGGAGGCCTCCGAGCGCGGCCAGTACCCGATCGCCCGCGACGCCTACCGCGCCCTGTTCTCCCTGCTCGAATTCCAGGACGAGCGCGGCCGCGGCCTCCGCCCCGAGCACCTCTCCCATGTGGACTTCCCCGAGGCCCGCGCCCGCTACCTCCGCGCCCTCTACGTCACCACGCCCCCCGAGCAGCGCGCCCCCGTCCTCCTCGAGCAGATGCGCTGGATGCGCCAGCTCCTTCCCCGCGGGCCCCGTCCCCTCGTGCAGGAGTGGCTCGACATCTCCTCCGAGTCCCTCCCCGAGTCCGACGTCTTCCTGCGAGACTGGCTCGCCCTCCTCCGCCACCAGGAAGGCCCCGACGCCGAGGCCTGGCTGCGCGAGGCCACCCGCCTCTCCCAGGGCACGCGCGGGCTGCGCGAGCTCGCCTTCTCCGAGCCCTCCCGCCACGCCCGCGCCTTCGTGGACCTCCTCGCCGCCCTCGAGCGCGAGGGCCCTCCAGACGCCGTGCTCACCACCGCCCGCGAGGCCCTCGCGGTGCTGCCCCCCGCCCTCCCCCTGCGCGCCGCCGTCGCCCGCTTCCTCGCCTCCGCCGCCGAGCGCCTCGGCCAGCCCGACACCGTGCGCTCCGCCCGCTGGGAGGCCTTCGTCTCCCAACCCACCCTCTCCCGCCTCCTCGACCTCCGCGACCCCCTCCCCTCCGAGCCCGAGCGCGCTCCCCTCCTCCTCCAGGCCGCCCGCCACCTCGAGACCGTCCTCCAGCAACCCCGCGCCCCCTCGGGCTCCATGGCCGCCCTCCCCGACTCCGGCGACAGCCTCGAGGTCCCCGCGCATGCCGACCGCCGGCTGCTCGCCCATGCCTGGCTGCTCGCTCATGACTGGGAGGCCGCTCACGCGCTCGCCGCCAAGGAGAGCGCGCTCGGCTGGACGTATGGCGACAACCCCCAGAGCCTCGTGGTGCCCGCCTTCCTCGTGCTCCTATCGGGCCAGCCCCTCGGCCGGCTGCCCCGCAACGTGGACGGGCTCTGGCGCCAGGCGCTCGAGTCCGGCACCCAGGCCGGCGACTGGTACTCGGGCGGCGCGCGTCATGACGAGGCCCTCCGCGAGCGGCTCGCCCGCGCCTACGCCGAGGCCCTCCCCGCCTTCGCCCTGGAGCCCGCCGAGCGGGAGCGGCTGCGCGAGTGGTGTCTGGAGATCGCCCGCAAGCGCGCGAGCACCATCGTCAGCCGCCAGCACCGGCGCAGCTACGCCAAGGCCGCCATGCTGCTCGCCGCGAGCGCCGAGGTCCTCTGGCTGCACGGCGAGCAGGCACGCGGCAACCTGCTGCTCGCCGGTTTCCGGGAGAGCTTCCGCCGCCACCGCGCCTTCCAGGCCGAGCTGGATGCGGCCGTGGGCTCCGCCCCCCCACGCTGATGCCCTGACGCGTTTCTCCTCCAGGCGCTATCCTGCCCTCCGCATGCGCGCCTCCCTCCGCTCCAGCCCCGCCCCCGACGGCTTCGACGCCGTCCTCGGGGATGCCGTCCGGCTCATGGAGTCGCGCGTGGCCCACGTCGCCACCACCGCCGGCTTCATCGCCACCGTGCTGGTGCTCGTCGCCTTCTTCTCCGGCTCGCAGATTCCCGCCATCATCCTCTGCGCCACCGTGGGCTACCTCCTCTGGTACTCCTGCGTCTCGCTGCTGCTGCGCACCGGCCGCTTCCGCCCGTGGATGCGCTACGCCTCCTCGCTCGTGGACGTGTCCATGGGCACCGTCGTCGCCCTGCTGGATTTACGCGTCAACGGCCCCGTCTTCGCCCTGTCCGCCGGCGGGCCCGCCCTCTACGCCGTGGGCGTCGCCGCGGCCACGCCCCGGCTCCAGCCCCGCCTGTGTCTCTTCGCGGGCCTCGCCGCCGCGGCCCAGCTCGTCGCCGTCATCCACTTCGTCCTGCGCCCCGCCGCCTCCCCGGAGATGCTCGCCACGGGCGCGTATGACTTCTACGTCACCCTCGCCAAGGCCATCTTCCTCGTCACCATGGGGGCGCTCGGCATGGTGGCCAGCGGCTCCATGCGCGCGCTGCTGCTGCGCCTCACCGAGAGCGCCGTCGAGCGCGAGCGCGTGCGCGGCCTGCTGGGCATGCACGTGAGCGAGCAGGTCATGGAGCACCTGCTCTCCGGCCGCATGCCCGAGGGTGGCGAGCGCCGCGCCGTCACCGTCTGCTTCACCGACATCCGCGGCTTCACCCGGCTCGCCGAGTCCCAGCCTCCCGAGGAGACGCTGCGCCTGCTCAACCTCTACTTCGGGCGCATGTGTGAGATCGTCGCGGCCCACGGCGGGCTGGTGAACAAGTTCCTCGGGGATGGGATGCTCATCGTCTTCGGCGCGCCCACGCACCAGCCGGACGACACGCGCCGGGCCCTGGCCGCCGCGCGCGAGATGCTCGCCGAGGCCTCGCGCATGCGCGAGCAGGGCGAGTTCCCCGGCCTGCGCATCGGCGTGGGCCTGCACCGCGGCGAGGCCGTGGTGGGCAACGTGGGCGGCGCCCAGCGCCAGGAGTACACCGTCATCGGCGACACGGTGAACACCGCCTCGCGGGTGCAGGATCTCACCAAGGTGCTGGGCCGCTCCCTGCTCCTCACCCGCGAGTGCCGCGAGGCCCTCGGGGAGGACGGCGCCTTCGAGCCGCTCGGCGCCCATGTGGTGAAGGGCCGGGTGCAGCAGCTCGAGGTGTTCGGCGTGGCCGAGCCCGGCTCGCGTCAGGCCGCCTGAGACGTCCTGGACACGTCTCCCCGGACACACTCCGGCCCCGAGTGCCGCGCAGCCAACAGCCCTACCGCACCGCCGTCCCCTGTCCTCCAGGGGCCCGCCCGGAGCATGACTGCCCCCCATGGCGGCGAGGGGTTGGGACTGGGCCGCCGGGGGGAGACGCACATGGCCGAGACACGCGTGGGTGGGGCTCGCATCCGTTATGACGACGTGGGACAGGGGGAGCCCACCCTGCTCTTCATTCCCGGCTGGTGCACCAGCCGCGAGGTGTTCCGCAAACTCGTCCCGTGGAGCTCCATCCTCCACCGGGCGCTCGTGGTGGACCTGCCCGGCCACGGCGAGTCGCAGCTGCCCGGCCCCGACTTCGGCAACGCCACCGTGGTGGACAGCCTGCGCGCCGTCATCGAGGCCAGCGGCGCGCGCCAGGTGGTGCCCGTGGCCCTCTCCCACGGCGGCTGGTGGGCCCTCGAGCTGCGGCGCCAGCTCGGCCCGCGCATCCCCGCCGTGGTGCTGCTGGACTGGCTCGTGCTGGAACCGCCTCCGCCCTTCCTCCAGGCCCTCAAGGCGCTGCAGTCGCCCCAGTGGAAGCAGGCCCGCGACGGGCTCTTCTCCCTCTGGCTGCAGGGCGTCAGCTCGCCGGACGTCATCCGCTTCGTCCGCGACGACATGGGCTCCTTCGGCGAGGACATGTGGAAGCGCGCCGGGCGGGAGGTGGAGAAGGTGTACGCCCAGCACGGCAGCCCGCTGCAGGCGCTCGCCACCCTCTCGCCGCCCGTGCCCACCCTCCACCTCTACGCCCAGCCCGACGACAGCGCCTGGCTGGAGGCCCAGCGCTCGTTCGCCTCCTCCCACCCCTGGTTCCAGGTGCAGAAGCTCCCCGCACGCAGCCACTTCCCCATGATGGAGCTCCCCGAGGAGATGGCCGCCCGCATCGGCCGGTTCCTCGACTCGGCGCTCGTCACCCGTCCTGGTGGGTTGGCTCCTTCGCCCACTTGATTCCACCCCCGTCGGGGAGTTAGTTAGTTAGCACTAGCTAACCAATCAGTGAGTGGAGTCATGGCGCGGCCCCGACAGGTCCTGGACGAGGAGATTCTGGTAGCGGCGAGGGCGTGTTTCATCGAGCACGGAGCCTCGGTGAGCACGGACGCCATCGCCGCGCGTCTGGGGGTGTCGGGACCGGCGCTGCTCAAGCGCTTCGGCAGCAAGCGGGAGTTGCTCAAGGCGGCGTTCTCCATCGGGAAGCCCCCGCCGTGGCTGCACCTGCTGGAGGCGGGGCCGGACGCGCGCGAGCCGATGGTGCAGATCCGCGAGCTGGCGGGCGCCATCGACGCCTTCTTCCGGGAGATGGTACCGGCCTTCGCGGTGATGCGCGAGGCGGGCATCACCCCCGAGGAGTGGCGGGGCGAGAACAAGGAGATCCCCGCCCCCGTGCGCGCCAGCATCGCGATGGCGGGCTGGTTCCGCCGGGCCCAGGAGCAGGGCCGGATGCGCGAGGGGGACCCCAACGTGATGGCCAGCCTCTTCCTGGCGGGCCTGCAGCACCGCTACTTCCTGGCCCACGTGACGAACCAGCGCGTCCCGACGGAGGCCGAGGATCCCTGGTTGGATCGCATGGTGGACATCTTCTGGCGCGGGGTGGCGCCGGGGACGGTCGCGAAGGGCAAGAGCGATGGGAAGCACAACGGCTGAGCCGAAGGGCCCGCGGGTGCTCGTCACGGGCGCCTCGGGCAACGTGGGCGCGCCGCTGGTGGAGCACCTGGTGGCGGCGGGCGCGCGGGTGCTCGTGGCCTCGCGAGAGGGCAGCCGGGCTCCTGCGGGAGCGAAGGCGGTGCGCTTCGACTTCGAGGATCCGTCCACCCACGCTCCCACGCTGGAGGGGGTGGAAAAGGTGTTCCTCCTGCGGCCGCCCGCCATCTCGGACGTGCGGCGGCACATGCGGCCGGTGGTGCGCGCGGCGAGGGACGCGGGCGTGCGGCACGTCGTCTTCCTGTCGCTGCTCGGGGTGGAGAAGAACACGGTGGTGCCCCACGCCCAGGTGGAGCGCTTCATCCTGGAGGCCGGGGTGCCCCACACCTTCCTGCGCCCCAGCTTCTTCATGCAGAACCTGAGCACCACGCACCGCGACGACATCCGCGAGCACGGGGAGCTCTTCGTCCCCGCGGGCCAGGGGCGCACGGGCTTCATCGACGCGCGCGACATCGCCGCCGTGGCCGCCCGGACGCTGCTGGAGGACGGGCACGAGGGCAAGGCGTACGAGCTCACCGGCTCCGAGGCCCTCACCTACGCCGAGGTGGCCGCGCTCTTCACCGAGGTGCTCGGCCGGCCCATCCGCTACCCGGAGCCCGGGGCCCTGCGCTTCGCCGCGCGCTGGTACCAGCGAAAGCAGCCCGCCGCCTTCATCGCGGTGATGACAGGCATCTACACCGTGTGCCGGCTGGGGCTCGCCGGCACCGTGACGCCTGAAACCCAGACATTGCTGGGGCGGGCGCCCATTTCGATGCGCCAGTTCATCCAGGACCACAAGGCCTGCTGGATGTGACGCGGGCCCGCCTCGGCGGCATCCGCTGGGGAGGATCCGGCCGCGCTCGGGAGCAACTGGTCCGACTATCGGACCAGTTGGCACGCCGCGCGGCCAGAAGGTGCTCACCTCACGCTGGAGCGAGTCGCCCGGCCCGCTCGCACTGCTCATAACCCACCCGTGCCTCCTCGGGCGTCTCGAGCAGGTAGCGCTCGCGCTGCTCCGGCGTCAGGCAGCCCGAGACGGCCTCGCGCAGCAGGGCCTGGAGCCGGGCGGTTCCCACCGTCCACAGGCGCACCGTCCCGTCCTCCGCCACCGAGAGCACCCGCTCGCCATCCGCGCTGAACGCCGCGCGCTCCATCCTTCCGTCTGGCCCTCCGAGCACGAGCGGCTCTCCGGTGCCGTCCGCCCGCCACACCCGCACTGTCCCGTCCTCCGACGCCGTGAGCACCCGCTCGCCGTCCGCGCTGAACGCCGCGCGCTCCACCCGTCCTTCATGGCCCCGGAGCACCACCGGCTCGCCGGTGCCTTCCGCCCTCCACACCCGCACCGTCCCGTCCCGTGACGCCGTGAGCACCCGCTGCCCGTCCGCGCTGAAGGCCGCGAGCTCCACCTCCGCCTCCGGGCCCGCGAGTACCCGCGGCTCGCCGGTGCCCTCCGCGCTCCACACCCGCACCGTCCCGTCCTCCGCCACGGTGACCACCTGCCGGCGGTCCGCGCTGAACTCCGCGGCCCTCACGCCTCCCGCATGGCCCCCGAGCACCACCGGCGATCCCTCTGCCTCCACCCGCCACACTCGCGCCGTCCCATCCTGCGACCGGGTGAGCACCCGCTGCCCGTCCGCGCTGAACTCCGCGGACCACACCTCTTCCTCATGCCCCCGGAGCACCACGGGCCCACCCGTGCCGTCCACCCGCCACACCCGCACCGCCCCCTCCTGGGACTTGGTGAGCACCCGCTGCCCGTCCGCGCTGAGCTTCGCGGGCCACAGCACCGCCAGGTACCCCTGCAGCACCACGGGCTCTCCCGTGCCATCCGCCCTCCACACCCGCACCGTCCCCGCCCGCGAGGCCGTCACCACCCGCTCGCCCTCCGGACTGAAGGCCCCCGCGCCCACCTCTCCCTCGGGGCCCGCGAGCACCACCGGCTCGCCCGTGCCGTCCGCCCTCCACACCCGCACCGCCCCGTCCTCCGACGCCGTCAGCACCCGCTGCCCGTCCGGGCTGAACTCCGCGCTCGCCACCGCGCCCTCGTGGCCCGCGAGCACCACCGGCTCCCCGAGGCCATTCCACACCCGCGCCGTCCCGTCCTCGGACGCCGTCAGCACCCGCTGCCCGTCCGGGCTGAACTCCGCGGAGCGCACCTCCGCCACGTGGCCCCGCAGCACGAGCGGCTCGCCCGTGCCCTCCGCCCTCCACACCCGCGCCGTCCCGTCCTCGGAAGCCGTCAGCACCCGCTGCCCGTCCGCGCTGAACACCGCGCTCGCCACCGCCGCCGCGTGGCCCGCGAGCACCACCGGCTCGCCCGCGCCGTCCGCCCTCCACACTCGCGCCGTCCCATCCTCCGACGCCGTCACCACCCGCTCACCGTCCGGGGCGAAGGCCGCGCACACCACGGCGCCCTCGTGGCCCGCGAGCACCACGGGCTCCCCGCTGCCGTCCGCCCTCCACACCCGCGCCGCCCCGTCCTCCGACGCCGTCACCACCGACTGCCCATCCGCGCTGAACGCCGCCGAGCACACCGCGCCCCCGTGGCCCCGGAGCACCACCGGCCGGCCCACGCCGTCCGCCCTCCACACCCGCGCCGTCCCGTCCTCGGAGGCCGTGAGCACCCGCTCACCGTCCGCGCTGAACTCCGCGCTCGTCACCCGTCCCGCATGGCCCCGGAGCATCACGGGCTCGCCCGTGCCATCCGCCAGCCCCACCCGCACCGTGCCGTCCTCGGACACGCTGAGCACCCGCTGCCCGTCCGGGCTGAACTCCGCGGGACAGACCCGCTCCTCGTGCGCCGCGAGCACCACCGGCTCGCCCGTGCCGTCCGCCCTCCACACCCGCACCCGCCCCTCCTGCGACGTGGTGAGCACCCGCGCGCCGTCCGCGCTCAGCTCCGCCGACCACACGCCTCCTTCATGCCCCGCGAGCACCACCGGCTCGCCCGTGCCGTCCGCCCTCCACACCCGCGCCGTCCCATCCGCCGAGGCCGTGAGCACCCGCTCGCCGTCCGCGCTGAACGCCGCGAGCTCCACCCGCCCCTCATGCCCCGCGAGCACCCCGGGCTGCATCGCGCCCCGGTGCAGCGCCTCGAGCACACTCGGGTGCCACTCCGGCGTCCGCTCCGGCTCCGCCACCTCGCGCAGCACCAGCACCGCCAGCGCCAGGTCCCACTCGAGCAGCCGCCTCGCCTGGAGCACCCGCGCCACGTCCCTCGCGTACCGGGTGCGCTCCCGCTCCCGCGCCTCCGCCTCGCGCGCCCGCGGCTCCCGCTTCCGGTCCTCCCGCACCCACTCCACCAGCCGGCCCCAGCGGCGCAGCAATGCCTCGTGCGCCAGCCGCAGCCATGGCTCCGGCGGCTGTCCTCCGTCCGCGCCCCGCACCAGCAGCCGGTGCCGCACCAGCTTCTCCACCACCGCGTCGAAGGCCGCCGCCTCGTCCTCGCGCTCCGGGCGCAGCAGCTTCGACTCCTCGCGCCGCGCGTGCGGGCTCATCTCCTCGCGCAGGTCCACCAGCCGCACCAGCAGCCGGCGCGCCTGGTGCCGCTCGGCCTCGGACAGCGACTCGTAGAGCCGGTCCCCCGTGCGCGCCATCGCCCCCGCCACCCCGCCCAGCTCCTCGTACGCCGCCCGCGTCAGCCGGTGGCCCGAGCGCCGCTCCCACAGTTGATCCAACGCGTGCTGCAGCAGCGGGAGCGCTCCGGGCTCCTGCTCCACGTCCCGCCGCAGCGCCTCCACCAGGCCCGGCTCCAGCTCCAGCCCCACCACCCGCGCGGGGCCCTCGATGACGTCGGCGAGCCGCTCGGCTGGCAGCGGGCCCACGAAGAGCCGGTGCGCCGCCGCGTACACCACCGACTCCAGCTGCGGGCCCTGGTGGTCCACCCGCACGTGCTCGCAGCGTCCGAGCGCGTCCACCCGCAGCGTGGCCACCACCACCACCCGCACCTCCGGGGTGTGCGCCAGCCGCCACAGCGCCCGCAGGAGGGCCTCGCGCTCCTCCACGCCAGGCACCTGGGTGAAGAGCTCCTCGAGCTGATCCACCACCACCAGCCGCCACCGCTCCGGCCGGGCCTCGCGCAGCAGCTTCGCCTCGCGGAGGACCTCGGCGACGGTGGCCCCCTGGCCCGAGGGCGTCCCCCCCTGGCGATGGAGCCCGGAGAGCAGCGCGCGCAGCCTGCCGAGCGAGCCGAAGCGGCCCGGGCCCTCCTCCACCTCGAGCATCCGGGGGGCGCCGGCCTCGCCGGGCCGCAGCACGACGGTGTCCCAGGGGTCGCGTGCGTCCTCGTGCAACCGGGGCACCAGCCCGGCGAGCACCAGCGAGGACTTGCCGCTGCCCGAGGCGCCCACCACCACCTGGAAGCGCGAGCCCCAGCCGCCCATGGACGCCCGGACGCGCAGCACCAGCTCGCGCTCCAGCTCACCGCGCCCGAAGAAGAAGCGGCGGTGCTCCGGCTCGAAGGCCAGCAGGCCCCGGTAGGGCCGGGTGTCGGGGAGGGAGGGGTTGGCCACGAGGGGCTCGTTCCGCACGGTGCCAGCTTAGCAGCCACGGGCCTCGGGCAGGGGCCTCACGCAGGCTGGACGGGTGGCGGGCGGGCGGGCTCGCCAGGGTCCTCATCCACATCCCAGTGCCAGGTGCCCTCCCGCCAATACTTCAATGCCTGGGCTGCTTCGAAGGGAACCGAGACACCGGGGCAACCTGGGAAGCTCGACACCCTCACCCCGTCCCTCTCCCAGAGGGCGAGGGGAAATGTCCTCAGGGAAGGTGTCCTCCTGGTGCAATCGCTTGTCCGCGCACGAGACTGCTTCACGGATCCCGGCCCGGAAGACGCCATTGGAGGATCCTGCCGCCGGGCAGCCTCGCAGCCAGCACCCTCCGCCCCGCCCTGCCCACCCGGGCCAGCTTCAGCACCACGCCCCGCCGCGCCACCACGCCTCCCTCGTCCGTCAGCCGCCAGCGCAGCTCGAAGGCGAGCCACTCCTCCTCCGCTTCCGCTGGGAAGGCACCCGCCGCTCGCAGGCTCCCCGCGAAGCGCCGTCCATCCGCCAGCGGATTCGGCTCCACTCCCAGCAAGGGATTCTCCCGCGCCCAGGCGTCGAAGCTCCCGGCGAAGCCCCCTCCCAACGCCGCCGCCAACACCGGCCACGTCCGCTGCACCAGCCTCCGGCGCTTCCTCCCCAGCGCCTCGGCCGCCGCGCCCACCCGCTCCGCGTCGAAGCCCGCGGGCACCGGCGCTCCCATCCCCAGCGCGCGGGCCAGCTCCGCCTGCGCCTTCGCCAATCTCTCGCGCGCGCTCATGGAGCCCCGCCCTCCCACCGCGCCACGCCTCGCGCCAGCGCCGCCCTCATCGCCTCCAGCTCCGCGCCGAGCACCTCCGGCGCCGGGAAATGGTCATCCCACTCGAGCAGCGCCGGCACCGGCCCCACCCGCGCCACCAGCTGCTCCAGCAACACCCGAGGGCCCTCGGGCACCGCGTGCGCGTGCGTGTCGTGGTACAGGCCCCCCCGCTTCACCCCTCCCGCCACGTGCACGTAGGCCAGCCGCTCCCGAGGCACCGCCTCCAACACCTCCCGCGCGTCCGTCCCGTGGTTGAGCGTGTTCGCGTACAGGTTGGCCACGTCCAACAGCACCCGAGCCCCCGTCCGCTCCAGCACCCCCGCCAGCCACCGCGCCTCGGACATCGCCGCGTCCGGCCACTCGAAGAGGCTCGCCACGTTCTCCAGCGCCAGCGGCACCGGCAGCGCCTCCTCGGCCTGCCGCACGTTCTCCGCCAGCACCTCCAGCATCTCCTCCGTGCGCGGCAGCGGCAGCAGGTGCCCGCTCTCCACGCCCCCCGCTCGCACGAAGGCCAGGTGCTCGCTCACACACACCGCGCCCAACCGCTCGGCCAGCCGCGCCAGCTCGTCCAGCCTCCTGCGCTCCGGCGGCTCCGCGCTCCCCAGCCCCAGTGACACCGCGTGCAACACCACCGGCACCCCTCGCTCCTTCAACCGCTTCAGCGGCTCCGGCAGCGGGCCCTTCGGATTCAGGTGCTCGGCCAGCACCTCCACGAAGTCCACCCCCTGCGTCTCGTCGAGGTAGTGCGCCAACTGCCTCCTCCACCCCAGCCCCACCCCCGCGGGCAGCTTCAATCCCCGCCTCCTCCACCACAACCGCCGCAGCCTCCGCCGCCGCAGCTGCTTCCCCCGTCTCCTCCTCCGCTGTCACCGCCCCCGCTGTCACTGCCCCCGCTGTCGCCACCGAAGTCGGTGTCCACGCCTCCTCCCCCACTGCCCGGCGGCATCAGGTAGTCGCGCAGGTCCCCCATCCCCGAGGCCGCCAGCAGCCCCGTGCCGAAGAGCGCCACCGCCATCGCCACGCTCCCACTGCTCATCGTCCCCCAGGCCCCATCCGCCTTCGCCGTCGTCCGCAGCGCCTCGTTGTCCGCCCGGAGCTTCGCCAGCGCCTTGTCCCCCTTGCGCGTGCGCCGGGGCGCGCCCCCCAGCAGCCAGAAGCCCATCACCGTGGCGATGCAGAGCAGCACCACCAGGAACCCCACCGGCCTGCCTCGTGAGATCCCCATTCCCAGCTTCAGCACCCCCAGCCCCAGCGCCGCTCCGAAGAAGAGGAGCTTCGGGTACGTGCCGCACCGGGAGGCCACCTCGGGATTCATCAGGAAGCCCCGGCGGCGAAGCCCCACCTCCAGCTCGTCGAGCTCCCGGGCCACCGCCCCGTTCAGCGCCGCCACGTCCCTCACCGGTCCGGCCACCGCCACGTGCACCGCGCGCTCGAAGGGCACCACGCCCGCGGGCAGCTTGCCCACCGCCTCCAGCGCTCCATTCTCCACGCGCACCGCCCCGGCATGCACCAGCGCCGTCACCGCGGCCCTCACGGCGGACTCGCGATGCTGCAGCGCCGCCACATGGTACGGGTCCAGCTTCAGCTCCGCCCTCAGCGGCTCATCCGACGGCTGGTTCAACGAGGACTGCCACACCTTCGCCAGGAGCAGCAGCACCACGACGAACGGCACGTAGGCACTCAGGAACTGCTCACCACTCCAATCCAACGGGTTCACGACATCCCTCCTTCGGGCTTGCGCCCTTCTTCGGGTCTCGCTTCCCTTTGAAGGGAGAACAGCCGGAGGTGACGGCACCTCATGTGACATCTCCGTGACTGGCTTGGGGCGGACCGGTGACGCGCGGGCCCGGAGCATCTCACGGGACCCGGGCAAGCGCACACGGGGGCAGCCTGGGGTACGTGGCACCCTCACCCTGTCCCTCTCCCGGAGGGCGAGGGGATGGGTGCGGGGGATGTGTTCCTGGGATTCGTGCTGTGGGGCGGCGGGGCTCTCTCAGTCCCGGTGGCCCAGGGCCCGGTCCAGGTTGTACGCCGCGCTGATGAGCGACAGGTGCGTGAGCGCCTGCGGGAAGTTGCCCAGCGCCTCTCCCGAGGGCCCCGTCTGCTCCGCGTACAGCCCCACGTGGTTCGCGTAGCCCAGCATCCGCTCGAACGTCAGCCGCGCCTCGTCCAGCAGATCCGGCCGCGTCACGCTCGCCCGCGTCATCGCCTCCACCAGCCAGAAGGTGCACAGGTTGAACGTGCCCTCCCGCCCCCTCGATACCCCGTCCTCCGTCGCCTCCGCGTCGTAGCGGAACACCAGCCCGTCCGACGTCAGCCCTCCCTGCGCCGGCGGCTTGCGCAGCAGGTCCAGCATCGACAGCATCCTCGGGTCCACCGGCGACAGGAAGAACACCAGCGGCATCAGCAGGTTCGCCGCGTCCAGCGCCATCGTCTCGTACGACTGGATGAACGCGCCCCGCTTCGCGCACCACCCCTTCTGCATGATCTCCTCGAAAATGAGATCGCGCGTCTGCAGCCACCGCGCCCGGTCCGCCGGCAGGCTGCGCTTGTCCGCCAGCCGGATGGCCCGGTCCAACGCCACCCAGCACATCATCTTCGAGTACACGAAGTTCTGCTGCCCCGCCCTCACCTCCCAGATGCTCTCGTCCTTGTCCCTCCAGTGGACGCACACCCAGTCCACCAGCCGCCGCAGGTGCCTCCAGAAGTCATACGAGATGGGTGCCCCGTATTTGTTGTACAGGTACACCGAGTCCATCAGCTCGCCGTAGATATCCAATTGCAGCTGGTGCGCCGCCCCGTTGCCGATGCGCACCGGCCTCGCGCCCCCGTACCCCGACAGGTGCAACAGCTCCTGCTCCTTGGGCACCTCGCTCCCATCCAACGCATACATGAGGGGCAGCGGCTCGCCCTCGGGCAGCGCGGCGATGCGTGCCTCCAGCCAGCGCATGAAGGCGCCCGCCTCCTTGCGGAAGCCGATGCGCAACAGCGCGTACACCGTGAAGGCCGCGTCGCGAATCCACACGTAGCGGTAGTCCCAGTTGCGCACGCCGCCCGGGGACTCGGGCAGGCTGCACGTGGGCGCCGCCACAATCGCCCCCGAGGGCTCGAACGTCATCAGCTTGAGCGCCAGCGCCGAGCGCTGCACCACCTCGCGCCAGCGCCCGGTGTAGCTGCACCCCGCCACCCAGTGCCGCCAGTAGTCCACCGTGCCGCGGAAGAGCACCTCCGAGGCCTCGTGCCCCATCACCGTGTCATGGCACGAGTCCGGCGCCCCCTCGCGCAGGCCGAACACCGCCGACTGGCCCTCGTGCAGCGTGAAGCGCCCGCTCACGCGCCGCCCGTCCGTCTCCAGCGGCACCGACGTCACCAGCGTCAGCTTCAGCTTCTCCGACAGGAAGCTCGCCCCGCCGTGCAGCAGCCGAACCTGGTGCGCGTCCCGCCCGTAGTTGAAGGCCGGCGCGCACTCCACCCGGAAGGCCAGCTCGCCGCGCACCACGCGGATGCGCCGCACCACCTCGCGCACCCGGCCCGCGCCCGCGTGCCCCATGGGCATGAAGTCCACCAGCTCGCCCACGCCGTCCGGGGAGTAGAAGCGCGTCACCAGCACGTTGCTGTCCGGCCAGTAGAACTGCTTGTGCACCACCCGCTCTCCGTCCACCTCCGGGGCAATGCGGAAGTGCCCGCCCTTCTCCGGATCCAACAGGGCCGCGAAGACGCTCGGGCTGTCGAAGTGGGGGAAGCACAGCCAGTCGATCGTCCCGTCCGTCGCCACCAGGGCGACCGTGCGCAGGTCTCCGATGACGCCGTGGTCCTCGATGGCCGGAGAGCGGGACGTCTTCTGCCCATTCATACGGACTCCTCCGCGCGTCCGGGCCCCGGCTTCACCCCGGCGGCCCCGCGTCATTGAGGAGATGTATGAACCGGCGGTACCGTGTGGACCTGGAGGACAGCCTCCGCCCGCCCGGCTACTCCCCCGCCGTGCCGCGCAGCGCCCGCACCAGCGCCCGGGCCGGCGAGCCCCACTCGGCCTTCACGTTGAGCGGCAGGCACACCAGCTCGTGCATGCCCACCTTCACGTCCGTCAGGTCCAGGCCCTCGATGATCCACACTCCGGCCTCGCGCAGCATCTGGTGCACGGCCAGGCCGTCCGTGTGGAAGCCCGAGCGCGACACGTAGTCCACGCCCACGCACGCCACCTGGCGCTCCACCAGCAGCCGCGCCGCCGCGTCCGACAGCCGCACGAAGTCCTCGCCGTGCGGCCGCTTCCACCACTCGCGCTGCGAGTTGCGCGTGCGCAAGAGCAACCGCTCTCCCGGCCTCGGCTCGTAGTCGGCCAGCGAGTCCGCCCGGATGCAGTCCACGTCGTCCAGGTGCAGCACCCGCGCCTTGCCCACCGTGGCGCTCAGCGGCAGCCGCTCCATGTCCTCCAAATCCAACTCGAGGCTCGGCGGCGCCGTCACGTACGTCCCCATCCACGCCGCCCGCTTGAGCCACTCGGCCTGCTGCGCCGAGCTCTCCGGGAGCTCCGCCCTCGGTGCCTCACCCTGGCCCTCCGGCGGTGGCTCCTCACCGAACGGCACCGAGATGTCCAGCCAGGCTCCCTCCATGTGCTTCCTCCTCTTCGGGACACGGGTGTCCGCTGGGGTTGAGAGACCCTCACCCTAGCCCTCTCCCAAGGGGCGAGGGGACCTACGCAGTGTCACCCGATTCTCACCGCCGGGAAAAGATGGTGGAAGCGAATCACCGGGCCGGCCGGTGGCGAGGAGCGACCGCGGACCTGTGCCACGGCCAACAGAGGAAGCCGCCGCGCATTGCAAAGCTTTTTATGGCCATTAGCGTCACTCCCCGTGGCATGGGCTGAAGGCTTCCACACCGCCACGAGGGGGGATGGCATGAAGCAAAACGGATTCGGGCAACCTCCGTTCCCTGTCGAAATCCTGGCCAGGAAATCCTGGGCTGCCTACCTCATGACGACATGTGGCTGGGGAGTATTGCTGGTGCTCATCGGGATGGCCGTCCTGGCATCGCGCAGCATTGGCATCTCCCTGATCGCCTCATGCTTTCTCGCCATCTACGTGTATGCCATCCTGTTGCTGCGCAGCTATTCCCTGTATTGTGATGGCGATGGTGTTTGGGTCCAAAGCGGAGTCCTCCCCTGGAAGAAGGGTGTCTATGGCGTGAAGTGGTGCGACCTGGACGCAGCGGTCTACCACCAGGGTTTTTCGAGCTGGCTGCTTCGCTCGTACACCATTCAACTCAGACACCGGTTCACCAAATCCGCCGAGATCCTCCTGACCCACATGAGCTGCGGTGACAAAGCCGTTGCACGCATCAATGAGTTGCACCTGCTCATGCTGGGACGAGTGCGGGCGGATGCGGATTTCGATGGATGAAGGACGTACGGATGGGCGGGGGAGGAACCCCCGGCCACCGCGGCCGTGAGGCCAGCACGGGGTCAGAAGACGATGACGTCCTTGATGTGGCTGCCCTTCTTGCCCGCCACCACCTCGGCGTAGTCCTCGGGGGCGTGCCGGGCGGTGATGAGCCGCTCCAGTCCTCCGGGCCACTTCGTCCGGAAGCGGCCGAGGTCCGCCACCGCCGCCTCGAAGTCCTCCGGTGCCGCGTTCACCGTGCCGAGCACCACCTGGTTGTTCATCACCCACTGCTTCATCAGCTCGCCCTCGTCCAGCTCGCCCTCCTCGCTGCCGGGCACGCCGGTGAAGACATACACGCCGTTGGGGGCCAGCCCCTTCATCAGCTCGAAGCCCGCGCTGGCCACGCCCGCCGCCTCGTACACCACGTCCGCCCGCCCCCGCTGCTTCACCAGCTCCTCCACCCGGTGCTGCTTGGAGGACACGTAGGGCATGCCCAGCGACTCGGACATGTCCGCCTTCGGGTTGGGCTTGGGCGAGCGCGAGTACATCGTCGTCTGGAAGCCCGCGCGCATGAGCGCCATGCCGCCCAGCAGGCCCACCGGCCCCGCCCCCAGCACCACCGCCCGGCCCCCCTCCTTCTTCTCCCACGGCATGCGTGTCTGCACGCGCGCCACCTCGCGCAGCGCCTTCTCGGCGATGGTGAGCGGCTCGGTCAGCACCGCCACGGCCCGCAGCTCGCGCGGCACCTTGTGCAGGTAGAGCGCCTCCTCCACGAAGTACTCCGCGCAGAAGCCGTGCGCCGCTTGAATGCCCCGCTCCGTGTACTCGCCGGTGACGCAGAAGTCCGAGTACCCCGCGCGGCACGGCGCGCACTCCGCCCGCGGGCACGGTCGGCGCACCCGCGGCACCACCAGCTCTCCAGGCACGAGGTGCTTCACCTGCTCGCCCACCTCCACCACCTCGCCCAGACACTCGTGCCCGACGATGAGGTGGTCCTCCCCCTCGGGAGGCTTGCCGTGCTTCTGCTCCACCACCTCCTTGTCCGTGCCACACACGCCCACCTCCAGCGTGCGCACCCGCACCTGCGTGGGCGAGCGCAGCTTCGGCTCGGGCACGTCGATGACCTTCACCTCGCGGCCCTTCGGGAACATCGCCACGGCCTTCATCGCGCCACCTCCTCGTGAGTCCCCGTCGATGCCCTGGAATGACGCGGCGCGCACCCGGACTGGCGCCCGGAACGGGCCCGGAGCCCCGGTGGTGGACACTCGGGGCGGGCGGGGTGCGCACCGGTGAACGGAGCCGGGCGTGCGTTTGCGCGTGCTCCCCACCCGGCACCGGGTTTATGACGGGGCCGTGAGCGATTCCGCGCCCTCCGTCACCCCCTCGCGCTCCCTCTTCATCGGCGCCATCAGCGTCCTGGCGCTGTCCGTGCCCTTCTTCATCTTCGGGCTGGCGTTCTTCGACACCAAGGCCCGCATCGAGTTCCAGTGCCAGCGCGGGGGGCCCTGCACCCTCACGCGCATCGGCTGGCTCAGCAAGGAGCAGCCCCTCACCTTCACGCTGGCGGAGATTGAGGGCGCCCGCGTCGAGCGGGACCGGAGCCCCCGGGGCGAGCAGCAGAACATCTACCGCCCGGTGCTCGTCACCACGCGCGGCGAGTTTCCCCTGTCCCACCACTGGATGGCCGAGGAGCGGGAGGCCAACCGCACCGTCGTCGCGGTGAACCGCTTCCACCAGAACCCCGAGGCACCGGGCTTCGCCATGTGGCACGACAACCGGCACCAGGCCAGCCGGATGGGCCTCATGTTCATCGTGGCGGCGGGGCTCGTGCTGCTGCTCGGGTTGTGGCTCACCTGGCGCGCCGTGCGCCGCCGCCGCCAGGAGCGCGCCCAGGCCGCGGCTCCGGGGGTGTAGGTCACCAACAGCTCAGGCCGCGGGCCGGACCGGCGCCTCCGCGTCGAACGGGATGAATCGATCCGGGTACGGCAGGGCGGCGGTGTCCACGTCCGCGCGGAGGATCTCCTCCATCAGCCGCTCGCGCCCGAGCAGCTGGTAGTACTCCGGCATTCCATCCAGGAGGCCCCGGGCCACCAGCGGCAGCAGCCGCTTCGCGATGCCCAGGCTCGTGCCATCGAGCCGGCTGCGCGCGAAGTGCACGTGGCCCACCTCGTCCACCATGATCTGCGCGAACAGTTCCTCGATGCGCGCCAGCGGCCCCGGCTGATCCCCGAACAGCTCCCGCGCCTTGTGCAGCAGCAGGTGGAAGAACGCCACGCCGCAGATCTCCCCGCAGAGCACCAACGGCAGGGACATCGACTCCGGCAGCCGCGCCATCGCCTTGATGAGCAGCTGCTGGCTGGCCTTGGGATTGAGCATCTCCATCTCGACGCCAATCACCCGCAGCACGTCCCTCAGAATCCGCGTGTGATAGAACTCCTCGATTCCGATGTACGTCTTCGGATTGCCCGGGTCGCCATCGCGCTCCAGCGTGCCGAGCCGATGCGCGTACTCGACGCCGAAGCGCTCGCCCCGGTTGGTCTTCGCCACGCACAGGGCCCAGAGCGTGGGCTCATCGAGCTTCTCCTCGGGCCGGTACCGCTCATGGTGGCGGTTGAACACGTCCTGGAGCACCACCGGCGCTCCGGTGCGCCGCACCGGCCGCTGCTCGAGGTCGCGGTAGAACGCCTCGCGGACCGAGAACGTGTGCGTCTGCCACTGGGGCTCTCCATCGCGCCCTTGCAGGTAGGCGAGGTAGCGCCGTTGGAAGTCTTCCTTCTGGGCGGGAGAAAGGGGCGTGAAGAGGTCGATCACACGTGAAGGCTGCCAGGGCGCACGGCGGCCCGTCAAACGAGCACGGCGGAACACGCCGTGCTCCTGTCGATTGCAATGACGCATCGCGCCCCATAGGAGGAGCGCGCACGGGAGCCCCATCCCGGGGCTCCTCCGAGGTCACCACGCATGTCTCCGCGTTCTTCCCTTCCCCTCCTGGGTGTCTGTGCGCTCCTCCAGCTCACCGCCTGCGACGACCCCGAGCCTCAACCGCCGGTGGACACCTCGCCGCGCACGGTGCGGCTGATGCAGACGAGCGATCTGCACACCAACCTCTTCCCCTGGGACTACTTCACCGGAAAGGCGGACCCCCAGCGCGGTCTGTCCAAGGTGGCCACGCTCGTGAAGCAGGCGCGCGCGGAGAACCCCGATTGCAACCTGCTCATCGACACCGGGGACACCATCCAGGGCACGCCGCTGGGCACCTACTACGCCCTGGTGGACAACGCGCCCCAGCACCCCATGGCCGTGGCGATGAACGAGCTGCGCTATGACGCCATGGCGCTCGGCAACCACGAGTTCAACTACGGCCTCGGCGTCCTCAACAAGTTCAAGGGCGAGGCCAGCTTCCCCCTGCTCGGCGCCAACATCCGCCACAGCGCCGATGGAGGCGAGGCCTTCACCCCCTACCTGATCAAGGACGTGTGCGGGGTGAAGGTGGGCATCCTCGGGCTGGTGACGCCCGGCGTCACGACGTGGGAGCGCCCGGAGAACATCCCCGGCCTGCGCTTCGATGATCCGCTGGAGACGGCCCGCGTGTACGTGCCGAGAATGCGGCAGGAGGGCGCCGACGTGGTGGTGGTGGCCATCCACAGCGGACCGGACAAGCAGCCCACCGGCAGTGCCTCGAATCCCGCCTCCTGGCTGGCCGACTACGCCGATCCCACCAAGTGGGCCGACCGCGGCAACCTCCCTGGCGAGAACCAGGCGGTGCAGATCGCCCAGCAGGTGGAGGGCATCGACGTGCTGCTCACCGGCCACACCCACCAGCCCATCCCGAAGATGCTGCTCAAGAATGGCCAGGGTCAGGACGTGCTGCTCATCCAGCCCAACCGCTGGGGCAGCCACCTGGGCCTGGTGGACCTCTCGCTCGTCCACGCGGACGGCCGCTGGAAGGTGGAGGGCAAGGACTCGCGCCTGGTCGAGGTGAACGCCAGCGTGCAGCAGGACGATCGCGTGACGCAGCTCACCCAGGGCCACCATGACACCACGCTCACCTACGTGAGCGCGAAGCTCGGCACCACCCGCGCCGCCTTCCCCGGAGGCTACGCCGCCCGCTACGTGGACAGTGCTCTCGCGGATCTCATCAACACCGTGCAGGAGCAGGCCGCCGAGGAGAACGGCCACCCGGTGGACTTCTCGCTCGCCGCGCTCTTCACGGACGAGGGCATGCTGCCCGCTGGCGACATCACCCTGCGCGACGCCTACAGCATCTACATCTATGACAACACGCTGTATGTGATGGAGATCAACGGCTCCATCCTGCGCCGCGCGCTGGAGCACAACGCGAACTACTTCGCGCAGTGGAACCCCAGCGCCCCGCCGGATGCCTCCAAGCCGGAGTCGGCCAAGGTGGGCAACGTGCAGAACTACAACTGGGACCTCTACTCGGGCATCGAGTACGGGTACGACCTCACGAAGCCCGTGGGCTCGCGCCTCACCCATTTGCGCTTCCAGGGCGCGGACGTGCGGGATGACCAGTCCTTCCGCATCGCCATCAACAACTACCGGGCCAGCGGCGGTGGCGGCTACTCCATGTTCAAGGAGGGCACCGTGCTGTGGACCTCGGCGGACGGGGTGCGTGACTACGTCGCCCGCTACATCCAGAGCCACCCCAACCTGGCTCCCAACGACGTGAACACGTGCAACTTCTCGCTCACGCCGGACCTGTATGGCTATTACTTCCAGGCCTCGCTCGGCCCGGTGAAGTGCTCGGCGCCGTAGTGTGTGCGCTCCCTCTCCCTCTGGGAGAGGGCGGGGGGTGAGGGTCGTCCCCGCTTGAAGACCCTCACCCTGACCCTCTCCCAGAGGGAGAGGGGACGTCCGCGGGAGACCTCCTATTGGAGAGGCAGCTCCAGGGTGGCGGTGGCGCCCTTTCCGGGCCCGTCGCTCTCCAGCAGGAGGTTGCCTCCCAGCAGCTTCGCGGCGAGCGCGCTCGAGTGCAGGCCGAAGCCATGCCCATCCTTGCGCGTGGTGAAGCCGTGCGAGAAGAGCCGCTCGCGGATCTCCTTCGCGATGCCCACGCCACTGTCCACCACCTGGATATAGGCCTTGTCCCCCTCGAACCGGAGCCGCACGAGCATCCGCCGCTCTCCCTCGGGCATCCCGTCCAGCGAGTATTTGGCGTTGCTGATGAGGTTGATGAGGATTTGCAGCACCTTGTGCCGGTCCACGCGCACCCGGCGCGAGTCCTTCAACTCCCGGGTGACGGTGACGCCATGGCGCTTGAGCGCCGACATCTGGATGCGCAGCGCGTCGTCCACCAACTCCGACAGCTCGCACTCGTCGATGAGCAGCGCCGTCTTCGCGTAGTTCTGCTGCACCTGGACGATGGAGCGGATGTGCTCGACATGCCAGCCCATCTCCAGCAGCCCGTCGCGCACCCGGCCCTGCTCCTGGAGGAGCTGATCGGTGAGCGCGGTGAAGTACTCCGGCATCTGCACCCCGCGCGGATCCTTCGTGAAGAAGTCCCCCAGGCGCCCGCGGTGCTCCTCGAACAACAGCGCGATCTGCTTGAGCCGGTTGAGGCGCGAGGCGGCCACCGTCTCGCGCATCACCTCGAGGTTGACGACGGCACTGGTGAGGACATTGCCCACGTTGTGCAACACATTGGAGGCGACCTCGGACATGCCCACCGCGCGCGCGGTGTCCACCAGGCGCATCTGCGCCTCCTTCAGCTCGCGGGTGCGCTCCTCCACCCGCGCCTCCAGCTCGTCATTCGCGCGGCGCAGGGCCGCCTCGGCGTGCTGCACCTCGGCGTACAGCCGCGCGTTCTCCATGGAGATGACGGCCTGCGAGGCGAGGTGCTCCAGCAGCTCGCGCCGGTCCGGGGTGAAGGCCTCGGCCGCCAGGTTGTTCTCCAGGTACAGCACGCCGTAGAGGGCCTCCTGGCGCAGCAGCGGCAGGCACAGCACCGAGCGCGCCCGGCCTCGCATCAGGTACTCGTCCGCCGGCAGCAGGTGCACCCGCGTCGCATCCCCGATGAGCACGTGCTCGCGCGTGCGCTTCACGTAGGAGATGAGCGTCCACGGCAGCTCGGCCGGCGCGCCCTCAGGGGGCAGGACGATGGGGTCCTCCGGTGACTCGCCGGAGATGGCCATCACCCGGAGCGTGTCCCCCCGCGCCAGCAACAGCGCGCCTCGCTGGGCCCCCGCGTTCTCGATGGCCACCTGCATGAGCGTGGTCACCAGCCGCTCCTGGACGATCTCCCCGGAGATGGCCCGCTGCGCCTTCACCACCGTGAGCGCGTCGATCCGCGTCGAGTCCGTGTCATACGAGGGCTCGTGCTCCGAGGCCGCGATCATCAGCTCCGGCCACCGGGCCTCCAGGTGCTTCACCTTGCCCTGCGCCCCCCAGCGCAGGTACGCCTCCCGCGCCGCCCGGGCATACGACTCGGCGATGGTCCGGAAGCGCCGCTCGCGCCAGTAGTTCGCCGCCAGCTCGCTCGCCAGCGCGACGTTCTGCACGAAGCCATGCTCCCGCGCCGAGTGGATGGCCTCCTCGTACGCGCTCATGGCCTCCTCGCTCCGGCCCGTCACCCGCGCCAGCTCCCCGGCGAGCATCCGCTCGGGGGCGAGGAAGTTCCCGGCGCAATGGCTCGCCCACTCCGCGAGCTGCCGATGGTGCCCGCGCAGCTCCTCGAGCCAGCGCTCCCGCTGCCCCGGCGCCGCCCCCGGCAGGCTCGCCGCCAGCGCCAGTCCCCGGTACAGGTGGAAGTCCAACAGCTGGATGTGTCCGATGGAGGTCCAGAGGATCTCCGCGGCCTTGTCTCCCGCCGCGAGGGCCTCCTCGTACGCGCCGCACATGAAGCGCGCCTGCTGCTTGAGGATCCAATACCAGCACCGCATGGTGCTCATGCGATCCGGGGTGAGCGAGGCCTCGAAGGCCTGCTCATCGAAGTCCTCTCCGCTCAGCGTGTCGAACGAGCGCGTGAGCCCGCGCAGCTGCTGCACGTAGCGCTGCGAGCTCCGGATGACATCCATCACATCCTGGAAGCCGCCCCTGCGCACGAAGTCATAGCGGGCGACCGACTCGGCGTAGACCTCGTCCAGGGGGTGGCCCAGCATGAGCCTGTCCGTGACGACGTGGTTGCAGCAGTAGAAGGCGGCCTGGAAGTCCCCGGCCTGCAGCGCGTGATGGAAGGCGCTCCGGATGAGCTCCAGCGAGCGGGCCATCGGCTGGGTCCAGGGGTTGATGATCTGCAGGCTGTAGAGCGCCATGCCCCGGGACGCGGAGAAGCCGTGACGCTCCACGAGCGCGCAGGCCAGCTCCCCGAAGGCATGGCCCTCCCGGTACTGCTTGAAGGCATGCCCCAGCACCAGGCCGTACCAGGAATAGCCAATCACCGCCGCTTCGCTGTTGCCATGCCACAGGCTCAGCGCCACCACCCGGCACAGCTGGAGGATGAGCAGGTGATTGTCGGTACAGCACGCCGGGGTGAACAGGGCCGCCAGCACCCCGAGCACCGCCTTCATGTCCGGGTCGCTCACCAGCGGCAGCTCCAGGAGGCTCTCGATGGAGCGCCCGCCCAACAGCGCCCGCACCTCCTCCTGCGCGGCCACCACCTCCTCCCACGAGGGGTGGGGCGGCAGGGGCATGCCCAGCGACTCCAGGCCCTCCAGCAGACACGCCACGGCCCCGTCGATCTGCCCCGCCCCCATGTGCAGCTCGGCCGCGAGGCGGTACACGGCCGCGGTGTCCGCGGGGCTCCTCCTCTTGGAGAGCAGCACGTCCACCAGCCGGCGCGCCCCGGCTGCGTTGCCACTCATCAGCTCGCTGGCGGCCCAGTCCAGGCACAGCTGGAAGGTGAACGCGGGGTCCACCGTCCAGGGGTCCCCCGGGAGCAGCTCGAAGGCCACCTTGAAGTACGCGATGGCCGAGCCGTGCGCCGCCGAGCTCCGGGCCTTCCAGCCCGCCTCGGCATTGAGCCGCGCGACGCGCAGGCGCTCCTCGGGCGTGTCGAGCAGCTCCACCCCGGCGTTGAGCTGCCCCACCACGTCGAAGAGCTTCTCGCGCAGCTCCTCGGGCGGCAGGCTCGCCAGCATCAGGCGGCCAATGCGCAGGTGGACGGCCTTGCGCTCCTGCGCGGGGACGAGCTCCTGCGCCGCCTGCTGGATGCGATCATGCAGGAAGCGGAGGCGCTCCGGCCCACTGCGCGCCAGCAGGCCCTCCTGGAGCGCCGGCTCCAGCTCGCGCTCCACCTCGAGCGGCTCCTGGCCGGAGAGGAGGGCCAGCTCGCGCAGCGCGAAGTCATTGCCCACGCACGCCGCGAGGCGCAGCAGGGACCAGGTCCCCGCCGGCAGCTGGCGCAACCTGCCCACCAGGAAGTCGACGACGTTGTCGGAGTACGCCCGGGCCCGGACGCCCTCGGCATCCCAGCGCCACCGCCCCTCCGGCAGGCGCGCCAGCAACCCGTCCTGGTGCAGCGTCACCATCAGCTGGATGAGGAAGAACGGATTGCCCCCCGTCTTCTCCAGGACGAGCGCCGACAACGGCACCACCACGTCCTCGCCCGCGCCCGGCAGCGCGTCGGCGATGAGCTGCTTGAGCTGCGCGAGGCTCAGCGGCTCGAGCCGCAGGTCCGTGAGGCGCGCCTCCTTCTGGCGCAGCTCCTCCCGCATCAGCATCAGCGGATGGGACGGGCTGACCTCGTTGTCGCGGTAGGCCCCCACCCACAGCACGGACGGCACCTCGGGGCCCACGAGCAGGTGCTCGATGAGCCTCAGGCTCGCCAGGTCCGCCCACTGCAGATCATCCAGGAAGAGGACGAGCGGGTGCTCGCGGGTGGCGAAGACGCCGAGGAACCGCTCGAAGACGCGGTGGAGGCGGTGCTGGGCCTCGGCGGGCGGCAGCTCCGGGACGGCCGGTTGCCGGCCCACCACCAGCTCCAGCTGGGGCACCAGCTCCACCAGCACCTGGCCCTGCGCTCCCCATGCCTCGTGCAGCCGCTCGCGCCACGCCGCCAGCTCCGCGTCGCTGCCCGCCAGCAGTTGCCGCACCAGCCCGCGGATGGCCCGCGCCAGCGTGGCGTAGGGGATGTCCCGCTGGAATTGATCGAACTTGCCCTCCAGGAAGAAGCCGCGCCGCTCCACCACCGGCCGCTGCAGCTCGTGGATGACGGACGACTTGCCGATTCCCGAGTAGCCGCTGACGAGCACCAGCTCCGGCCGCCCCCCTCGCGCCGTGCGCTTGAAGCCCTCGACGAGCGTGGCCACCGAGGCCTCGCGCCCGTAGAGCCGCTGGGGCATCTGGAAGTGGTGGGGGAAGTCGTGCTCGCCTGGCCGGAAGGCCTCGCGCTCGCCCCGCAGCAGCCGCTCCCGGCACCGCTCCAGGTCCGCCTTCAGCCCGTCCGCGCCCTGGTAGCGATCCTCGGCGGCCTTGGCCAGCAGCTTCATCACGATGGCCGAGAGCGCCGGCGGCACGGACTCGATGAGCTCGTGCGGCGGCGGGGGATGGCTGGCCAGGTGCGCGTGGAACCACCCGAGCACGTCCCTCGCCTGGAAGGGCAGCGTGCCCGTCAGCAGCTCGTAGAACGTGACCCCCAGCGAGTAGAAGTCCGTGCGGTAGTCCACCGCCCGGTTCATCCGCCCCGTCTGCTCCGGGGACATGTACGCCAGCGTCCCCTCGATGACGTGGGGCACCGCCGCGTCCACGTGCTCCACCCGCTGCAGCGTCGCAGCGCCGAAGTCGATGATGCGCCCCTCCCCCTCCGGCGTGAGGATGAGGTTGGAGGGCTTCAAGTCCTTGTGGATGACGCCGCGCCGGTGGATCTCCCCGAGCGTCGAGGCCAGGGAGATGGCCAGGCCGAGGAAGCCGGTGACCTCGAGCCGCTGGCCCACCCGCAGCGAGAGGGGCTCGCCCTCCACTTCCTCCAGCAGCAGCACGGGGCGCTCCTGGACGAGCTCGCAGCCATGCACCCGGGGCACGCCTCCCACGCCGCGCAGCCGCTGGAGGATGCCGTGCTCGCGGCGGTAGCGCTCCCACTCGCGCGGGCCGGGCGAGGGCTGCGCGGGCGTCTTGACGATGACGGGCCGGTTGTCCGCCCCACACACCGCGTGGAAGAGAAGGTTCGCGCCCGTCGAGCGCAGCGCTCCGCGCAGGGTATGGCCGGGAAGGTCCATCATGAAGGATCCGGCCTCGCAGCGGCTTCGGAGTTTCCAACGACGCTCAAGATGTCTCCGCCTCGTATGCTTGCGACTTCAAACACTGATGACACGACTGGCGAGTCCTCCGCAACGGACATGTCAGGAGGCCCGGTGCGCTACGCTGCGAGGAGCAGGGAGGAACGTCATGAAGCACGACGAGCACATCCGGGAGCAGGCGCGTCTGGCCCGTCAGCTGGCAGCCGAGCGGAGTCACCTCTTCGAGCAGGTGCCCTTCGCCCGGGAGCTGGAGCGCGCGGCTCCGGAACTGGAGCGCATCGCCCGGCCGGTGGTGGCCGTGGCCGGCACCGCCTCGGTGGACAAGAGCACGCTGCCGCGGGCCCTGGGCACGGACGCGCCCTGGAAGTGGTTGGAGGTGGAGTCCGGCGGCTCCGGCGAAGAGGGCGGCCTGAGCGTGGGCGAGCTGGCCGAGCACTGCCTGCTGGTGCTCGCCGCGGGAGAGTCTCCGTCCCGCGAGGTGCTGGCGTGGCTCCAGCAGCTCGCCGAGGAGTTTCCCGAGGGCTCGCTCCAGCTCGTCCTCACGCGGTGTGATGCGCTCCCGGAGGGCGTGTCTCCCGCCACTGTGCGTGAACAGCTCGAGCCGGTGCTGCGGGAAGCGGTGCCCCACCGGACGCTGTCTGTCTTCACCGTCTCCGGCACTGGAAGCGAGGGGCTGGAGTCACTGCGCGCGGAGCTGGCCGGGGGACTGGCGCGGCGGCAGCGGGTGCTGCTCGAGGAGGCGTTGAAGGACTGGAGTGGCCTGCTCGCGGACGTGCACGCGCTGCTCGGGATGAGGGATCTGGCGAAGCTCCGGCCGGAGACGCTCGGGCGCCTGCAACTGTGCCTGGACGAGCTGCTGCGCGAGGAGAGCCAGCGGCTGGAGGGCGAGCTGCCACGGCTCGCGGAGGACAGCCTGCGCGAGCTGGAGCCCCAGCTGCCCGAGGCCCAGCGTTCGCTGACGCGGGCCTTCCGGGAGAAGCTGAGCGCCCGGGTGGAGCCGCGCTCGCACGCGCTGCGCCAGCGGCTCGAGGAGGTGCTGGCGCGCGAGCTGGCGCGGGACGTGGAGGGCCCGTCCACGCTGGCGCTGGCGGACCGCTTCGGCAGGCTCGTCGAGCCGCGCTCGTTGTTCTTCGACTGGGGCTTCGCGCGCACGGGCGGAATGACTGGCGTGGGCGCCGCGATGTTGATGGGCGTGGCGCGCAAGCACGGCGGGTGGGCGGTGCTGGGCGCGGCGCTGCTCGGAGGGGTGCTCGCGGGCCTGCTGGGCAAGGGCGCGAAGGTGAACACCGCCGAGGAGCTGAAGCGCGTGGTGGCGGAGCCGCTGCTCGAGGACTCGCTGCGGAGGCTGAAGCAGGCCACCGAGACGTCCCGCGCCGATGTCGAGCGCCTGTGCGGCCTGCTGCGCAAGGTGGCGGAGATCTTCTCCCCTGCCCAGGCCCAGACCTACGATCCCGAGCGCCTGGGACAGGCCGTCACCCAGGCCGAGGACAAGCGCGAGCAGCTCGGCCGGGAGCTGACCGAGCTTCAGTGGAAGGACGCCCGCGCCTAGTGTCTCGAAAGGAGACTGCTCCCGGCCCCGGCATTGCACAGGGCAAGGGGCATGATGAAATCCTCTCTCATGGCCACCCGCCGCCCTCCCGAGTCCGAGTCCACCGAGCGAAACGCCCCGTCCGTCGAGGCGGCCTTCCAGGCAGCACCGGAGGAGATGGTGGCGCAGCTCCTGAACGGTCAGCTGCACCTGAGCCCGCGCCCAGCCCGCCCACACGCCAATGTCGCATCGAACCTGGGCGGCATCCTCACGGCGCCCTTCAAGTTTGGCAGTGGTGGACCCGGCGGGTGGGTCATCATCTACGAGCCGGAGATCCACCTCGGCCCCCGGCCGGACAAGCTCGTGCCGGACCTCGCCGGGTGGAGGCGCGAGCGCCTGCCGCGCGCCGTGGGAGGAGACAACGCCCCGGCGCACTACGACCTCGCTCCGGACTGGGCGTGCGAGGTCCTCTCCGAGCGCACCCGGCGCAGGGACAAGGGCCAGAAGATGCGCATCTACGCCCGCGAGGGCGTGCGGCACGTGTGGCACGTGGACCCGCTGGCCCATACGCTCGATGTGTTCCGCCTCATCGAGAGCGAATGGCTCCTCGTCCATTCCTTCGCTGGAGAGGAGCGGGTGCGCGCCGAGCCCTTCGATGCCCTCGAGCTCGACCTGGCGCTCGTCTGGTCCGAGTAGGCAGCACCCGCTACGGCGCGTGGCGGGGATGCCGGACGTGGAAGGCCGTGCCCGCCTTCGCCGTGGAGCTCACCTCGATGCGGCCACCGTGGGCCCGGACGATCTGCTCCACGTCCGCACCACGCTACCGGCAGACGCTTGAATCAAAGGTGGCGCGGGCCGCGGGGCAGGTGCCCTTCTTGCCGTGCGGCACGCATACCTGGACGCTCCCCGTGCAGACGGCCCCCGTGTCCGTGCTGGCGGTGAACCGCAGCAGGTAGAGACGTCCGGGGCCCGAGCCGCTCCGCTCGGCGCGCAGCTCCACCGTGGACGCCCCGAGCCCCCGGACATCCGGGCAGGTGCTTGCCTCTGCCGGGGCCTGGGGAGCCTCGCTCTGGAGCACCTGGTCGATGGTGATGTGGACCGGACTCCCGTCGGAGCTGGTCACCCCGTCCACTCCCACCGGGACGAAGCCGTGATTCGGTGGCCACAACACCGCGGCCTCCGGCCGGGCCCCGCCGCAGTCCACCGTGACCTTCGGGCCCACCACGCTCGTCACCACCGCGAAGTTGCGCGCACCCGCGGTGGAGGTGCTCTCCACCGTCGTGCTCTCCACCGTCGCCGTCAGGGTATCGGCCGTGCCCGGAGCCACGTCCTCCGGCACCTCCACCTGCACGGTGAGGGAGCGGCGCTCTCCGCTGCCGAGGGTGAAGGACTCGGGAGAGACACCGGTGACGAAACGCCGGTCATCCCGCACGGTGGAGCGGAAGGTCCCCGGAGCGCCCGAGTTCTCCACCTGGAAGGTATAGGACGTCCGCGTGCCAGGGCCGAGCGTCCGGGGCGGCGGCGCGAGCAGGCGCACCGTCTGGGATTGGCTCCTCCGCGTCAGCACCCGCTGCCAGGGTTCTCCGCCGGGCAGCGTGCCGCGAGCGTAGACGGTGAAGGGTGAGGAGGGAGGTACCACCGTCCCGGTGAGCTCGCGTGGAGGGACTCCCGGCGCGGGCGTCAGCTCCAGCTCCTGGAGGAGCGCGCCCGCCGGGGATCTCAGCTCGACGCGGGCGGAGGTGATGCCGCCGGAGAGCCTCGCCACCGCGGTGGCCGGGGTGGCGAGCACCGGAAGGCCCTCCAGCGCGAAGTACCCCTGGTGCCCCGGACGCCCGGCGGTCTCGACGAGCTCGAAGCGGTCCAGGGCCACCGGGCTCTCGCCGAGTACGTCGAAGGAGTACTCACCGGGCGGCTCCATCGTCGCGGTCCACACGCCGGGCGCGGGCTCGAGCACCGTCACCAGCACCCCCGTCGAGAGCTGAACGCGTTGCACTCCCGGCTCCACGCCCAACACCGGCGAGCCATCGGGCCGGGTGAGGTGCAGGGACGGGCTTCCACTCAGGGAGAAGGTCACCCGCGACACGGTGGAGTCGACGGGCACCGGAAGGACGGCCCGGGTGCCCCCGCGCTCGTCCGCCACCGAGAGGAGGTGCACGGTGTTGGCCCGCACGGTGGCGTCGATGAGGTGGGTGATGGGGCCGGCCTCGAGGGGCTGGAGCCGGAAGAGCTGTCCGCCCGTCTCCGAGGTGAGCTGCCGGTACTCAGGGGGAAGGGAAGCACCCGCGAGGCCCTCGCACGAGCCGAACAGGAAGGCATGAATCCTCGTGCCCTGGTGCCAGGCGAGGCTGCTGACCTGCGGCGCCAGGTGGCCGTCCTGGGTGCCCTCCCGGGTGAAGAGGAACAGCTCCCCGCCCTTGCCGGAGGCACCGAGCGCCTGGAGCGCCGCCGCCATGGATGGACCGGAGCAGCCACCCCCCGCCACCGTCCCCAGCGAGCCGAGGAGGCGTTTGAATTCGGCCGGGTCGTGCATCACCGAGAGGGGACCAGTGGACGCGTCCGTGAAGGGCACCAGGACGTAGCGCAAGGGTTCCTGGTCCGTGCCGAGCCGGGAGTCGACGAGCTGAAGCAGTTGGGCCTGGAGCGGAGCGAGGAGACCGCCGAGGCCACCCGTGGGGCCGATGGCCAGGGTCAGCGTCGGCCCCACGCCGAACAGGAGCTCGAGCTGGTTCCGGGTGAGCTGTGATTGGAGGTCGCGAATGAATTGCTTGCTCGCCTCCAGGGCCGAGTCCGCCGCCTCCGTGTGCATGCGGAAATGCGGCGACAGGGGTTGATACAGGGTGTCCTTGTTGATGCCGCCGGAGGGTCCGGGTCCCGTGTCGAAGGGCCCGCCATGGCGGCACTTGGAAGGCACCGCGGGCACCTCGTTCTCACCACCGTAGAAGCCGCTGGTCAGCAGAGGCGTGAGGAGATTGCGGCCGCAGTCGAGGAAGAGGCTCCCGTCCGAGAGGATGACGGGCTCGCACTCCTTGCACGTGGGAGTCTCCGCCGCGGCGGAAGCGGGAAGCGGCTCGCCGGAGCGCCACAGGCTGGGAAGGGCACCGCCGTGGCCCGATTCGATCCAGTTCGAGTGGGAATAGAAGTCCTGGAGCGTGTGGAGTGCCTGGCCCAGCTGACGCCGGGCGCCCTGCGCCTCTCCGGCCCGCAGGGAGAGGATGACACCCTCGAAGAGCGTGACGAGCCGCTGCTTGCCAGGAGCGAAGCTCTCTCCATCGAAGTGCTTGAAGCCATTCGCCTGGTCTTCGTCGACCTCGGCGTTGGCCGTCGCGGTCTCGTCGATGGCGCTCCGCATCGCGCGCGTCTGGTGCGGGGTCCCGAAGAACTCGGCGCCGAGCTCCGTCATCGCCTGCTTCGTCATGTCCTCGTGAGTCACCCCGGTTCCACCGAGGCCACACTTGAGCCCATTGGTGGGACAGAAGGCCTGGGCGGAGGGACCGGGCAGCGCGAGCAGGGCCAGGACGAGGACCGGCAAGGACTGGGAGAGAGCGCCGCGAACCACATGTCGGGATGTCATTCCCGGCATGGGTAGACCCCGTCACCGGAGCATGCAGGAGGCACCCCTGGAGACACGCCGGAATGCGTTCATGGCCAGACGCCCGGCCCCGCCCCGCGTCGGCTGCTATACCCTCTTCCGAGGACCTACCTGGGTACACCCACCAGGGCCATCACCGACGTGGAGAGTGCCGCGAAGGCAGGCGCTACCTCCGCGACGGAATCCACCACCTTCTTGATGCTCTCCAGCATGGCCTTGAGCGTCAGCCGGTTGGGCCGCTCCTTCCCAGCCTCCGCGGCCACCTGCTGGACCGCATCCACCACCTCCTCCAGCGACTCCAGCTTCGCCGCATGCGCCTCCAGCGCTCGCATGAAGGCCTCGAGCCTCGAGGCCACCTCGTCCCTCCCCGACTCATGCAGCGCCTCGGCCGCGGGGCGGGAAATCTGGAACCCGGCGCTGCCGCGCCCCACGACCACCTGCCCGGCGCTGAACGAGCCTCCGGACACCTGAATGCCTTCATTCCACCGGCTCATGATGTTGCTCTCTCCCTTCCTCTATTCCAAAGCCTGGCCACAACCCCATCCCTCTCTGTCTCAAGAGGACCTGGCGGCCGTCGCCGTCTTGAGGGGCCAATGCGATCCCGGCTTGGAGTCCGCTGCGCCCCGGCCTCCATTCGAGCGAATGACGGACATCGCCCCACTCCCTGCGACCGCCTGCGTCGCCGTGAACTGGCCACCACTCACCATGATGCCGCTGTTGATGATCGTCGTTGCCTGTTCTTCGAACCGGGACACGTCAACGCCATGCTCGCGGAGCAGTTCCTTGATGCTCCCGAGCGCCGCGTCGTCAATGGCGTGCCGGTACATCGTCAAATCCTGCACCCCGTAATAGTCATGGTAGAACGGCGACGCCACGCGTTCGCGGAACGACCTCGCCACCCCATAGCTGTATTGCTCGCCATCGCGGATGGCTCGCCGCTGGCTGGCATCTTCCCGATGCCAGGTGTAGAGCCGTGCCAGGAAACGGAAGACGTTGTAGAGCGCGACGAAGACATACGCATTGAGCGGGAACAACAACAGCGTCAGCAGGCCGGTCATCCCCACCCTTCCCGCGCGGCTTCCTCGCAGCAGGGGCTTCAGGCCGTACCGGGACTCATCGACGCTCGTCAGCAGGTAGGTCGAACCCTCGACGAAGGTCACCGCCCCCACGTTGTAGAAGCGCAGGTAGTACGACAGCGTCATGTCCCGGGCTGTATCGAGGTAGCGGTACAGGCGATAGAAGCGCTTCTCGCTGGACAGGTCGCCGTGCCCCAACCGCCACAGCTTTTCCTCCGGCAGTTGAGAGATCGGCTGGGTCTCCGCTCGAACGAGCACCTCCCCATCGGGCTTGAGAGTCCATCCTCGAACCAACAGCAGGGATTTCGTCTGCAGGTGAGGCAACTGCATCCGGTCCACGGCCTCATCGACAGCATGGTAGAAATCCTCGACGGGAATGGAGATGCGCTGCCCCGGATCCATTGAATCCTGAGGTGGCTTGCGCTCGATGGCCAGGGTCCAACCGGAGACCTTCCCCCCCGAGCCCAGGAAGGGCTCATACCCGCCAAACACCACGACGTTCTGGGACAGGTCCATGTTCAGCACCCATCTCCGGAACCAGCCCGAGATCGCCCCCACCTCGCGCACGGGAGCACCGGGTTGGAAGTTGCGTGACAGGAAGCGGCGGGCGTTCGCCCAGCGGAGATACCACCACTCGTACGCTACCAAGCCCGCTCCGAGCAGGTTCAGCACGATGAAGCCAAACGATGCGCCCATCAGGGCGAAGACCGACGGCCCTGTATTCAGACTCTTATCGGCGGCAACCAGCGAGAATCCCACGAGCAGGAGCTGGCCGAGGAGGGTGCCCAGCGCGGCCATGCTGAACAAGAGCGTCGAGCGGACGGCTCTGCAGGCATGGATGGAGATCTGCTCCAGGTCGAGGTTGTTCTCAGGACTCGGAGCCACCCAGTAGCCACGGCGCAGCGCACCGAGCAAAGCAAGGCCACTCCAGAGGCCTCGCTTGTACGCGCTGCCACAGAGCATGCGGTTGGCTTTGTTGATGACCTGCGCATACTGCCGTGCACTTTGCTCCAGGTCATTGGATGGATGGACAGTGACAGATCCATTCCCGGTGCTCTCCCCGCTTGCCCGGTCATGGTCCGTGCCAGCATTCTGCAACATGAGAAAATCCTCCCCATGGGGCTGAGCCGGGCTCGTGTCGTCTGTGACACGGCCGCCAGCGGCCAGAAGCCGCCGGGCCAGCAGCAGGGGAGGCATGGGGCTCAACCTGGGAACCGTGGCACCCTCACCCCGTCCCTCTCCCGGTGGGCGAGGGGAGATTGGGCGGAGATTGGGCTTATTGGGCTTACTTGCTCCTTGGCTTACTCACAGGTCTCCCCTCGGCGTCGTCGCCTCGCACAGGTGCTCGATGAAGTCTGGCAGCAGCTGCGCCGAGAGGATCCAGATCCGCCCCTCTCCCAGATCCACCAGCTTCGCCTTCTCCGTGTACCCCGTGTGCTCCGTCTCCACGTAGTGCACGAAGACATTCAGCCCCCGGGCCCGGTACCACTCCGCCGCTCCCGCCAGCAGCGCCAGCAGCGCCTCCTGCCCCTCCGCCGACGCCTCGTCCACCAGGGAGATGACTCGCAGCCCGTCCAACACGTGGAACAGGTTCAGCCCCACATGCGCCGTCTCCAGCACTCCCACCGCCAGCGCGCGCCCGTCCTTGCGCGCCACCAGCACGTCCCGCTCCCGCTTCATCCCCGCCTCGGCCCACTTCGCCTTGAGCGACTCCAGGCCGAAGCGCTCCGGCACCAGGTCCAACGCCTCCCGGTACGCCTCCGGCCTCGTCTCCTTCAGCCGCTCGAACAGCGCCGCCTTCTCCTCCTCCGTCGGCGCGCCCAGGCTGAAGCCCTCCGGCATCTCCCACTCCCGCCTCGCGTCCGCTTCCATGAAACGGAACGGCACCATGCACGCCTGCCCCGTGTGCTGGTACCACTCCGCGAAGTCGAACGCCGTGAAGCGCACCCACCTCACGTTCGCCTCGCAGTACGCCAGGAACCACTTCACCTCCGGGTCCGTCTGCGCCGGCTCAAAGCCTCTCAGATACACGTCCCGCAGCGCCTCGCGCGCCGTGCTCCGCAGCTTCTCGTTGCGCGGCTGGTGCCGAGCCAGTTGGTGCGCCAGCCAGCTCCCCGAGTACGGCTTCAGCCACGACAGGCTCGCCTCCACCGCGTCCCCGCTCGGCATCGGCCTCACCACCCGGTAGCCCAGCCTCCGGTAGCCCTCCAGCTTCTCGTGCGCCTCCCGGTACTCCGCCTGCATCCGCGCGAAGTCCGCCGGGCTCTTCCCCGACAACCGGAAGTACCCCGAGCGCTCGAACAAATCCCACGTCCCCCGGTTCCAATCCCCGGACACCCGCGTGTTCGGATGGCTCTGCTCCTCCACCAGCTCCCGCCAGCGCGCCAGCTCCCGCTCGCCCAGCGGCTCCACCTTCATCCCGCACCGCCTGCCCAGCGCCGTGCCCGTGATGTTGCGCACCTCCGCCCGCAGCCTCACCGGCTCCTTCCCCGCCACCCCCACCTCCAGCTCCGGCAACACCAGCCCCGGGTACAGCAGATCCTCCCCCGGCTGCGTCGCGAACGACAGGCCCTCGTACGAGATGTCCGTCAGCTCCCGCTCCACCCTCACCTGCGGCCACAGCGGATGCCCGAAGCGCGCCGTGCACCCCTCCCCCGCCGGCGCCCTCCTCAGCTTGCGGTGCCGGTAGCGCACCAGCTCGCGCGGCAGCGGCACTCCCCACAGCCCGTCCTCGTACACCGCCTGCTCCACCCGGAAGTGCAGCACCGAGCTGAAGCCAAACACCTCCAGCGTGAACGGCACCGGCGGCAGCGAGCCTCGCACCTCCCACGACACCCGCCCGTCGTATTTGTCATACAGCGCCGCCACCAGCTCCACGTCCCCACCCGCCGAGCGCGCCATCCCCCGGCACCGCCGTGCCGTCAGCGCCTCGAAGATGCGGCCAATCCGGTCCACCCGCGTAATCCGCTCCCGCCAGATGGGGTGCGTGCTCGGCGCCTCGAGCTGGCCCTGGTCCCTCCAGCCCTCCAGCATCGTGACGATCTGCCGGCCCTGGTCCAGCGGCGGTGCCACGAAGCGCAGGCTCAGCTCCGGCTGCTCCTCCGGCCCCGGCACGTACACATTCGTCACCTCGGCCCGCAGCATCTGGGCCTCGCCTCCCACCCCCAGCAACACGTTCGTCCGCTGTCCGGGCCTCAGCCCCGTGGGCCCCTTCAGGCTCACCGTCAGGTGCTCCGGCGACAGCTGCACCAGCCTCCCGCCCGAGCACAGCTCCCCCTCCACCTCCGCCACCGCCGCCAGCCCCGGGCCCATTCGGTAACCCAGGCCGCTCTCTCGCGTCCGCACGCGCTCCGCCTTCTCCGTCGCCATGGGAACTCCGTTTGTCGTGGAGAGCCGTCTTACGTGAACACTGAAAGTTTCTTTCCCCACCGTCGCCCCGGCCACCTGGATGGAATTTCGGTTCCGCCAATGTGGACACACGCCCAATGGCTTGCAGCGGCACCTCGGGGCCGGATCCGTGGAAGCGTTGCGAACCAACCCCGCCTCCGTGACGCGCTGGACAGTCAACACCCCCCTCGTACCGCGGGTAGGAATTGCCCGAGTCACGCCCCACACCCAGGGCATGGGCATTCCGTGCTCCCTGGAGTTTTCCTCGATTCTCGAAAACGAATGCCACCGCCCCGGGCGCACCACTGCCCCGGGCACGTCCGCTTCAGCGGCCCGGGAGGGGGGAAGTGTGGGTGGAATCCGCTGCCATTGCGCTCTCACGCGAAAATCACGGTGGTGGCTTTCGTCTTGGAGCCACCAGTCCTATAAGCTTGGTTTTCTCGAATGGCTGGGACGAAGCTCCCCTTCGCGCCGGGTGATGTGCGCGGCCGGCAGATGGGCAACTACGAGGTGCTCTGCCGCCTGAGCGCCGGTGGCATGGCGGAGATCTTCCTCGCCTCCAAGCGGGGCCTGGCCGGCTTCCACAAGCCCGTGGTGCTCAAGAAGATCCTCCCGGACATCCAGGGCCAGGAGGAGTTCGTCCAGATGTTCCTGGACGAGGCCAAGGTCACCGCGGCCTTCAACCACCCGCACATCGCGCAGGTGTTCGATCTGGACGTGGACGATGGCGAGCTGTTCCTCGCCATGGAGTTCGTCCCGGGCGCCACGCTGCTGGAGGTGGCCCGCGCCTGCCGCGCCGCCAACGAGCCCATGCCGGTGGGCCTGGGGCTGGCCGCCGTGCGCGACACCGCGCTGGCGCTGCACTACGCGCACACCTTCACGGATGCGCTCGGCCAGTCCTCGCCCGTCATCCACCGCGACGTGGCCGAGAAGAACATCATGGTGACGTACGAGGGCGTCACCAAGCTGCTGGACTTCGGCATCGCCAAGAGCCAGGCGGCCGCCAGCCGCACCGCCGCCGGCATGGTGAAGGGCACCAGCGGGTACATGTCGCCGGAGCAGATTCTCGGCGAGCCGCTGGATGCGCGCAGTGACTTGTTCAGCCTGGGCGTGGTGCTGCACGAGTGCCTCACCGGCATGCGGCTCTTCCCCGGCAAGGCGCCCATGGCGGTGGTGAACGCGGTGCTCAAGGGCCCCATCCCCGAGCCCTCGCGCACCAACAAGGCCATTCCCCCCGAGCTGGACGCCATCGTGCTCAAGGCGCTGGCGCGCAAGCGGGCGGACCGGTACGCCACCACGCTCGAGTTCGCCCGCGCCTTGGAGCGCGCGGTGGGCCCCCTCATCTGGTTGCCCGAGCAGAGCAGCGAGCTGTTGCGGCGCCTCTTCGCCGAGCGGCGCGAGCAGACGCGCCAGTTGCTCGCCAGCGGCCGGGCCGGCGTGGACAGCACGGGCGTGGTGAAGCTCGCCCAGCTCTTCCCGGACCGGGAGGCGCCCGCGACGCCGCCTCCCGCGCCCGCCACGCCGCCGCGCCTGCCCACCATCTCCGCGCCCCAGCTCCCGGCGCCCGGCCCCGCCCGCGTCGAGGAGACGGAGCTCGTCTCCTACTCCGTCGTCGCGAAGCCTCCCGCCTCGTCTCCCGCCTCACCTCCTGGCGACAA
Organism: Archangium gephyra; assembly: GCF_042230915.1. Taxonomy (GTDB): domain Bacteria; phylum Myxococcota; class Myxococcia; order Myxococcales; family Myxococcaceae; genus Archangium; species Archangium gephyra_B. The sequence goes on along the minus strand of NZ_CP102578.1, from coordinate 96,458 downwards.
GCGGACCGCCTCCTCCTCCCAGTTCCCGTCCACGCCTCCGCCTCCTCCCCCGGAGACGGGCGTCCTCACGCCGCCGCAGTCCACGTCCCGCGTCCGCCCGCCGGCCCGCGCCTCGGTGGACCCTTCCACGCTGCCCTCTCTGCCCGTCCTGGTCGAGCCGCCCCGGGCCCCGTCGTCCGCCCCGGCTCGCGCCGCGGTGGACCCTTCCACGCTGCCCTCGCTGCCCGTCCTGGTCGAGCCGCCCCGGGCGCTCCGCTCGCCCACGCCCCTGGATCAGACCCGGGCCGAGCCGCGCGCCCGCAGCCTCGGCCGCTCCGACGCCGTGCCCGTCCTTCAGGAGACCCGGGAGCCCGCGCCGAAGACGGCCGTCATCCGGCCGCCGCGCCCCTCGCCCACCGGTGAGCAGCCCGTCTCCTCGGACCCGGACGCCACCCAGCCCCGGTACGACGCCACGCGCGCGGCACGCCGTCCCTCGATGGCGCACCTGGACGCCGTCACCCTGCCCACCGGCTCGCCCACCTTCCCTCCCGGGCCCTCGGCTCCCGCGGTGCCTCCCGCGCCCTGCGTGCTCTCCCCCGAGGGCCCCACCGTGCCCCTCATGCGCTCGCCGCTGGCCCGGCCCCCGCACGTGGAGGACGACGACGGGCCCGAGTTCCTCACCACCCCCTTCCTGGCCCCGCCATCCGCGTCCGCCCGGCCGCCGGAGGAGCCCGAGAACGAGGACGAGCCGGAGGAGATCCGTACCGCTCCCTTCCAGCTACCGCCGGCCGCGGCGTCCCGGCCGCTGCATCCCGGGCCCCGGAACGAGGATCCGGACGAGGAAGACCTCACGCCCGCCCATCCGCATTCCATCTCCCGCAAGCACGTCCCGGTGAAGCCCGAGGACGGCGAGGAGGAGGCCACCGTGTCCGGTGCTCCTCCGTCCGAGCCCTCGCGCCGGGGAGTGCTGTGGGCCACGCTGCTCCTCCTGCTCCTGCTGGGCGGGTTGGCCGTCCTCGTGGTGCTGAGGCTCGACGGGGGTCTCCTCTCCTCGCGGCTCTTCCCGCAGCCGCCGCCCGTGGCCACCGAGGCTCCCGCCCGGGACGCCACGCCCGCGCCAGCACCGGCTAGGACGGGAGAGTCCGCTCCAGTTCCCGTCGCCCCGGAGGCCGCCGCCGCGAGCGTCCCGCCCGTGGAGGCCGCTGCCCCCGCGTCCGACAGCCCCACCGCCACGCCGGAAGCAGCGGCTCCCACCGCCGCCCTGGCGCCCGCGCCCACCGAGGGAAGCGCCGCCACCGGGACGGGCTCGCCCGAGGCGAAGAACGAGGCCCTTCCCGCGGGGGGAGACGCGGCGGAGGCTTCTCCCGAGGAGCAGGCGCCCCCGGCCGAGGCCCCGGAGTCCGCGCAGCCGGCGAAGCGCGGCAAGGTGGCGCCCTCGCGCCGCACCCAGCGCACCCCCGCTCCCGCCACCGCCACCGCGGAGACCTCGCCCGAGCGGGTGACGACGGCCGACGAGGCGGACCGGGCCTGGCAGGCCCTGGAGCGCGAGCGCGCGGGCACGGCCGAGCCCTCGGGCGGCAAGGGCTTCCTGACGCTCGCCACCGTGCCCTACGCCAAGGTGTACCTGGGCAGCCGCCTGCTGGGTGAGACGCCCCTCTTCCGGGTGCCCTTCGCTCCGGGCAAGCACACCCTGCGGCTGGCCGCTCCCAACACCAAACCCCTGAAACTCCAGGTGGAGATCAAGGCGGGCGAGGTCACCTCCATCCGCGCGCCCCTCGAGGAGCTGTCGCGGGAGTGAGCGGCCGGGCGGGCCTCGTGCAATCGCTCGCCCAGCGGTGCGTACCCTGAAGGACGCGAGGCTCCGCGCCTCCCCTTTCCCGAGGTCCACCGCCATGCAGCTGCGCTCCCTGCTCCTTCCCGCCGCCCTCCTGGTGTCCGTCCCGGCCTTCGCTCAGGACGCCGCCAAGGCGGGGCAGATCGAGGTCCCCGACTTCCGCGGCGTGGCGGTGAGCCATGGCATCCGCGCCGAGGTGAAGGTGGGCCCCAAGTCGGTGCGCCTGGAGGGCAACAAGGACGACGTGGCCCGGGTGAAGCTCGAGGTGAAGGACGGCGTGCTGACGACGCAGGTGGAGAAGACCTCCATGTTCTTCAACAAGGGGCTCAAGGACGTGCGCCTGTACGTCACCAGCCCGCGCGTGGAGAGCGTGGCGGCCAGCGGCGGCGCCGACGTGGACGCCGAGGCCACCCGCGTGGACAGCTTCGAGGTGGCGGCCAGCGGCGGCGCCGAGGTGGAGCTCTCCAAGGTGGACTCGCAGAACGTGCAGGTGGCGGCCAGCGGCGGCTCGGAGCTGAGGCTGGAGGGCCGCGCGGGTGAGCTGAAGGTCACCGGCAGCGGGGGCTCGATCATCGAGGCCGGCAAGCTGCGGACCGACTCGCTCGACGTGACGGCCAGCGGCGGCACCCGTGTCGAGGCCTCCCCCGAGCGCAGCATCCAGGGCGCGCTGTCCGGTGGCTCGACGGTGAAGGCCGGCAAGAAGCCCGCGAGCGTACAGGTGAACAGCTCGGGCGGTTCCCAGGTGCAGTACGAGTAGCTCTTGAAGTAGGAGTCGCGAGCGATGACGAGGTAACGGGGTGGGGACACGGGGCTGGGGGGCTTCGTGTCTCCACCCTTCTCGTTTCCAGGGACTCAGTTGAGCCGGAAGATGTTCTTGAGCCGCCCGAGGATGTCGAGCTCCTCGGACACGGGCACCGTCTCGCCCGAGGCCGTCATCGCCGCGTCCAGCTGCATGCGCCGGTGCGCCAGCATCCCCGACAGCTTCGGCGCCAGCTCGGGGTGCTCCTCGAAGAGGCGCGCGAACACCGGCCGGCCCAGCTCCAGCAGCACCACGTCCGTGAGCGCCACCACCGTCGCCGTGCGCGGCTCGCCCGTCAGCAGCGACATCTCCCCGAAGTAGTTGCCCCGCGACAGCCGCGACACCTCCACCCCGCCCGTGCGCACACTCAGCTCGCCCCGGCCCACCAGGTAGAAGGTGTTGCCCTTCTCTCCCTGTTCAATCACGTGCTCGCCCCGGGCGAAGCGCCTCGGCACCATCTCCTGCCGCAGCCGCGCCCGCTCCTCCTCGCGCAGCACCTTGAAGAGATCCACCCGCCGCAACATGTCGGCGACCATCTCCTCGGAGAACTCGGAGCCCGGCGCACCCAGGTGCATGTTCAGCTTGCGCTGCGCGGGCAGCTCGATGCCCTCGCGCCGGAAGCGGTACCAGATGCGCGTGTAGAACTCCGCCATCACCGCGTCCGCCTGCGAGAAGTCCTCCACGTAGTAGCGCACCTGGTAGCGGATGCCGAGCTCCTCGAAGCCCACCGTACGGCACATCGGCGGCGGCGCGCTCAGCACCAGCGGCACCTGCTCCAGCACCTCCAGCACCGCCTCCTTCACCTCGTTGGGCGCCCGGTCGTACGGGCCATGGAAGGACAGATCCATCCCCACCGGCTGCCCGCCCTTGGAGTAGTTCTTCACCGCCTCCTTGGAGCAGACGTTGTTGGGCAGGGTGATGATCTCCTTGCGCGACGTCTCCAGCCGCGTGGCCCGCCACGCCACCTGCACCACCCGCCCGGTGATCTCCTTGATGGTGACCCAGTCACCCACCTGGTAGGGGCGCTCGAGCTGCAAGGACAGGCCCGCGAAGAGGTTGCCCAGCGTGTCCTGCATCGCGAGACCCAGCACCACCGAGACGATCGCCGACGTGGCCAGCAGGCTCGTCAGATCGATGGCCAGCTCGGCGCGGAGGATGGGCACCACCGCGATGACGTAGAGCGAGATCTCCACCACGTCCCGGAGGATCTTCGGCGGCGGCGTCCGGATGCCCAGGTGTGTCAGCGTCAGGATGGCCAGCGACATCCCCGCCCGGATGCCGCCAAAGGCGAAGGTGAGCATCCACGCCACGCGCAGCAGCGGCAGCACCCGCGGGTGCAACTGCTCACCGAACTGCCCCTCCACCACGCGCAGCACCAGGAACGTCATCAGGAAGCCGAGCGCTCCGCCCAGCTCCTTGCGGAACTGCGTGTCCGAGCTCGCCGCCCGCACACCGATGACCAGCAGCGTGAGGAGGACACCCGAGATCAGCGAGAGATTGCTCTGCAGGAAGGCCAGCACTCCGCGAGCCTCCCCCTGGCTACGGAGGGGGTCAAGGCACGCGGAGTCTCGCTTCCAGGGATGAACACGGACACAGGCACCCTCACCCCGGGGGGCTTGCCCCCCCTTTGAACGACGGGGGGCTCCTCTCCCGGGGGGAGAGGGGAAATAGGGCGGATTTTTGTGACAGGGGAGCAATATGGTCCGGTGACGACCCTCACCCCCCGCCCTCTCCCAGAGGGAGAGGGAGCATGCGCAACCCATGAAACAGCACGCCCCGTCCGCCGAGCGCAACCGCGAGCCCCTCCTCCCCGTCCTCCGCGAGCTGCTGCCCTCGCGCGGCACCGTGCTCGAGGTGGCCAGCGGTACCGGTCAGCATGCCGTCTTCTTCGCCCGCGCCTTTCCGGAGCTCGTGTGGCAGCCCACCGATGCCGATCCCATCGCCCGGGCGAGCATCGACGCCTGGCGCCGGGAGGAAGGGCTGCCCAATGTGCGCGAGCCGCTCGCGCTGGACGCCCGTGCCTCCACCTGGCCCGTGCAGTCCGCGGACGCCCTCGTGTGCATCAACATGGTGCACATCTCCCCGTGGGAGGCGTGTCAGGGATTGATGCGCGGCGCCGCGCGGGTGCTGTCCCCGGGAGCGCCGCTCATCCTCTACGGGGCCTATTTCATCGAGGGCCGGCCCACCGCGCCGAGCAACCTCGCCTTCGATGCCTCGCTGCGCGAGCGCAACCCGGCCTGGGGCGTGCGCGAGCTGGGCGCCGTCACCGCCGAGGCCCGGGCCCACGGGCTGGAGCCCGACCGGGTCATCGACATGCCCAGCAACAACTTCACCGTCGTGTTCCGCCAGCGCGGCGGGTGAGGCTGTCGCGGGCTCACTTCGGCCGGAAGTCGAGCGCCACCGAGTTCATGCAGTAGCGCAGCCCCGTGGGCGGCGGGCCATCGTCGAACACATGCCCGAGGTGCGAGCCGCAGCGGCTGCACACCACCTCGGTGCGCGTCATGAACCAGCCCTTGTCCTCGCGGTGGTCCACGGCGTTGGGAGTGAGGGGCTGCCAGAAGCTCGGCCAGCCCGTGCCCGAGTCGAACTTGGTCTCCGAGCTGAACAGCGGCTGGCCACATGCCGCGCAGTGGTAGGTGCCCGCGGCCTTCAGGTCCCAGTACTTCCCCGTGAAGGCCCGCTCCGTGCCCTGCTTGCGCAACACCTTGTACTGCTCGGGTGTGAGCTGTTGCTTCCACTCCGCGTCTGTCTTCTGGACGGCGTACACCTTCGTGCCCTCCTCGTGGGAATGCCCGGGCTCCGGATCTCCCGCCGCCAGCCCTCCGAGCACCAGCAACGGCAGGAGCAGCAGCACCCCGTATCGGCTTCGTCTCTCGTGGCTCATATCTTGTGGATAAGTGGCTCGGCCCCTTTCGGTTACAGCAAGGCGCCGCGGGCCCCGCTTCTCCCCAGCGGGCGTGCCTCCCCGCTCCGTCCCCAAGTTCTCCACAAGCCCGCCGTCCACTCTCCCGCAGTGCCGCCGCGCGAGCCTCCCCACGAGAGCACGCTTCAGGTAGGCAGGAGGCCATGCCACGCACCCTCGGGGCCTCCAGGCCCGCCGTGTCTCCCCTGGGCCTCGGACTCGCTGCGCTCGGCCGCCCCGGCTACATCACCCTCGGCCATGGCGAGGATCTCGGAGGGGACCGCTCCGTCGAGGCCCTGGAGCGTCAGGCCCATGCGGTGCTGGATGCCGCGTATGGCGCGGGCCTGCGCTACTTCGATGCCGCCCGCTCCTATGGCCGTGCCGAGGCCTTCCTCGCCTCGTGGCTGAAAGCCCGCCACCTGCGCCCGGAGGACGTCACCGTGGGCTCCAAGTGGGGCTACACCTATACCGCCGGCTGGCACGTGGACGCCGAGCGCCACGAGGTGAAGGACCACTCGCTGCCCACCCTGCGCCGCCAATGGGGAGAGAGCCAGACGCTGCTCGGGCCCTGGCTGCGGCTGTATCAAATCCACTCCGCCACCTTCGAGAGCGGGGTGCTCGAGGACACGGGGGTGCTCGAGGAGCTCGGGCGGCTGAGGGACTCGGGCGTGCGGGTGGGGTTGTCGCTCAGCGGACCCAAGCAGGCGGAGGTGTTGCGGCGCGCCCTGGAGGTCCGGGCCGGCGGCTCACCGCTGTTCTCCTGCGTGCAGGCCACGTGGAACCTGCTGGAGCGCTCCGCGAGCCCCGCGCTCGCCGAGGCCCATGCCGCGGGTTGGGGCGTCATCATCAAGGAGGCCGTAGCCAACGGGCGGCTCACGGCGCGCAACGAGGATCCAGCGTTGCGGCCCCTGCGCGAGGTGGCCGGAGAGCTGGGTGCCACGGTGGACGCGGTGGCCCTCGCCGCGGTGCTCGCGCAGCCGTGGGTGTCCGTGGTGCTCAGCGGGGCCACCACCGTGGAGCAACTCCAGAGCAACCTGCGCGCGCTGGAGGTGAAGCTCGGGGTCGAGGCGCACGAGAGGCTGCGCCGCCTCATCGAGCCACCGGAGACGTACTGGGCCAGACGCTCCGCCCTGCCGTGGAACTGAGGGAGCACTCCCAAGAGGGAGACCTTCCGGATGCGGCCGGGAGCAACTGGTCCGATTGTTGGACCAGTTGACGACAAGCGCGAACGGCGGAGGCTACCGGGGCAGCGGGGCCGTCAGCGTGGAGAACATCAGCTTCAGCGCCGCGTCCTGCCCGGCCAGCAGCTTCGTCGAGCCCACCACCCACTTCACCGTGCGCCGTGAAATCTTCACGGTCTGGCGCTCCAGCACCGCCGCGTTGCCATACAGCTTGCGCAGCGTCATCACCGCGAGGAACAACGGCCAGAGGCAGAACAGGCGAATGCCCCGCTCCTGCCCCGGCAGCGCCATCACGTAATCGAAGGCCTTGCGCAGCTCCCGGTGCGCCACCGCCACCATCTGCCCGTGCGCCTTCATCGCCTCGCCCCGGTTGCCGGGCTCCAGCAGCGCCTCGGGCGTCAGGCCGTGCTCAGCCAGCAGCGTCCTCGGCAGCCAGCAACTGCCGCGCTCCAGGTCCTCGCGCACGTCCTTGAGGATGTTGGTGAGCTGCAGCGCGTTGCCGAACGCCACCGCCCGCGGCTCCAGCGCCGCCGCCCGCTCGGCGATGGCCGGCGAGTACCACTGGAAGAGCCGCGTCAGCATCTCCCCCACCGTCCCCGCCACGTAGTAGCAGTACTCCAGCGTCTCCTCGAGGCTCGCCAGCCCCAGGCCTCCTCCCGAGGCCCGCCCCTTGTCCCCCATCTTCCCCATGCCCTTCGTCATGGTCGCCACGCAGGAGGCCACGTGCTCGCGCACCGGGGCCGCGTGCAACGCCAGCGCCTCCAGCACCCGCGCCGTCCCCTCCACCAGCCGCACCTCCGCCTCCGGCGCCTGCGCCCGCAGCACCCGTGCTCCCTCTTCCGAGAAGCGCCGCGCGTCCTCCTCCCACCCGGCCGGCAGCGTGCTCAGCCGCGCCAGCTCCGCCAGCAGCACCTCGCTCGCCGGGCCGTGCGCCTCGTCCTCCAGCGTGTCGGCGATCCGGCACAGCAGGTAGGCCACCATCACCGCCGTGTCCAACGGGCGCGGCAACACGGGAATGTTCATCGCGAAGGTGCGCGACACCGCCGGCAGCACCTCCCGGCAGAAGGCGATGGCGGCGGGCTCGGGCTGCACCGGCATCTGGGGTGACGCGAGTGGCTGTGACGGCTCGTCCCTGGACATGAGGACGTACGGACGATCTTCCATCGCTCTCCCACTCGGCACGAGGCGCGGCATTACCCCAGACCGGCGCCGGGTGCACGCAATCCGTTCGTCTTCACCGTTCCCCGGGCTGCTTCGGCGCGGGCACCTTCCCAGCGGGCTCCAGGGCGTTCACCACATAACCGTCGCCCTCGATCGTGAAGCGCGCCCGCACTTCCTGTCCTGGCTGCAGCGCCTGGCGCCGGTCCGGGGTGAAGTGCGTCTCCTGCGTCAGCTCGAGCGGGAAGACGGCCCCGCCATGCCGCAGCCACACCTGGTCCCCCTGCACGTTGATCACCTCGCCGAGCAGCTCGCCCCGCCGCGTCTCCTCCGTGCCGGCCATGCCCGAGCCGCCCACGCCCGCCCCTTCGTCCGTGACGGGAATGTCATCCGTGTGCGGCGTCTGGCGGAAGTCCGCCATGTTGTCGGGGATGTCCTCGGGCAGGCGCTGCGCGTCGACGTTGCCGCGCTCACCGCCCAGCACCTCCTGCGCGCCCGCCGGGGCCACCAGCCCGAGCACGGCGAGCCATGCCAACGCCTTGCGTGCCATGGGAGCCTCCTGTGTCTGTGTTTCCCTCATGGAGATGGGGTGCCCGAGCCGCCCACGCCCGGTGTCTCCCCCGCGGAGGAAGCCGGAGGGAGGGCCTCGTCCGAGAGCAGGAGGGCCAGGAGGGCGCCTTCCTCGGCGGCACCCAGGGGCACGGCGTCCTCGGGAATGCGCAGCGTCACGGGGACGGGAGGGCCGCGGGTGACGTCGCACGTGCGCCAGCCCGAGTAGTGGTTGCCGGCCATGGGCAGCGAGTAGGCACAGCCGCCCACGCTGCCGGAGATTCCCGTGGGTGTCAGCGTCAGCTCGGCCGGGTCCGCGCCGAACCAGCCGTGCAGGGACAGCCCGGGTTGGGGCGCGCGCGAGAGGGCGGTGAGCTCCACGGAGGCGCCGGCGGCCCGGCCGGTGATGGCACCGTCCCCGTTCCACTTCAAGTCCACGGGCCGGCCGTGGAGGGTGCCGCGCAGGCCCTCTTTGACGCGGCGCAGGTGGAGGCCACCGCCGGAGATGGACTCGGCGCCGACGCGCAGCTGGAGGCGGCGCTCGCCTACCTGGAGCAGGAGGGACTCCCGGACGGAGACGGTCACCTGGGCGGCGGCGGGCGGGCCGAGGCCCAGCATCAGCACCACCGCCAGGGCAGCGAGGACGCCGCGCCTCGGGAACGCGGGCTTTGTCACGGTGTCACCTGCCTTTCGTCGACCCCACTCAAGCTAGGGGCGCGGACGCCGGGCAGGAACGGGTGCTCCCCTGGATGCTCCACGGGCGGGTCCAGGTCCGTGCCTAGAGAACGGGAATGCCCAGGTGAGTACCCAGGGGCTCGAGCTGCTCTCGGAGCTCGTTCTCGTGAATCACCATCCCCAGCAGTTGGGAGTCCACACGATGGGGGACGCGAACCACATCCGTCGTGTCATAGATGAAGTCGACGAGCGGCCGATCATCCTGTGACCACCAGCGGGTGATGCAGACCCAGCGGGAGAAGGCAGCGCACCGCATGAACCAGGTCAACCGTTCCGCTGGCAACTGGGTATCGAAGCCGGCCTTCAGCCCGACGAGATCCTCCAGGTAGCTGCCGGCCCGGACGAAGAACATCTCACAGCTTGCCTGGGAGTCTCCGCTCAGTTCCCAGACCAGTTCCGCGAAATGGCTCGCCATGGCCGAGATGTCCTCGGCCGAAACCCGAAGCTTCGGATACACGGGCACGATGGCGAGGCGGATGAGCAGCGGCTCCTCCTGCTGTCCTTCGTCCCGCTCGATATCCAGGAACAGCCCTTCCCGCGGGCGAAGCTCCAGTGCGGCCCGGGCATACGGACCGAGCCGATCGTCATGAACGTAGAGCTGATCCATCCGCATGCTGCGGGTGGGCAGCTCGAAGGCGAGCTCCAGCCGCGGAAAACCGAGGCGATACCCCACCGCGGTCACGGCGTGTGCCTCGGGCATGTCCGGACTGCCCAACACCAGGATGACGGGGAGGCCCGAGCGCAGGTAGCAGTGAACCATGGCCAGGAAGTGCGCCGCGCCTCCCTCGGCCTTCAGGATCTCGGGGGCAAAGCCACACTCGCGGATGGCATCCGTCAATTGGGCCTGGGTCAGCCCCCGGGACGGCAGCGGTCTGCCCTCGCTCACACTGTGGCGCGCGGCGGCTTCGGCAATGAAGGCGGGCGTGGGCGCACGGCTTCCCTCGAGCCGTGCCACGCGTGACATGGCCATCCACAGGGCCGCCGTCGCGCAGGCCCCTACCGCGCGATCCTGCTGCTGGAAGGCCAGCCCGGTGACAGACAGCTCCAATCCGAGCAGGTGCACCGTGTTCCGGGTCAGGGTGGAGATGTGCCGCTCGGGCTGGTCATCCCGTACTCTGAGGAGGGTCCGCCCGATGGGCACGTGTGGCAGCGGCCGGATGACGGCGAAGCCGAGATAGCTCCCACTGAGCGCCTTCTCGACCTCCGCCTTCGCGCTGGGGGATTCGATCGCTCTCGCCAGCTCGTCATCCAGCTCCGCCTCCGACAAGGAGCGGGAGAAGAAGTGGATGCGATGGCACACGCTCGGGGGCGGATTCAGGCAACGGGCGTAGTAGAGGCTGAACTCCTCGGCGAAGTGCCGATCCACGTAGTGCCGCTCGACCACGAAGCTTTTGGCTCCCAGCCAGGCCGCGTAACGCCCGAGGTAGGCCACCTGATCCACTTCAGGATCCTCGGACACCGCACCCGAGGCCTCACGCACCACGGCCGTGAGATCCTCGAGGATGAACGAATGGCAGCTGACCTCGTTGGTCGGACGCTTCATCAAGAGCGCCGATTAGCAGCTAACGGATGCGGATGCGAAGGTCCGAGTCGCTGAGTACACCCAGGGCCCTTCCCGAGGCGGCGGCCTTCCGGGTCAGGTCCTCCGAACGCCGCAGCAACTCGAGCAGCCGCTTCAGGGAGACCGGAGTGGGTTCCGAGGCGCTCCGAGGGCCGACGTCTGGAAGATTCTCCTGATTTTCAGGTTTTTCCGACATTTTTCCGCCCTTTGCGCGCGCTCAGGTGCCTGCAATTGATTGCACCCACCGCCAACGGAGCGCAAGGGGAACCCGTCAACTCGACGCCCTGGCGGACCTTGCCACGCGGCAACGTTGCAGGCTCTCTTCCACCTCTACCTGCCGGGCAAGGGAGCCCTCTAGAGGGCCGGACGACTTATGCATAAGTAGGGCCTCGAGGGGCTCGACTCATCTATGAGTGGAACCCGGCTTACGCGTAAGGCAACGCTCCCAGCGCACATATTCCTACACCGACAGGGGTCGGGCCAGGACTCGCCTGCTGCGAATCCACCTTCGTTCTCCGCATAGGGTGCGGAGAAAGCATGGTGGGCTGCGGCACGTATCGCCATATTCTCCGCGAAAGGTGCGGAGAAACAACGTGTATCTCTGGCAAAACCAGGAATGGCCGAGCTTCGCCTGGAGGGAGGGTGAGGTGCTCAGGCTCCTCGCTGAAGCGCGTTACAAGCAGGGCCACCTTCTCGGAGGCATGGTCCGGCTGGGTTTCGAGCTCCGGCTGGAGGCCCAGGTCCACGCGGTCACCGAGGACGTGCTCAAGAGCTCTGAAATCGAGGGGGAACTCCTGGATCGGGAGAGCGTCCGATCCTCCGTCGCGAGGCGGCTCGGCGTGCCCGACGCCGCGCTGACCGAGTCCGATCGCAAGACGGAGGAAGTCGTGGCGATGATGCTGGACGCCACTGGGAACTTCGCCGAGCCCCTCACGAAGGAACGGTTGGTGGGCTGGCATGCCGCGCTCTTCCCAACGGGCTACTCCGGATTCCATCGCATCAAGGTCGGTGGGTGGCGCACGGACTCGGAGGGACCGATGCAGGTGGTCTCCGGGCCCGTGGGCCGGACGAAGATCCATTATGAGGCGCCACCGGCGGAGCGGCTCGACACGGAGATGGAGCGGTTCCTGGACTGGTTCAACGCCCCTTCGCTGCTCGATGGCCTGCTTCGCGCGGCGCTGGCGCATCTCTGGTTCGTGACCGTGCACCCGTTCGACGATGGCAACGGCCGCATCGCACGTGCCATCACGGATATGGCCCTGGCGCAGCTCGAGCAATCCGGCCAGCGCTTCTACAGCGTCTCGAGTCAGATCCGGCTCGAACGCAGCGCGTACTACGACATGCTGGAGCACACCCAGAAGGGCTCTCTCGACGTCACCACCTGGCTCGTCTGGTTTCTCGAGTGCTACGCGCACGCCATCGACGCCGCCGAGGCCACGTGCGCCGGCGTACTGCGCAAGGCGGACTTCTGGCAGCGCTACGCACGCGAGCCCTTCAGCCCCCGGCAGAAGTCGGTGATGAACCGCCTCCTGGATGGCTTCGAAGGCAAGCTCACGGCGAAGAAGTGGGCGGCGCTCGGCAAGTGCTCCGTCGATACCGCCCAGCGTGATCTCACCGAGCTCGTGGCGCGCGGCATCCTCGTGAAGAACCCCGGCGGCAGCAAGAACACCAGCTACGCGCTCGCCTTCGATCAGCCCGGGTAGCCTGGCTCACGGGAGCTCCCTGGCGGCCTCACGGCGCCGCGCGCACCGGGTCCTCGTGGTGATCATGTCCCGGCCCGCCGAACGTTCCCGGCCAGGGTGCCTCGGCCGGCTCCAGCCCGGGCAGCGTGAAGCGCTGGAAGCGCGCCTTGCTGTCCGAGAACGGTGGATCGCACTCCCCGCAGCTCGTCGCTCCGTCCATCATCGTCAGCGAGCCCGGTCCCAGCTCGAAGAGCTGCGGCACCGTCTTCGGCGTGTAGCCCAGCTCGCACCGGAAGGCCTCGCTCCCATCCCCCGCCCTCACTCCCACCAGCACCGGCCTGCGTCCCTCCGCCGCGAAGCCTAGCACCATCGTCCGCTTCACCCCGCCCTCCGGCCACGTCCCCAACCTCAGCTCCTTCGACGCGAAGCTCGCCCCCGCCGGCAGCCGGTACGTCCACGCCGGCTCCAGCCCCGGCACCGCGTACCCCTCCAGCTTCGGAGACTCCGGCGGCGCCGTGTCCGGGTTCACCGTCGCCCCCTCGGGGCTCGGCACCAGCACCTCGCGCGTCGCCACCGCCCTCCCCAGCTTCAACGGCAGCGCCGCCACCGGCTCGCCATCCGACGTGCGCAGCGGCTGCGTGCCTCCCTCCGGCATCAACAGCCCCCTCACCAGCCCCAGCTCGCCTCCCGGGAAGGGCAGTGTCCTCCTCCAGCGCGGCACCCCGTCCGAGGAGAACGCCATCACCAGCGTCGGCGCCCCCGCCCTCAGCGGCGCCCCCGAGTTCACCGTCGGGCTGAACGTCACGTACAGGTCCCCCGCCGGATCCGACGCCAGCCCGAACGGGTGTGGGTGGTTGCACTCGGACAGCAGCGGATCCTCCAGCAGCTGCGCCGACACCAGCCCTCCCGCCGCGTTCAGCACCACCAGGTAGTACAGCCGGCACTGCGTCCTCGAGTCCTGTCCCGACGGGTACGCCTCGAAGAGCGCCGCCAGCCGGTCCGGCGCCATCACCGCCAGCCGCGCCATGAAGAGCGTCGAGGACTTCTGCGCGATGTCCGGCCTCGCCCTGCCCAGATCGAAGCTCCACCGCGGCGCCGCCGTCGCTCGCTCCATCAGCGACACCTTCCCCTGCTGCGGCAGGTCCATGCACAGCAGCCGGTCGTTCCACAACATGCACCGCCGGCCCGTCACCTGCGCCTGCACCGCCCCCTCCCCCGCCGCGTCCAGCACCGGCTTCTCGAAGAAGCCCGCCAGCGTCACGTCCCCCTCGGGGCCCACCAGCAGATCGTGCAGCTTCTGATCCCGCTCCGCCGCGTCGTACGTCCAGTCCGGCAGCAGGGGCCTCGCCGCCGGCCGCTCGCACACCGAGCCCCGGCACCGGCCCTCGCCCTGGCACGGCGAGGCGGGCGCGCACACGAAGTGGTCCGGCGGATCCCGCTTCACGCACGTCCCCTCCACGCACACGTCCGCCAGATCGCACCCGCGGGCCTCGCCGCAGAAGGTGCCGTTGCGCGCGGCCCGGAGCTGGCAGCCCCGCTGCGGATCGCACCAGCCCTCCTGGCACACCCCATCTCCCGGGCATGGCGGCGCGGGCACCGCCTGGCACCCATCCAGCGGGCTGCACACGTCCGTGGTGCACGCGTTGCCGTCGTCACACACCCGCTCGCGCCCCTGGCAGTGGCCCTGCTGGCACACCGCGTCCAGCACGCACGCGTTGCCCGGATCGCACCCCGTGCCGTCCTCCAGCACCTCCTCCACGCACTCCTCGCGCCCGGTGTCGAACGTGAAGCGGTGGCAGGCCGAGGGCATGGGACAGGGCGGCGTTGGCCGGGCCTCCCCCTCCAGCCGCAGCGTCACCGTGCGGCCCCCCTCCTCCGTGCCCACCAGCGTGGCCGAGAACGTCCCGGGCGCCTCGGGCGCGAAGAGCACCTTCACCGTGGCCTCCTCCGAGGGCCCCACCCGCTCCGGCAGCCCGCGCACCGAGAAGGGCCCCTGCACCCCGTTCCACGCCACCCTCACCCCGGCCCGGCCCGCGCTCACCACCCGGACCGAACCCTCCCGCGAGGCACCCACGTACGTGGCCGGAAAGGCCAGCGCCTCCTGCGAGAAGCGCACCTGGCTGGTGGACCCCACCAGCGGCGGCTGCTCCTCACGGCAGGCCCCCAGCAGCCCGCACAGCAGCATCGCCGCCAGCACCCGCCCCCAGCCGTCCACTCTCGTTCCGCTCGCCATGCGTGAGTCCCCGCTCTCACGGCTATAGCCCTCGCCCCCGCCTTCCACGAGGGGCCCGGCCCACATCCGCCGCCGTCCCGTTCACCAGCCCACCCTCGCACGCACTGGCGTTTCTACGGTCCACCCCGGGGGGGAGTCCCTCCAACCCCTCGGAATCACGGGAGTCACCCCCGGTATGCTTCTCGCACCTTCCGGAGTCATGGCTTCCATCGAATCCGCCATTTCCGAGCAATTGGCGCAGGCCTTCACGGTCTGCATCCCGTACGAGCTCCAGCCGGGGATGGATCAGCTGCCGGCCGATACCCGCCACACCCTGCTCGGCGAGCTCTTCCGCCTCGCCGTCCAGGCCTGGCAGGAGCGCTGCCTGCTGCCCCGCCACGGCCCCGTCACCCTGGAGTTCCTCCTGGCCGGCTGCGACGTGGGCATCGAGCTGGATGCGCCCCGGGCCCGCCTCACCCTCGTCTCGCTCATCCGCGGCCGCTACTGAGGGGCCCGGAGCCGGGGGCGGTTCTCCACAGTTCCACTTGTCCCCAGGGCCCTCTGTTTCTGTACTGAGTGAAGAGAGTATTAGATCAATCAGGGGTAACAGCAGGGTCTGTGGGCTTGTGGAAAAGTCGGTAAGCGACCGGAACCACTGAGGAATCCCGAAGCTGCTACATGTGGGGAAGTTGGAGCTTATCCCCGGCCTCCCACAGGGTGTGGATCATCCCCGGGGTTATCCACAGCGGGGGCCCGGTCCATCCACAGGCCGTCCACAGGGTGCGTGGGCTATGGTTGGGCCCATGTCCGCACCGGTCCGCGGGGCCCCCCACGCCCAGAATTCCGCCCTCCCTGATCCGCACCGGGGCGAGCCCATCGGAAGATACCAGGTGCTCACGCAGCTGTCGGTGGGAGGCATGGCGGAGCTGTTCCTGGGCTTCACCTCGGGGCCGGGTGGGTTCCGCAAGTATGTAGCACTCAAGCGGGTGCTGCCGGACGCGCGGGGCGACGAGCAGTTCGAGAAGATGTTCCTGGATGAAGCGCGCATCACCGCGGCGCTCAACCACCCCAACATCGGGCAGGTGTTCGAGCTGGGGCAGGACGGCGAGGGCCTGTTCCTGGCGATGGAGTTCATCGCGGGGCAGAACCTCAACCAGGTGGCCCAGGTGTGCCGGCGCCGGGGCAAGGCGCTGCCGGTGGGCTTCAGCCTGGCGGTGGTGCGCGACGTGTGCCTGGCGCTGCACTACGCGCATGCCTTCACCACGCCCGGGGGCAAGCCCTACCCCGTCATCCACCGGGACGTGGCGCAGAAGAACGTGATGGTGACGTACGACGGGGTGGTGAAGCTGCTGGACTTCGGCATCGCCAAGGCGCGCGACGGCGCGGTGCGCACCCAGGTGGGCATGGTGAAGGGCACCACCGGCTACATGTCCCCGGAGCAGGTGCGCGGCGAGCCGCTGGATGGGCGCAGTGACTTGTTCGCCGCGGGGGTGATGCTCCACGAGCTGCTCACCGGCCAGCGGCTCTTCTCGGGGGAGAGCGAGCGCCAGGAGATGGAGATGATCCTGGATGCGCCCATCCCGGCGCCGAAGGTGGCGGGGCTGCCCGCGGAGGTGCCGGCGGTGGTGCTCAAGGCGCTGGCGCGCGACCGGGAGCAGCGCTACGCGAGCGGCCGGGAGATGGCGCGGGCGATCGAAGCGGCGGCGGGCCCCCTGCTGATGGACTCGGAGCAGCGAGCCGCCTTCATGCTCGAGCACTTCCAGGATCGGATGCAGACGACGCGCCGGCTGCTGGAGAGCGCCGAGCCGGTGAAGGAGCCGGGGGACCCGGAGGCGGAGCGGCTATCCCCGGCGGGCGAGGAGCCGGGGATGGCGCCCACGGATGCGAGCCCCCTGCCGCAGGGGGTGCGCGCGGAGAAGGCGGAGGCGGCGCGGGCGGAGGCGAAGCCGCCGGCGCGGGGACAGGGAGCGCGCAGGACGGAGACGGGCGAGGCACCCGCGACGGGAGTGCTCACCACGGGCAGGGTGGTGACGCGCGAGCAGCCCGCGGCGACGCGGGAGACGGCCCGGACTCCGGCGCCGCAAACGCGGAAAGGAACGGGGAGGTTCTGGGCGGCGATCATCGCGCTGCTGGTGGTGGGAGGAAGCGCGGGCTACGGCGCGGTGAAGCTGGTCTCGGCGATCAAGGCCCAGGAGGCGGAGGGGACACCCATTCCCCTGCCGGTGGGAGACATCTCACCGATGACGCCCATCGAGCCGCCGGGCCAGAAGAAGGCGGAGCCGGGTGCCGCGGCGCAGGCCATCGCGCAGCCGCAGCCTCCGGCGGAGACGCGGGAAGCCCCGGAGGAGCCGGCGAAGAAGGAGGGTGAGGGCGAGCCCGTGCGCAGCGTGAAGCAGGGAGCGCTGACGCTGGTCATCCTGCCGGAGGCCGAGGTGTTCCTGAATGGGCGCTCGCTGGGGAAGACGCCGCTCATCAAGACGCCGGTGCCGGTGGGCAGACACCTGCTGCGCATCAAGGGCGCGGATGGGAAGCGGCGGCAGCTGTCGGTTCCCATCCAGGCGGGCAAGACGGCGCAGTTCAAGCTCAAGCTGACGGATATCCCCGAGCGCTGAGCCGATGCGCTCCCTCTCCCTTTGGGAGAGGGCTGGGGTGAGGGTCTTCCGCTACCAGGTGATGGGGCTGTCGTAGTAGTCGGCCAGGACCATCTGCCCCCGGTGGTCCGAGTAGTTCACGGCATCCGAGGCGAGCTGCCCCCGGGCCACATCCGCGTCATCGTTCTTGATGGTGGCCTGGTCGGTGAGGCTGTAGGCCTTCACGAAGAGGAAGTCGATCCGCCAATCAATGGCACCGTGCGCGGTCGTCCAGTGGTTGGCCGTCAGGCAATTCGAGATGGCGCTCTCGGTGGAGTTCGCCGCGGCGCAGGCGCGGTACATCGGATCCTTGAACTGCAGGTTGGTTCCGCCGCAGCCGCCGAGGTCGGCGTTGGTGCCCTTGTACATGCATTCGAAGTACTGATGGCCCGCGCTGGTGACGTACGCGTCGCGGTGGTTGAAGTCACCCGCGAGGATCTTCATGTGCGCCGAGCCCAGGGAATTGAGCTTGGCGTTGAACTCCTTGAGGTTGGTCCAGATGCAGTCATCCCCCACGCCCTCGCTCGAGTTCGGGGCATCATCGGTGGGCGTGTGGACCGAGGCGACGTGGACGTACTTGCCGTTGAGGTCGTCCTTGAAGCGGACCGCGAGCCCCGTCCAGTACGGGCTGCTGGTGTCGCGGCCACAGACGCCGGTGGACGGGTTCATCTCGTAGAGCGTCCACATCGTCTCGGTCTGATAGCTGAGGCGGGCGACCCGGTAGACCACCGCCGCACCGCCCTGGGCGTTGGTGTACCGGCAGGCGTAGTTCGCTCCGGTGACGCTCTCGAGAAAGCTGACGAAGGTGGCGCAGCTCGGGTAACCGGGCGTGTTCACCTCCTGCAGCACGACGATGTCCGGCAACCGCGGACGGCTGCCGTGGCTCATGTAATAGACGAAGTCCTTGTAGTCGGTGCCCTCGTAGTTCGAGGTGCCCGGCGATGACAGGTGCTTCGTGTTCAGGTTGTAGATGAGCAGCTTGTCATCCGTGCCTCCCACCAGCCCCGAGGAGAGCGCTCCGGGCCGATCCACCGGCACCTCCAGCTCCTCGGACGGACCGCACCCGGCGGCAACCAGTGCCACTGCTCCCACGCACGCCTGAATCACCTTCTTCATCTCGTCCTCCCGGACACGTTTCCAGTGAGAATAGTAAACCCAGTGAATACCGCCATCTCTGAAAAATCCGTGCCGTGATCAGGGAGGGACTGGATCGGAAGTCTCGACGAAGCAGCCACGGCCGCGTCCCCAGCCTGTTCAGGGCAGTGACGGGGTTCACTCTCCAGCTGTGAGTCAATTCACTCCATCGGTGCGGTGCTTTGCATAGAATTTTCTCATTACAGAGCACCGGGAACCGGATCTCCGCGAGCGAATCGCCTGAGCTGAAGCAATCCTTCGTTGAAGTCCCATTGAGGAGGAATAGATGGACTGGAACGCTATTGCTGCAATTGCTTCCGTGGTTTCAGCACTGATGGCTCTCGGCGCCTTGCTGGTGAGCGTAATCGCACTCCGTGCCTCTGATTCCGCCACGGAAATATCCAAGAATGCTTTGTCCGTGTCGAAGCAGTCCCTGCAGGATGATCACGAATACAAGCGACGCCAGTACTCCGCCGAGCTGATCAGCAAATGGGACGAGAGGACACTCGTAGCTCGGACCGCCATCATGAGGCGATGGAGCGACTGCTACAAAAACAATGAGGCCATTCCGAGAAAGGATATCGATGCCGAGTTCGAGGCGGCAACCCGGCAGCAGGGCACTTCCGATCTCATGGTTCAGCACATCGGCACTCTCCTGAACTACCTCGACGATCTTGCGCTCGCCGTTCAGTACCAAGTCGGTGACGAGGTCATGTTGAGGGCGGCTTTCGATAGCACGTTCAAGCGATGGATGCGGGTGCTTGGCGAGTACAGAACGCACATCCAGGGCGTCCGCAAGATCAGTCCATGGGCCGGGCTGGACTACCTCGACGCGAGGTGGAAGCAGCCCGCGACACAGGCGGTGGCTCGCACGGGAGTAATCGCGGATGATATGGCGGCGTAATCATCACTCATCCGGGCCCGCCTCCAGTTTCGAAGACGGGCTACCGCGAGCCAGTCCGCCGTTAGTACCTCCGTTGCGTCACTCCTGCTCGGGCCAGGGGACAAAGACGCCGAGCACGCGCGTCTCCTCCCCGTCGTCGTCCAGCTCCTCGGTGGCCACCATCCACCCCTGCGGGAAGGCTCTCACCTCGATCCCCGTTGTCTCGCCGAAATACCCGTGCGCCGTGGGTTGGAGGTTCGCGCGGCGAGTCCCCTCGTCCTGCTTCAGTCCCGCGCGCAGCCGGTCCTGCATCCCCGACCCCGGGGGTTCGCCCTCGGCCCGGAAGAAGTGGTTGTCGAGCTGCTCGGTCGCCGAGCCCAGGTAGTCGATGTCCGACTCGCTCTGCGGCCACTGCTCGAAGAGCGTCGCCATCACGCCTCCGTCCGGGGTGGGCGTCAGCTCCAGCGCCGCCAGGTTGATGTTCTGCTGGCGCAGATCCGCTCCCTTGTAACGCTCCCGGAAGGTCATCCCCCACAGGCGGAGCGGCTGGGTGAGCGAGGTGCGCTTCGCCTCCCCGAAAGCCGAGGCGGCCACGCACACTCCCTTGTAGTTGGCCTCCGGAACGCAGTTCTCCCCGGTGGCCAGGGCCTTCACCCACCCGGCCCGATGCATGGCGCTCGGGTCCTCCTTCGCGGCCGCGGGCGCTTCACTCCCCTTGCTCGTCGCGCAGCTGGCGGCTCCGAGAGCCACCACGCCGAACACCGCCAGTCTTCTCAGGGACATCCTCATGTTGTGCTCCTCTCGTTGTTGCGGGATGGGCTTGGACTACTTCCTGGCCGCGGGATCCGCGCCCGGCGGCAGGCCGTCCACCAGCAGCATGTCGGTGAGGGTGGTCGCCTGACGCAGCGCCTTGGCCGGAGCGTACTCGGGAGAGCTCCACCACTCGCGCGCCCGCTCGTAGCTGGGGAACTCGAGGATGACGAACCGGGACGTGTCCCACGAGCCCTCGAGCACCTCCGTCCTGCCCCCGCGCGCCAGGTAACGGCCGCCGTAGAGACCGATCGTCGGTGGCGCGAGCTGCTTGTACCGCTCGTAGTTCTCCGCATCCTTCACCGTCACTTCCACGACCACGTAGGCAGGCATTCGTTCCCCTTTCGCTCGGGGGAGCATAGTGCCTCGGGAGAACCCTCACCCAGGAGATGAAGCCCGCGCTATCCTGACGAATCCACGCAGCGGGAGGTAGCCCATGGCGAAGTCCTGGCAGGAAACCATCCACCTGGACGATGCGGTGGACGTCCACTACTCGAACCAGGACCACTCGAGGAAGTTCACCCCCATCCTGACCGCTGTCGTGGACGACGGGTGCGACGTGGCTCATCCCTGCCTCAGTGGGCTGCTCGAAGAACCCCTGTCCTTCGATCCCACCACCCAGTCCCTGCTCGCCGCCAAGAGCTCCCATGGAACCCTGTCGTGTGGACTGGTCTCGGGACACCCGAAGGACCTCTACCTCGGAGGGGCTGCACCGCCCGATGCGACTCGGCTCCTGCCCGTCCGCTACAACAAGCTCTCCGACGGCATCGAACCCGAAATCGAGATGTACAAGACCATCGTCAACCGGGGGGTCTACGTCATCAGCAACAGCTTTGGTTTCGGTGCGTTGAACAACGTGGAAACCCTCAGGATGAGGGAGGAGATCGACAAGATGGCGGCCACGGCCCGCGATGGAAAGGGCTGCCTCTTCGTCTTCGCCGCGGGCAACGAGGGGCGTCAGCTCGAGGCCAACAAGACCCTGTGCTCGAAATACACGCTTCTCGTCTCCGCGACACTCATTGTCCCCACCAAGCAGGGTGACATCACGGACGAGGGCTTCAAGACGCAATACAAGCCGCTCTTCAACACCCGGCAGTCCCAGGAGTTCAAACTCTTCCGCAGCAACCACGGCTCTGGCATCACCGTGTGTGCTCCCGGGGGCGACGTCAGAGGGCTCAGACCCGTGAGCCTCGCGAACCAGGGCACGGGAGACGAGAAGCTCCACGCCAGCAAGAACTACGACTACCACGCGGATACTTCAGCCGCGTGCGCCATGGTCGCCGGAGTGCTCACGCTCATGTTCGCCGCCAATCCCTCCCTGAGCGCCCTCGATGCCAAGCACATCCTGTGCGACACCGCCGACCAGGTGGATCCCAACTGCCCGGATGATGGCCAATGGGGTCCTGCTCAGCAGAAGATCGAGATCCAACACCGTCCGGCCATCGACCCGAGATTGACGATCAAGCCCTACAGCCGGTGGTACGGCTTTGGCCGGGTCAACGCGGCAGCCGCCGTCACACGGGCCATCGCGCTGCGCGGCTGAGTGCGTCGAGTCCGAGTTGGGATTCAACCTGGGATGCGTGGCACCCTCACCCCGGGGGGCTTGCCCCCCCTTTGAACGGAGGGGGGATCCTCTCCCTCTGGGCAGGGCGAACGCATCTAAAGGTCAGTAAATACGGCCATCAAGACGCGTAGCAGATAATCGTTGTCCCAGCCGGCCAGCTTGCGTCGGCTGGGCACGCCCGGTTTTTCCGTCGACTCTCGCCTCAGAGCGGTCAAGGCCATGCGGCTGAGCAGCGCGAAGTTCTGAGCGCCGTTGTGGTCGCGGATGCGGCGCGAGTCCTCGCCCAGGCACACGTCCAGGCTCCAGTGCAGGCCATTCTCCACGCCCCAGTGGGTGCGGATGATTCGGGCGAGCTTGCGCGCCTTGGGTGGCAGGCTGGTGAGGTAGTAGTGCCACTGCACCTGCGTCTTGCCGCCCTGGGTGCGCTCACGCCGCATCATGACGGCCGTCTTGAGCTTGGGCCATGTGGAGGCCGACTTGGGACAAGCCTCGAGCTTGAGGGCAACAGCCCAGGCACTGCGCACCTCGTGCCGGCCATGCCCCTCTTCTTCGCTGCGAGAGTGGGAGTCCACCCGGGCACGCGCCTGGCCCTCACGCACTGGGGCGAACAAGTCCTGCACATACGCGTACAGCGGCCCGCGGTTGCCCTTGAGACACAGCACGTAGTCGGCCTGGGCCTGCACCACGGCCTGGGCTACCTGGGCCGTGCACCCGTTGGCGTCCACCGTTACCACCGCCCCCTTCAAGTCCAGCAGCGCCAGCAGCTCGGGTATGGCCTTCACCTCCCCGGGCGCCCCCTGCACAGCCGCTTGTGCCAGCAGCAACCTCTGCTGCGTGGCCCACACGTGCACCAGGTGCAGCGGTGAGCCCGCCAGCGCCTTGCCCAAGGCGCCTCGCACGCTCTTGCCGTCCACCGCCACTACCTCCTCGCGCAGTGTCTGGGCCATCTCCTGTACCCAGCTGCGGAAGCACGCCTCGAAGGCCTGGGGCCTGAGTGCGCAAAACACCCGGCGAAATGTGTCCGCGCTGGGCACTCCATGTGGAATTTCCAAGAAGGTGGCGAACCATCTGGCCCTCGTCCTGGCGAACAGCGCCAGCTGCTTCCACCCGTCTGCCCCGGCTATCACTCCACACAGCGCCATCACCAGCACGTTGAGCAGTGCATGCCGTCTGGTACGCGCCACACGCGGGTCCCTCAGCGTGCCGAAGTGCTTGAGAATCAGCTCAACGACCTGCCCGCCCTCTCCCTCGCCCTGCCCCATTGCCGCCCCCATATGGGAGCCACCCTATGGAGCCAGTCTGACCTGGCAGGTGGGCCACCTGCCAAGTCACTGATTTCCTTGCCCTTTAGATGCTTTTCCCCTGCCCGGGGGGAGAGGGGATGTTTCCGATGCGTCAGGAACCCGTCTGCCTCGTGTCCGCCGCGGGCAGCGTGCGCGCCGCGAGCCGGAGCAGCTCGTCGTCCGGGAGCTGCTCCGTGGCGAGCACCGAGGGATCCGCCTTGATGGGCTGGACGTTGCCCTCGCGCAGCACGTGGAACTGGCCCGTGCTCTGGTTGGGAATCTTCGCGGTGAAGTCCACCCGGGCCTCGCTGAGCATGGGCTTCATCTTCTCCAGCGAGTTCCTCTCCTTCACGCGGCCCACGAACCACGAGCGGATGGTGTCGCGGCACTTGTAATCGAAGTCGCCGGGGCTCTGTGTGGCGAGCATCACTCCCAGGCCCGCTGAGCGCGCCCGCCGCAGCAGGTTCTCCATCGGCTGCTTGGTGGCCGGCTGCCGGGTGGCCGGCAGGTACATGTCCGCCTCGTCGAACATGAGCACCGCCTGCAGCGAGGTGGACGGATTGTGGCCCAGCCAGCGCGACACCTCGATGAGCAGCTGCGACACCCAGAAGAGCACCTTGTCGGTGTCGCCGAGGAACTTGGTGCTGATGACGCTCAGACGCGTCTTCCCGGGCCGCGCGTGGGCACCCCGGCCCAGCAGCAGCTCCATGTCGAGCTTCTCCCCTCCACTGCCCAGCAGCTCGGAGGCATTGAGCCGCAGCGTCTCCAGGTCCTGCACCAGCTTCTCGAAGAGCTTCGTGTCCAGCCGGCCCACGGCGTTCACCAGCCGTGGATCCTTCTCGTCGATGAAGTAGACGAGCTTCTCCAGGGTGACGCCGGCGGGCGAGAGCTGCACGAGCTGATCAATCGCTTGCGTGAGAACGGTCCGGCACGCCCTGTCGCGCCCGCTGTGCTTGTAGTCCAGCATGCCGCCGAGCGCGTCGCCCGCGAGCTGCGTGGCCTGCTTGCGATCGAAGTCCGGCAGCGAGCCGAGTCCGTCCGGCACGATGGGGATGGCCAACGGGCGGCCGTGGGGGTGCCCGGGGGTGAAGAGCGCCACGTCGAGCCGCTCGCGCAGCAGGGCCCGGCGCTCGGAGCGGCGTGGATCATCGAGCGGGCGTGTCCACACGGCGTCATTCGCGTACCCGGCGAGGTCTCCCTTCCGGTCCACGAGGATGGTGGGGATGCCCTGCAGCAGGAGCTGCTCCACCACGTTGAGCGCGAGCGTCGTCTTGCCACTGCCCGAGCCACCCAGGAACGCGGCGTGCTGCATGAGCTCGTTGGCCTCGAGCCGCACGGCGTCGCGTGAGAGGCTCTCCAGCTCACCGATGCGCAGGGGCTCGAGCTTCCGGGGAGGCTCCCGGGGCGCCGCGGCCGGACGTGACGGCGGTGGGTCCACGGGCTTGGGATCCGTCCGCAGCGCGAGCGCCGGCTGCGAGGCGGCGGGCTTCGCGGGAGGGGCGGCCGGGCGATTCACGGGACGCAGGTGGTCCAGATCGAGGATGTCGCGCAGCGCCTTCGTTTGCGTGAGGGGCCGGGCCGAGCGGAGCCAGGCGGCGAAGTCGGCACGGGACTCGTGCCGCGCGCGGAACTCCCGCAGCGCGAGCAGGGTGCGGCAGTCACTGTCCTCGAGCACCGCACGGCGCCCACCCTTGGCGATGAGCTTGCCCAGCTCCTCGGCGGCCTGCGTCTTGGGGTTGCTGGGAAAGACGGTGGTGCGCACGGCGACGGCCGTGCGGCCCCGGGCGTCCTTCCGGGCCTGCTCGATCTGCCGCGCCAGCGCCCCGCCATTCGGCTTGTTGTTGCACAGCGCCACGTGGAGCTTCCCGTCTCCGGGAGACACGTCCACCTGGATGGATTCGCCCAGCGTCCTGGCTTCGAAGCGGTGGCCCGCGTCCACCTCGTCCGTGCTCGCGCCCAGCGCCCAGGCCAGCAGCACCGCCAGCTCCGAGTCATCGTCGGGCGGCGAGCCCTTGTACCCCGTGCGGAAGTCGTTCCAGAGCGGATCCAGCTCCGAGACGGGCGTGGGCTCGGGGAGGGCTTCCGGGGAGCCCTGCTTCGTCAATCCCTCCACGAGCGGGAAGTGCTCGGGCAGCCGGCCCTCGTGGATGGCGCGCTCGCGGTAGCGGCGACACTCATCGAGCACGTCCCGCGCACGCATGCCGGCCAGCGCCTCGAACCCCTCATGCGGGAAGGGGTACGTGGGCTCCGCGGCCTCGAAGGGCGCGTCCTCCTGATCGTAGAGGTACTCCAGGCGCTTCTCGGCGATGAGCCGGGCCTCCTCCGCCGTGCGCAGGCTGTGCAGATCGATGGGTGCTGGATCCAACGTGATGCGGTCCAGCATCGGCCGCGTGAGCAACGGCTTCAGCGTGTCCCAGAAGTCCTTCAGGCAGCTGATGATGATGAGGGACGAGGGCACGCGATCGGCCAGATCGCACAGCGTCTGCATGGCCCGCCGGAAGGGATTGCCGGCGTCCTGGGCGTCGTAGATGTCCTCGAGCTGATCCACGCAGATGACCAGCGAGTGCCCCAGCGCTCGCATCAACTGCCCCAGGTGCTCCACCATCTTCTTCGGATCGTCATCGTGGACGCGGGGCACCATCCCGCCGAGCACCTTGCGGTCCGGCTCCGCGAGATCCTCGCAGCGCAGGTAGCTCAGCACGCGCTTCTTGATGCGCGACTCGTTGCGCTGCAGGTAGAGCAGCGCGCGCACCAGGGCCAGGTCCACGTCCTGGAAGGCGGGCTGATCGATGAGCTCATCGGCCGCCTCGCTGACGATCTGATGGACGTCCTCGGCGTCCGTGTCGAGCTGCGTGAGGCCAGCGGCCCACTTGCCACACCGCGAGAAGAGCGCGCTGGAGAGCTTCATCAACCCGGAGCCGGGCTGCGAGGGCTCGCAGTAGGGCTGATCGAGCGATTCGATGAGGTTGTTGAGGACGTAGCGCCCATAGTTGTCCGTGGACGTCGTCATCTGCAGATAGCCCACGAACCCGAGGGACTGCTCGTGGACCCGGGAGCGGAAGGCGCGCACCAGGTGCGTCTTGCCGCAGCCGGACTCACCGCGCAGCAACAGGATGCGTCCCGAGTCCAGGCCCGGCGGCGTGGTGGCACGGGTGAGCAGGCGCTCGAAAGAGGCGCGCGCCTCCTGGTGCACGCGCTCCACGTCGAACGGATCCGGCCGCCAGATTTCATGGCGGTGCTGGATGGAGTGGAAGACCTCGGTGCGGTCCGAGAGGAAGGCGGCGAGGCGGAGATCGGGCGCGTTCATCGGGAACCTATAGGGCGATGAAATGGAAGGTGGCGCCGAGGTAGCGCGTCTCCGAGGCGGCGACGTCCGCGGGGTTCATCGCCTCCACCAGATCGGCGCGGCTCAGCGACAGGAAGCGCGCCCGGTTGGCCTCGACGAGCCTGCTCTTGAAGGTCTGCTCGTCCAGGCCCGCGAGCTGGCCGCTCAGGGTGCGCCAGACGTGGGAGATGAAGATCTTGTCCTCACCGAAACGCCCGCTCGCCGAGGACCTCGCCGCGTGCCGCACCCGCTCGGCGAAGGTCCGGAGATCTTCCGGAGCCGGAGCGGGAGCCGCCGTGTCGAAGTACGCCGGGTCGGGGGGAGTGGCCAGCACGTTGCGGGAGGCCGGCGCGGTGGACGGCGCGGGCGGCACGGTGAGGGGCTCCGCGCTGGGGAC
This sequence comes from Archangium gephyra, assembly GCF_042230915.1. Taxonomy (GTDB): domain Bacteria; phylum Myxococcota; class Myxococcia; order Myxococcales; family Myxococcaceae; genus Archangium; species Archangium gephyra_B. The sequence goes on along the minus strand of NZ_CP102578.1, from coordinate 69,840 downwards.
GAGCCAGGCGCGCAGGGCCGCCAGCCGCAGGCTGTCCGCGTCCGAGCGCTTCGCGCCCACGCTCCTCGCGGCGAGCTGCCGCATGGCCTGGGTGGGCTCGGCCTCGCGCGAGGCTCCCAGGGCCCGGGCGAGCAACACCGCCTGCACGGCGGCCAGGGTGAAGGGCTTGTCTGTGTCGACGCCGAGCTGCTTCCAGCACAGCGCATCGCGCACCTGGGTGAGGCTCCTGGTGCCGGGGGACTCGCCGCCGAGCTGCTTCTGCACGAGCACCGCGCGCATGCCGTCCGCCGTGCCCAGGCGGGCCAGGTTGCCCTGGGAGGGCGGCAGCTCCAGCACCCGCGCCAGCAGGTGCGTGTTCTTGAGCTTCTTCCAGGAGGTGCCGTCGGGCAGGCGCTTCACCCCGAGCCACGCGAGGGCCTGCGCGCGCCCCTGGGAGGTGAGCTCGAGGCCATTGCGGGCCGTGCGCCGCGCGAGCCCGGCCGTCTCGAGCGCCGTGAGCGTCTCGTCGAGACGGAGGTTCCAATCACTGGCGCTCCAGCGGTGCTCGGCGAAGGGTTTCAGCGCGCGGGAGAGATCGCTCCGGGCGCCCTTCCCTTCCGCGCGTGTCAGCAGCCACGTGAGCGCCAGCTCACCCAGCCGGGAAACCTCGTGCCCCTGCATGTTCAACCCCCAGGCTCGCGCCGGTGCGAGATGACTTCCGAGATAGTGTCGAGGATTTCCTCGAGCCGTGCCACCACGTCCTGGGCGAGGAAGCGCAGCACGAGGTACCCGTGGCGTTGCAGCGCGGCGTCCTTGCGCCTGTCTCGCCGGTAGGCCTCCGCGTCCTGGAAGTGGCGGTAGCCGTCGATCTCCACGGCGAGGAGGAAGCGCCGGGCCAGCAGATCCACCTCCACTTCACGGCCCGCGAGGCGGAACCCCGGGGAGGCGTTGAGCTCGAACAGCCCGTGGGTGGAGGGGTGCGAGTCGAGGAAGGCGTAGAGGAAGCGCTCCTCCTGGCTGCGAGCCCGGTCCTCGGGGGCCTCTGGCCGGGAGGGGCGCTGGTGCTCGCGGACGACCTCGCCGAAGAGCGCGAGCACCTCGTCCGAGACGCCCTCCGCCGCCAGCCGGGCCAGCGGGCGGGAGAGCTCCTCCGAGGGCTGGACTCCGAGTGCCTCCAGCTTCACACCGAGTGCTTCGGGTGAAGGGGTGGCGAGCTCGATGAGCCCTTCGCGCACCATGGCGAGGGACTGGGAGCCGCTGCCATGCAGGTACGTCCCGAGGGTGGCCCGGTCCGCGCTCAGCGCGATGACGAGCGACGGGAGGGAGGCACACAGCCTCGAGGCCAGCCGGGCCGCGCGTGCGAGTCCCTCGGCGCCGGAGCCGGTGAGCAGCAGCGCGGGAGCCGCACCGGGCGGGACGAGGGCATGCAGTGCCGTGAGGGTTCGAAGGGGGCCGAGGGCGTCGAGCACCGCATCGAGGGGTGCCCCTGAATTGTGGGTAACTTGTGGGTGGAGCAGACACCTGCACGCGGTGGAGGTGTCACCATCGGGAGCTGCGGAGAACAGCTCCTGGAGGAGGACGCCGCGCTCGTGGGCTGTCTTTCCTCTCGAGCGGGTGGACAGCTCGCCCGGAGCGAGGCCCCCGGCCATCCCGAGGAAGTCCGCGGCATCGGTCTCGAGGTTCCTGACGCGGGCGAGTGTCTCCATCCAGGCCCGGACCACGTCGGCCTCGCTCGAGGCGAGCACCGTACAGCCACTTTTGTGCAGCGAGCCGAGCCATTGGCGCCAGAGGGAGGCCGCGGTGCCGGGAGGACCGGAGAGCACGGTGAGCGTGGGGATGCCCTGCTCACGCCGGCGCTGATGCCGCTCCAGCTCATGGAGGACGAAGGCATCACTCCGGGTATCTGGCCTGGCGAGGGGCACGGACCCGAGCGTCCTTGAAGTCGAGGCGCGGCATCAAGGGGCCCTCCCCCGCTGCTGTGTCCGGCAGTCGTCACCGCTCACGGATGGCGCACCGCCCCATATCGGGGTTCCCCTTACTGCTGAGGCATCATTCCGCCAGGGGGGAACTCATGTCGCAACGCGCGATGCTCGCTGCCGTGATGGGGTTTTTGATGCTCGGAACGGGCTGCCCGCATACCTATCGGAAGGGTGGAAAGCTCGATCGGGCGATGCAGCAGGACATGAAAGATAAATTCAAACAGCGTGGCGAGGAGTTCAGGAATCAGGAACTTGAGGACGATGAGGATGAGGATGAGGAGAGGATCTGCCCTGATGACAAGGTGGAGTACCGGGACTGCCGGACCCTGCCTTGCACGGTGACGTGCCAGTGAAGCGGAGCACCTTCCTCACCCTTCTGCTTGGGTTGCTGCTTCCGATGCCTCTCCTGATCATCGTGGGAACGGCATTTTGGAATCCCTGGTCTGAGGAGGGTCGGAGGGCGGCTGCGGCAACTCCCATTTTGGAGCTGGAGGAGACGTGGAAGCTCCAGACCTATTCGCAGACATGCTGGAGAGGGCAGGATTGCGAGCCGCCACTTGGATGCCTGAGTGTCTCGGGGACCCGGCGCGAGGGGCTCTGCAGCGATAGCTGGTGCACCACCGATCTGCAGTGCGGGGAAGGAGAAACCTGCCGGACGCTGCCCACGATGGATGTAGGGCCCCTGGTGCGGGTGTGTGTCGATCCGGGAGAGCGGAAGGAGGGCGAGGCCTGCATTCCGGCCAGAGGGCCTAGGGAGAACACCTGCGAGCAGGGACTTCACTGCAACAGGGGCTGGTGCGGGCGCTCCTGCCAGATGGAGGAGCCCACGAGTTGTCCACAGGGCTTCTTCTGCCGGGAGGGGTTGGACGGTCCCTCCTGTCTTCCCACCTGTGAAGCATCGGGCTGCGCCGAAGGCCAGGAGTGCGTCGGTCTCGGCGAGGGCCTCTCGGTCTGCGCGGTGGTGCGCGGAGAGAACTGCCAGAAGGTGCCCTGCCCCAGCGGCGGCCTCTGCTCCGTGTGGCCTCCGCGTTACAAGGACTCCCGGTTGGAGCTGAAGATGGCCTGCTCGCGGGTCTCCTGCGCCGACGGCGGGCCCGGATGCCCCCCAGGCACCTCCTGCGTCGAGGGCCTCTGCCGCCACCCGTAGCCCCCCTCCCCCACTCCGCGTGCTTTTTCTGTCGCGCGCGCGCCCTCCGTGCGTCTACTCACCGGGTATCATCCTTCGAACCCCCAGGAGGCTCCCGTCCCCATGGCCGCGCTCACCTTCGGCTTCCTCATGGATCCCCTCGAGACGGTCCGGGTGGACCATGACTCCACCTTCGCCCTCATGCTCGAGGCCCAGCGCCGCGGTCACCAGGTGCGCTACTTCGAGCAGCCCTGGCTCCGCTTCAACGGCTCCGCTTCCGAGTCCCGCATGCGCACCGTCACCGTGCGCCGCGAGCCCGGCCGCCACTTCGACCTCCTCGACGAGCAGGTGCGCCCCCTCTCCAGCCTCGACGTCCTCTTCCTGCGCAAGGATCCCCCCGTCGACGCCGACTTCCTCCAGGCCACCCAGCTCGTCGAGCTGTGCAACGGCCGCCCGCCCGTCTTCCTCAACAACCCCACCGGCATCCGCGATGCCAACGAGAAGCTCTTCGGCCTGCGCTTCCCCGAGCTCATGCCCGAGACGCTCATCGCCCGCGAGCTCGCCGCCCTCTCCCAGTTCATCGCCCGCCACCCCCAGGGCACCATCCTCAAGCCCGTCGAGGGCTTCGGCGGCCAGGGCATCGTCTTCCTCCAGCCTGGCGACCGCAACACCCGCTCCCTCCTGGAGATCATCACCCTCGGCGGCAAGAAGGCCGTCGTCGCCCAGGCCTACCTCCCCGAGAGCCGCCAGGGTGACAAGCGCATCATCCTCGTGGATGGCGAGCCCTGCGGCGCCGTGCTCCGCGTCCCCGCCCAGGACGATCACCGCGGCAACATGGCCGCCGGTGGCACCCCCGTGAAGACGCAGCTCACCCCGCGCGAGCTGGAGATCTGCACCCGCCTCAAGCCCGCGCTCCAGGAGCGTGGCCTGTACCTCGTGGGCATCGACGTCATCGGCGACTGGCTCACCGAGGTCAACGTCACCAGCCCCACCGGCCTCGCGGAGATCGACAAGCTGGACAACACCAACGTCGAGGCGAAGGTGATCGACGTCGCCGAGCGGCTCGTGGGCCAGCGGCGCTGAGCGGCGGGTTCAAAGGAACCGCATCGTCACATCGAAGCCCAGGAACCACCGCTTGATTCCATTCTCCAGCGGGATCGAGAGGGCCAGCCCCGGCTGAAAGCCCGACCTGCCGCTGGCGGCTTTCCGGAACGACAGTCCGACGGAGTGATGGATCGCACTCCTCGCGGCGAGGGTCTCCGCGTACCGGCCGCCAGCGATCTCGAGCATGGTGACGAGCTGTTGATAGCGATAGGAGAACCCCGCTCCCCACCGCGGGGAGAACCGCAAGGCTTTGTAGAAGGGGGAGTACACATCCAGCCCGGCGTCCAGCCGGAGCGAGCAGGACGAGCACAAGGCGCTGGGCACGATCATGGAAGCGCCCAGCCTCCCACCCAGGGCTCCTGGCTGGAACAGCACCGCCTGGGCCGGACGCTTCGCCGCCACCGAGGTATTCACGGAGGAACCCACCTCGTCCTCGTCCCCCGTGGGAAGCAGCAGCCCTCCCCGGAGCACGAGCCAGTTGCCGGAGAAGACGGGGCGGGCGAAGTACATCCCCAGATCCATGTTGCTCAGCGACGTGGCGGATCTGTCCGCGCCCGTGAGCTTCGTCAGCGAGATGGCCGCGTAGCCTCCCAGGCCGCAGCTTCCCCTGAAGGCCGTGGAGAGATCCAGCCGGATGGGGACGCCGTCACCCTTGCCATCGAACAGGAACCCCGAGCCGATGGAGAAGTGGCCATCGCTCCCATCGAGCGGATCCAACAAGGAGAAGATCGGCCCATACGACTCCTCGTATGGGGGCTCGGAGGAGTAGGTGGGCTGGATCATCTCCAGCTCTTCCAGCTCGAGCCCCGTGGTGGCGGCCCACCGCGCGAGCAGGGGTGAGTCGATCTCCCGGATGAAGGCGTACTTGTGATCGGCGGCGATGGCCTCGGCGACTTCCGGGCCCAGCTCCTGCTCGAGCAGATAGCCCACCGCGCAGATGCGCCCCCGCGAGTCGATGAAGGTGGGGCGCCGCGCGTCCGGATGGCCGTCGTTCCGGGGGAACTCGCCTCGCTGGATGTAGTCCGCCAGCCGCTCGAGATTCCGGCTCCTGGCGGCGCGCGCGGCCGGGGACAGCCCCTCCGTGGAGCGCTGCCGCAGCCGCTCCAGCACGTCTTCCAGGTGGACCTGGATCCGCAACTGCTCCTCGTCCGCCCGCGGGAGCCGCCCGAACCGGGCCTTGAAGCTCTCATCCCCGAGCAGGAGGTTGACGGAGTCCGTGTGGAGCCGTTCCGGAGCGGGCGGGGTTCCACAGGCGATGAGGCCGGCGAGCAAGACAATGGCGCCGGCAGCCAGCTGCCGAGACAGGGTCATGGGGGCGAGCTCCTCCAGGAAGTGCAACGGTCCGTCGCACCACACTGAGGGATCGCCCGGAGCCGAGCCGCACCTGGGGCTCACGGCTCCATCACGATTTCATCATGCCCCGACTTCTCAGCGGGAGTGGCGGCGCTGCACGCCCTGCTCACTCAGCTTCCGGGCCAGATCGCGAGCGACCTCGAGATCGAACGGCTTGCGCAGCCACTGGATGTCCGTGCGGCCGACGCGCTGGGCCACCTCCTCGCGGGAGATGTCCGAGAAGGCGCTGCAGATGGCCACTTCCAGCCGGGGATCCTTCTCCAGCATGTGCAGGATGGTCTCCAGCCCGTCCCAGCCCGGCGGCATCCGCATGTCCACGAGGGCGAACGTGTAGGGACGCCCCTCCTCCAGGGCGCTGATGACCTTCTGGTACCCCTCCTGCCCCTGCGACGCGGTGTCGATGGCGAAGCCCGCGTCCCCGGACGCGGCGGGCGGGTTGGCCCCGAAGATCTTCTTCTCGAGGTTGTCCAGCGAGGCCGAGCGCGTCCTCTGCCCCAACACCCGGCGCCAGACGTTGAGGATGGCCGGGTCATCGTCGACGATCAGGATGCGCCGCGGCCCCTGCGCCTCCGTCCGCAGCCCCCCCTGCCCGGACTGGCGCATACCCGGGCCCTGCGCCCCATCGAGGGAGCCAGCCATCCAGGGAAGGTGCGGCGTTTGCCACGGGAGTGGGGCCGGCTGGGTGCTGCTGTTCGCCATGGGGAGTGTCCTCGCGGCCAGTGTACCCGGCTCGTCCAGAGGGGACCATTCCAAGAGCGGACGGGGCGGACGATGGGTCGCCCGGTTACACGCTCAGTGAGGCAGGCGGGGGAGCCCGTGGCCCTCGGGGGGGTCCACAGGGAGGAGCCCGGGGCTACCCGATACCCTCACCCCGTCCCTCTCCCGGCGGGAGAGGGGATATGGGCTTGGGGATGGGGACTTGGAGCGGTGGGCTTTGTTGGCTGGGGGACGTTGCTTCAGTGGCCGGTGCCGCTGCCCCCACCCTGGCTGCCGCTGCCCGCGGCGCCCCCGGGCGGCGGCGTCACCTCGCGCTCCGTCGGCTTCACCGAGGGCGTCGTGCTCGGGAAGAGGTTCGGCGTGAAGTCCGGCTGCCTCACCGCCAGCTGCCCCTGCCTCGCCATGTCCATCGCGATGCCGAGGATGCGCGCGGCCTCCTCCGGCGCGTGGAAGCCCATCGAGTTCTCCGCCTCCACGAAGTCCACCATGAACTGCGCCCGGCGCTGCAGCTCCATCGCCGTCTTCAGGTCCGCGTCCGTCTTCCCCGCGCCCCTGGCCGCCTTCATGTCCCCAATCAGCGCGATCATCGCGTCCATCGCCCGGTTGCGCAGCTCGAAGGTGCGGTCCTGGATCGTCGTCACCCGCTGCGTCAGCTCCGCCTCCGTCCAGTTGTGGCACGTCTGGCAGGCCCGGTTCACGTTGAGCAGCGGGCTGCGCACGTGGTGATCGCTGATCTTCAGCGCTCCCTCGCGCTTGTAGGGCATGTGGCAGTCCGCGCATGCCACCCCCGAGCGCGCGTGGATGCCCTGGTTGTACATCTCGAACTCGGGGTGCTGCGCCTTGAGCACCGGCGCCCCCGTCTCCGCGTGCACCCAGTCCTTGTGCCCGTTCTCCGTGTAGTACGTGAGGATGTTCTCGATCTTGATGCCGTTGGCCCACGGGTACGTCAGCCGCTTCTCCGGGCCCTTGAAGTAGTACTCCACGTGGCACTGCCCGCACACGTACGTGCGCATCTCCTGGCGCGTCGCCTGCTTGTTCACGTCGTAGTTCTGCACGCCCTGGCTCGCCTTCAGCGCGCGGATGCCCTCCAGGAAGCCTGGCCGCGTCACCCGCAGCTGCATCGTCTCCGAGTCATGGCAGTCGATGCACGCCACCGGGTGCTGCACCAGCTTGCGCGCCTCGGGGTAGGGCATCGCGTTCATCTTCTCGAAGCCCTTGATGAGGTCTCCCTCGCCCAGCTTCTTGTAGGGCACGTACACCGAGGCGTGGCAGTGGACGCACGCGCCCGGCTGCTTGGTGACGTGCTGGCGCTCGGTGAAGAGCTGGTCCTCCAGCACGTACGCGTGGCCGCGCTCCTCGCGGAAGTCCGTCGCGAAGGCGTAGCCCGCCCAGAACGTCTTCAGCCGCGGATCCTCCTCCAGCCGCGACTGCGCCGTCACCGTGCGCGGATCGTTGGCCGTGGGCTCGCGCGGCACCGCCTCACTGCCGCCGTACTTCGTGCGCGTCATGTCCACCGTGCGCTTGTAGTCGTCGTACTGGAGCGGGAAGTTCTTGCCCCAGATGGCCGGATCCTCCGTCGTGTCGGTGAGCTCGACGACCCGGTAGAAGGGATTCCGGGCCTCCTGCTTGCGCTCCATGATGTTCACCGCGAGCGCGGCGGCGGCGGCGGCGGCGCCCGCGGCGAGCACCATCGCGGCGAGCAGGAGCATCAATCGGCGGCGGGTACGGGAAGCTTCCATACAGGTGGGGTCCGTGGGGAGTCGAAGGGGTTACGGCGCGTGTCCGACGTCGCTGTGACAGCGGATGCAGGAGATGGAGCCATCATCGCGCTCGGTGCTCGTGGAGGCCGCGTGCGCGTCGATGGCCTGGACGATGGGCTGGTGGCACGAGCGGCAGCGCTGCTCGGTGATGGCGCGGTTGTGCGGGGTGATCTGAATGGGCTCGTGGAAGCCCCCCGCGGTGAAGGCCACCGAGTGGTGCCAGCCATTGCGCGCCTTGGCCAGGTACTTGCCCACGAAGCTGGGGGGCGTGTGGCAGTCATTGCACACGGCCACGGTGTGGTGGCTGGAGTTGGTCCACTCGGAGTATTGATCGCTCATCACGTGGCAGTTGGCGCACGCGGCGGGATCGTCCGTCATGTACGAGGCCCCCTTCGCGTAGGCGAAGGTGAAGCTCCCGATGCCGATCGCCACCCCGACGAGGGCGCTCAGTCCCAGGCTGAGCCAGGCGAAGGCGGACGGCCCGCGGCGCCTGGGTCCGCTGGGAGCTTCAGATGTGGGAGGCTCGGTGGCCACGGCTCAGTCTCCTTCCCCGGTGATGGAGAGCGTGATGCCACAGCTCCGCACAGGAGTGGATTCATTTGTGATGTCCGTGGTGCTCAATGTCGCCGTCAACACGCGGCGGCCCTCGTGCAGGGACACCGAGCCGGTGGCGGTCAGAGCCAACGTCCGCGTCCGCTCGTCCGAGGCGCTGGTGGAGCGCACCACGACGGAGTCGATCCGGAACGAGCCGAGCATGTCCGGCCCCTCCTTCGGCCCGGGGGCATAGACGTCGCCCGTCAGCGGCACCTGGAGCTTCGTGGCCGGGTCGATGACGTGGAAGACGGCCCTGCGCCCGTCCTCCAACTGCTGCAACTGGACGGTGGGCGCGAAGACGTAGGGGCTGAAGGGACACTGCCCCACCGGGGTGGCGTTCCTCACGGAGTACACCCCGGAGATGTCCGGGCAGCCGCTGATACACGGCTCCGGGTCGGCGCCGCAGCCGCTGGACGCCAGGGCCAGGAGTACGACAGGAAGGGAGACGTGCCTCATGGGGCTCGCACGCTGTGCATTCGTCCCGTGACGCCAACCCCGGCCCGGTGGAAAAACGCGTGTACCCCATGATTGTGGACAGCCGGATAGAGTGAGCGCCCTCTGTCCGACACCCGCCGGAGCCGTTCTCGGAGCCCATCTTGAGCGAGAAGAGCCACTCCGTGCCGGAGACTCGAGCACCCGACGAGACGCTCGACTCCATTGGCACCTCGGGCGTGAAGCTGTTGCAGCGCCGCAGCGGCTACCGCTTCACGCTGGATGCCGTGCTGCTCGCCGCCTTCGCGGCCACCGAGGGCCGGGACGCCGGTAGCCCCCTGCTGGAGCTCGGCGCGGGCAGCGGCGTGGTGTCCTTCCTGCTGACGTGCCAGTTCGGCCTCGGGCCGGTGGACGCGCTGGAGCTGCAGCCCGAGGTGCATGCGCGCCTGGTGCGCGCCGTGGCGCTCAACGCCTGCGAGGGACGGGTGCGGCCCCTGCTGGGAGATCTGCGCGAGGCGCGCTCGCTCTTCGCCCCGGGGGCCTACGCGCACGTGGTGTCCAACCCACCCTTCCGTCCGGTGAACGCGGGCGTGCGCAGCCCGGACGAGGAGCGCGCCGTGTCCAAGCAGGAGCTGGCGTGTGACGCGCCCTCGGTGGTGGCCGCGGCCCGGCATGCGCTGCCTCCCGGGGGACGGGTGAGCCTCGTCTACCCGGCGGCCCGGGTCGCGGAGGTGCTCGGCCTGCTCGTGGCGGCGAAGCTCTACCCCGTGGCCCTGCGCTTCGTGCACGCCCGGGTGGAGAGTCCCGCCACGCGCTTCCTCGTGCACGCCGTGCGCGACAGGCAGCGGGGGCTTGCCGTCCGCCCGCCGCTCATCGCCCACGGTGAGGGCCCCGGGGGCTACTCGCCCGAGGTGGCCGCCCTCATGGAGCCTCCCCGGGCCGAGCGCCCTCCCCCCGGCTGACTCACGGTGGGGAGGACGGTGACGGGCACCCTCACCCCGCCCCTCTCCCGGAGGGCGAGGGAGAGACGGGAACCCGCTTGTCTCCGCTCCTCTCCCGGAGGGCGAGGGAGAGACGGGAACCCGCTTGTCTCCGCCCCTCTCCCGGAGGGCGAGGGAGAGACGGGAACCCGCTTGTCTCCGCTCCTCTCCCGGGAGGAGCGGAGCGGCGGCGTTACTTCACGGAGGCGGCGGGGGGAAGAGGTACTCGAGCACGCTGCCGAAGCGTGCGGCCCAGGCGGCCTCGTTGTGCTTGCCGCCCTCCACCTCGGTGTACTTCAGCTGGCTGCCGCCGAGCACCCAGCCCTTGTTCACCAGCGCGTCGCGCAGTTGCCGGGTGTCGGCCACCGTCTCCAGGCTGCTGCTCCCCTCGTCCGTGCCGATGTCCAGCCAGATGCTCAGCGGCAGCTTCGCGGGCAGCGCGTTCACCTTCGCGACGATGTCGTGGTGGCCCCAGAACACCGAGGGAGAGATGACCGCCAGCCGGCTGAACGTGTCCGGGTGCTTCATGCCCAGGTACATCGTCACCAGTCCGCCCAGCGACGAGCCCGCCAGGCCCGTGTACTTCGCCTCCGGCCTCGTGTGGTACTTGCCGTCGATCATCGGCTTCAGCTCGTTGACGATGAACTGGCCGTACGCGTCCGCCCGGCCACCGTTGGCGCCATTCACCTCGGGGTAGCGGTCGTCCGGCACCTGCGTGTACTCGGGGCCCCGGTCCGCGGTGTTGTAGATGCCCACGATGATGAGCGGCTCCACCTTGTGGGACTCGACGAGCTCCTGGGCCGTCTCGTCCACCTTCCACTCCCCGGCGAACGCCGTGACGACGTCCATCAGGTTCTGCCCGTCATGCATGTACAGCACCGGGAAGCGGCGCGTGCTGTCGTTCTCGTCGTAGCCCGGCGGCAGCCAGATGATGATGTCGCGCTCCTTGAGCAGCGTGTTGGTGGGAGTGATGTGCTCCTTCTTGATGTTGCCGGTGAGCGTCGGCTCGACCGGCGCGGTGACGAAGTCCGCCCACGCTCCCACCGAGATGGAGATGCGCTCGAAACCCGTCCCCGTCTTGAGCGTGCGGTTGGCGACCTCGGCGCCCTCGGCCGTCTTCTCCACCTTGTCCCACCCGCCGCGCGTCGCCTTGAACTCGAGCGACGTGTCCGGCGTGAACGAGAGCACGGTGGCGTAGCCGCTGTTCACCGCCTTGTAGAGCTTCACGCCCGCCCCGTTCCAGTTGCCCAGCAGCTCATGGTTGCCGGACAGCCAGATGCTGTCCTGCGAGGGAGTCGTCTCCGGGACCGCGACGATGAAGGCGGTCTGCGGCTGGGTGATGCCGCTCTCCGGGCCCCAGCGCTCCACGCTGAAGCTCACGTTCTCCTCGTTCTCGTGCGCCTCGAGCGTCCGCGCGGGCACCGCGGTCCCCGCCGCGTCGAGCGCCACGTGCGTGGACGGCGCCGTCATCCGGATGCTGTAGGTGAGCGGCTGGTTCTTGGGCATCCGCCCCTTCACCGTGAAGGTGGTGCCTCCCTGGTAGATGAGCTCCAGGCCCTGTCCGGAGGGGCCCTTGAACGCCGGATCCGCGCCCGTGAGCAGGAGCGTGGCGTCCACCGGTGTCTCGAGCGGCACCGTCACGTCGAACTGGACCTCGGAGTAGCTCTGCTCCGGGGTGGGCGGGGGTTTGGGATCGCAGCCGGCCAGGGCCGTCAGCGTGAGCAGGAGGAGAAGCGGAAACCGCGTGGGTTGTCGGTGCGTCATGTTCGTGGGGGTACGGCGGGTGAGGGAAATCAGGAGAGGAGCTTGCCCAGGGCCTTGAGACCCCCGCCGACGAGCTCGATGCCGATGTCGATCAGGTCCACGGCGTCGTCCACCCGCTCCAGGGTGTTCGAGGTGCGCCGGTCCGGGACCTGGAGCGTGACGGGCGGAATGGCGTCCGAGCGGTGCTCGGGCCTGTCGCGGGGCGGAGACTTGCGGTGGAAACCACTGAGCTTCAGCTCGTTCATCAGGAGCCGGGCGGCCACCTCGGGCGCCACGTCGCGGCGCGAGCCATCCGGCTTCTGCGCGCCGCGCACCGTGTTCTCCACGCACTCTGGATCCAGCAGCGAGAGCGGCGCCTGGCAGCGCGCGCAGGCCGTCAGGTTCGCCAGCCGCACGGGCTCGCCACAATCGGAGCACAGGAGCGTGTCCACGTGCTTGCGCAGCTCGGTGTGCTCCCGGGGCGTGAGATCGCGCGCAATCCCCTTCTCGCGCAGGAAATGGAAGAAGGTGATGAAGTGCCCGTGCCGCTGGGCACAGCGCGAGTACTGGAAGCGGTTGTTGTGCGCCACGTCATGCGTCAGCTCCAGCTTCATGTCGCAGCGCGGGCAGGCCATCCTGCGCTGGCCGTACGGGGGGCGCTCGCCGTGCCGCTCGTACAGCTCGCGGAAGAGCCGCAGCGTTCCACTCGGGGAGAGCTGGAGGCTCTCATGGGTGTCGAACCACAGGCCGCGGCAGGTGTGGCACACGTCCAGCGTCACCTGTCCGCCGGTGCGGGTCTCGAAGGACCGCTCGGCCATCTGCCCCTTGCACTCCGGACACTTCATCGCAGCTCCAATTCACGCCGCATGACGTGGAAGAGACTCGTCTTGTTGCCGAACTCGGCGAGCACCTGCTTCACGGGCTGGAAGCCCGAGCGCTTCCAGAAGCGCTGGCCCGCGGCGTTGTGCTCGGACACCGCGAGGCGCAGGGACGCGGCGCCTCGCCGCAGCAGCCAGTGCGTCAGGGCCTCCAGCAGCTTCGCGCCCAGTCCCTGGTTGCGCTGGCCCGGTTCGAGCACCAGCAGGCCCAGGTACCACTCGCCCGGCTGCGGGTAGTCGCGGATGACGTCGATGGCGCCCACGAGCTGCCCGGCCTTGTCGAAGACGCCCATACCGAACTTGTCGCCGAGCGTCTTGCCCGGGGGCAGATCCGTCAGCAACTCGCGGATCATCTGCCCGGGATCCGGCGGCGAGCCGTAGTGGAGCTCCAGGTGCTCCAGGCAGCGCTCGCCCAGCGCGCGGATGAGCGGCGCGTCCTCCTCCGAGACCCGTCGCACCCGGTACTGCCCGACCTCGAACAGGGCCTCTTGCCTCGGGGCTGTCATGCGCCACATGCGGGGGGCCACCCTAGCAGGTGGCGCGTGCTTCAGCCCACCCGCGCCCGGGGCCGGCGCACCTTCACCGCACCGCACGCCTTGGCATGGCGCGTCAGGGCCTCGTCGAGCGCCGCATCGTCCAGTTTCACACCCTTCTCCCTCCACAACTTCTCCACGCGGAGTACGCCCTCCTGCACCCGCGCTTCCAGCCGTCCCACCAGCTGGCCCCGGTGCAGCAGCGGGCACACGTACCAGCCCCAGCGGCGCTGCTCCTCGGGCTTGTACACCTCCCACACGTACTCGAAGCCGAAGAGCTGGTTCACCAGCGCCCGGTCCCACAAGAGGGGATCCAGGGGGCCGAGTATCCGCATCCGCTCGTCCGGCGCCGTCACGGGCCGCGAGCGGAAGCCCGCCGGAGCCAGGTAGCGCCGGGGCGAGCCGGGAAGGGACACCTCCTCCAGCAGGCCCTCGCGCACCATGGCGTCCGGCAGGGGCGAGGTGCGCACCGGGGACAGGGTGGACCAGTGCGGGCCGCTCGCGCGGGAGAGCAGGCCCGCGGCCTCCACGCGCTCGGCGAGGGCCCAGCGCGCGAAGCTCTCGTCGCTGGTGTGGCCGGCCTGGGCGCGCGCGACATCCGGGAGGGCCCGGTGCGGTACGTCGTAGCGCTTGCCACCGGGGCCCCGGCCGCACACGACGATCTCACAGCGTGTCCACAGCACCTCGAGCGCCATGGAGGTGGCCTTGCCCGTGCCCTTCCACCCGCTCCAGTCGAGCGGCGTCACCGCGCCATGGTCGGTGAGCTCGGCGGCGGAGAGGGGGCCGCGGGCCGTGAGCTCCTCGAGCACGGCGCCGAGCACCTTCTCGGGGAGGCGCTCCAGCCGCGTGGCGAGGCGCCACCAGGGAGTCTCCAGGGAGCGCTCGCGGTAGTGGGGGAAGGCGTACGCGGGGAGGAGGCAGCGCTCCTTGGCCCAGTGCTCGAAGGCATGGCCGGGATAGAGGTGGCGGTACACGTCGCCCTTGGAGAGGCCGTCCACGCGCGCGAGCGCCACGAGGTCCGCGTTGGTGCCGATGACGTCGAGCGGATCCAACTGGATGTGGCGCAGGTGGCGCAGCAGCGCGCGCACGCCCTCGGCGCCCTGGGGGTACGCGGGCGTGGCGAGCCCGAGGTGGCTGACGAGCCACGCCCGTGCCTCATCGGTGGGCAGCGTGACCGCGGGTGGTGGGGTTGTCTTGGGCATGGGGACGGATGACCATCAGGGGCAAATCAACCCTACCTCCGCGCGTGCGGGTGAACCATGTCCGTTGAGACAGTGCGGAAGTGGGTGGCCCTGCTGCTGAGTGTGACCGTGCTGGCCACCGGCTGCGCCACGGTGACACCACCGCCAGGCCATGGTGCTTTCCTGGGCTACAGCCAGAGCGAGCACATGCAGGGCACTCGGGTGGCCATGGTGAGCCCGGCTGAAATAGCCGTGCGCACGGTGGCCAGCGGCGTCGTGCAGGTGGACGCCTTCGAGGAGTTGCTGGCGGTCGCGGGCCTGGACAACCGCGACGACCAACCCCCGCGAGACGCTCCCCTCACGCCTCACGAGGCGGCCCGGGTGTTGGCCGTGCTGCTGTGCAAACCCGTGACGCTGGCCTCGTTTCCTCCACGCATGGCCGTGGGTCATCTGCTGCGCGAGGTGCTGGAGGGCGGGGAAGTGTCCCGCGAGGAGCTGCTGCGCCGGGTGGAGCGCTTCAACACCGTGGCCGTGCTGCGGCCGGATGGATACCTCGCCTGGACGCGCAACGGACGCACACAGCAGAAGGTGGGCCTGGTGCAGTGGAAGGATGGAGCTTTCCGGGCAGGTCCCTTCGAGCTGGGCCGTTTCTATATCAGCAACGGGTGGGTCTTCCGGCCCGCGGACGCGCAACTGCGGCCCATGATGCAGGGCCCTCCGTTGGCCGAGGTGTATGACGACGCGGATTACATCGGCCGCCCGCTGGATGGAGCGGAAGAGGCCTTCGTGGAGCTGTACCATGCGATGGGCCAGTTGCTCACGCGCCCGCTGGATGGCCTCGCGGCGCTGCAACACCTGCCGACGGGAGTGGTGGCCCTCATCGCCTCCTCTCCCGGGTACCTCGAGCGCTTGCGGTACATGACGCGCGGCGAGCAGGTGAAGGCCCTCTCCAAGCTGACCACGACCTTGCTCGTTACATGGGGCGCTGCTGGGGGCACCCTGCGCACGCTGGGTGGAGTGGAGGCTACCGTGCCGGTGTTGTCCCTCTCGGCCGAGGGCGTGCTGGTGATGGAGCGGGTCGTGGTACCCGTGGGCGGGGTGGCCACGGTGCTGAGCGGCGGACCGGGGGCGGCCATCATCCTCTACCAGACTGGCACCGGGGGAGGCAGCGGTGGCGGCAGGCGTGTCTCGGGGGAGGAACTCGAGAAGCTTCGCAAGGAGTTTGAAGCTGTAAAATCGAAGTTCTGGAAACACGAGGCAGAGGCACGTCCCGGCACGTACTCACCCGAGAACCTCGCTAGGATGAAGCAAGGCAAGCCGCCGATTGGAAGTGACGGTTTCCCTATGGAACTGCATCACAAGGTGCCACTCGCGGAGGGCGGGACCAATGCTTTCGAGAACCTCGAACCCCTGACACGAACCGAGCACCGTCTGGGAAACAACTACAAGTTGAACCACCCCCATCTTCCATGACCTTTGACGAACTCGCGGAGCTGATGGAGAGACACTCCTCGAAGAGTTTCGGCCGGGGAGTGAGCGAGACGGAGATCAACGCCGCCAGCGCTCGACTCGGCACGAAGCTGACCGGTGGCTACCGGCTCTTCTTGCGGCGCTTCGGGTGGGGAGGCGTTGGGTCTCTCGAACTCTTCGGGCTCGGTGCGGATGTGCCGCCGTACTTGAGCCTGACCTCGATGACCAGGAGCGAGCGGGAGGAGATGAGCCCCGGGCTTCCCGTACACCTCATTCCGCTGATGAACGACGGGGGAGGAAACCTCTACTGCCTTGATTCGAGGGGAGCGGGTGAGCCGCCCGTCGTCTTCTGGGACCACACGGCGGGTGAGCAGCAAGAACCCAGGCAGGTGGCTTCTGACTTCGTGATGTGGCTCGCCGAGCGGGTCGAGATGGAGAAAGAGGGCGAGGCTGGCTGACACGGATCATTCAAGCTCTGGACTGGCGCAGCGAGTCCACGATGAATGCCTTCAGCGCCCGCGCCGCCGCCGTCAGGTACTCCTCGCCCCGGTGCACCAGCGCCACCTGCCGCCTCGGGCCTCCCTTCTCCACCTCCACTACGTCGAAGCCTCGCGAGGCATGGTCCCTCGCCATCAGCCCCGGCAGCAGCGCCACCCCCAGGCCCCGCTCCACCATCCGCCTCAGCCCCTCCGCGTTGTCCATCTCCACCGCCACCCTCGGCTTCAGCCCCCGCGCCTCGCACGCCGCCTCCAGCGCGTACGTGCCCGACATCCCCGGAATCACCACCAGCGCCTCCTCCACCACCTCCGCCAGCGCCACCGGCCTCTTCAGCTTCGTCAGCCGGTGCCCCTTCGGCACCGCCAGCACCAGCTCCTCCTCCCACAGCTTCTGCGCCACCAGGTCCACCCGCCTCATCGGCAGGTTCACGATGCACAGGTCCAGCTCGCCCCCCGCCACCCGGGCCTCCAGCTCCTCGTGCGTCCCCTCGCTCAGCCGCGGCAACACCTCCGGGTAGCGGCCCTTGAAGGCCCGCACCAGCTCCGGCAGCAGGTACGTCCCCACCGTCTGCAGCGTCCCCAGTGCCACCGTCCCCCTCGGCGTCGTCGTGAGCGCTCCCAGCTCCGCCGTCCCCGCCGCCAGCGCCTCCAAGGCCCGCCTCGCGTGCGGCAGGAAGCGCTCCCCCGCGTCCGTCAGCACCGCCCCTCCCGGCGTCCGCACCAGCAGCCGCACCCCCAGCTCCGTCTCCAACGCCTGTAGCTGTCTCGACAGCCCCGGCTGCGATACCCCCAGTTGCCTCGCCGCCACCGTGAGGCGCCTCTCCCGTGCCACCTGTACGAAGGCCTTGAGCTGTTCCGTGTTCATGCGCTTTGTGCATCCACTCTATGCGCGGGATGCGGTTTCCGCATGTCCCCCAACCCGGGTACTCCTTCCCCATGGACGCCCGTGACTCCTCCGAGCTTCAGCCCGCCGCCCGCCCCGGCACCCCCCGGCGCCTGGCCACCACCGCCGTGCTGCTCGGCCTCGTCGTCTCCGCCTTCGAGGCCACCGTCGTCACCAGCGCCATGCCCACCCTCACCCGCGAGCTCGGCGGCCAGCACCTCTACTCCTGGGTCTTCTCCTCCTACCTCTTCGCCTCCACCCTCGGCATCCTCCTCTTCGGCAAGCTCACGGATCACCTCGGCCGCAAGCCCGTCTTCTCCGCCGGCATGGGCCTCTTCCTCCTCGGCTCCGTCCTCTGCGGCTTCGCCCATTCCGTCCCCGCCCTCATCGCCTTCCGCCTCGTGCAGGGGCTCGGCGCCGGCGCGCTCCAGCCCACCACCATGACCATCAGCGCCGACCTCTACACGCTGAAGGAGCGCGCCGCCGTCCAGGGGCTCTTCACCGGCGCCTGGGGCGCCGCCACCGTCGTCGGGCCCCTCATCGGCGGCTGGCTCGTCATGCACGCCTCCTGGCGCTGGGCCTTCCTCGTCAACGTCCCCGTCGGGCTCATCGCCCTCGCCCTGCTCCACGCCTCCTACCGCGACCCCGCCCGCGCCTCCTCCCGCATCGACGTCTGGGGGCCCGCCCTCACCGGCGTCTCCCTCGGGCTGCTCCTCTTCGCCCTCGAGCGCGGCGGGGCCTCCGGCCTCCGGCTCTCCTTCGCCCTCGCCGCCTGCGCCGGGCTCGCCACCGTCGTGCGCCAGCAGCGCTCCTCCCCCTCCCCCCTCATCCCCCTGGCGCTGCTGCGCGATCGCACCGTCCTCTGCGGCGTGCTCGGCGGGGTGCTCTGCGGCGCCCTCCTCTACACCACCACCGCCCTCGTCCCCCTCTGGATGACCGAGCACAGCGGCCACAGCCCCCTCATGGCGGGGCTCGCCCTGGTGCCCCTGCTCGGCGGGTGGGCCTGCGGCTCCACCTTCGGCGTCCGCGTCTTCCTGCGTGGCGGCCTCCGCGCCAGCGCCGGGGGCGGCTTCGCCCTCTGTCTGGGCGGTGCCTGTCTGCTCGCCCTCGGTGTCTCCCGCGACTGGGGCACCCCCGCCGCCTTCGTCAGCCTCGGCCTGATGGGACTGGGGCTCGGGCCCGCCGCCTCCACCTCCCTGCTCGGCCCCCAGACGCGCGCCCCCTGGCACCACCGCGGCATGGTCACCAGCGCCATCTACGCCACCCGCATGCTCGGCGGCTCCTTCACCCTCGCCGCCCTGGAGCTCGTCCCCCCCGGCTTCCCCGTGCGCTTCGCCCTCATCGCCGCCATCGCCACCGCCGCCGCCCTGTCGCTCGGCCTCTTCGCCCCCGGCCGCGTCGTCACCGAGGCCGGCGCTTCCTGACCCCCGCTCGCCTCCCCTCCGGGCTCCCGGGCGTCACGGCCCGGACGGTGGGTTTCTTCGCACCCGGGCCCCAGACGCGCCATGATGCGCCCCCATGGGAAGCACGAGGTATCCATCGAAGCGGCTGGGGGCCGCCCTGGCGTTCCTGCTCGGAGCGCTGGTCACCGGCTCCGCCGTGCGCGCCCAGGACGCGAGCACCCCGCCGCCCGGCCCTGCCGGCAGCGCCAGCCCGGCCGCGGCCCCCGCGCCCACCCCCGCTTCGCGCGCCGAGCCGGAGATCACCCACTGTGGTGACACGCAGGTGGGCACCGGCGAGGGCATGCTCCGGCCGCTCGGGCAGGGCTTCTACGCCGATGGGAACCGGGTGCGCCGCGGCTGCACCCTGCTGTTGCAGCGCCCGCTGAAGAACCGCCCGCCGGTGCCCTTCGCGCCGGACTCGTTCCGCCCCATCGGCTGCGGCTTCTTCCGCTACGCCACCAGCGTCTACTGGGACCGGCCCCTGAGCGAGGACGACCAGGTGAACGAGCCGGGCGGCCAGCGCGCCGACGTGCTCACGCGCGTGGACCTCGCCGACGCGGAGACCTTCGAGGTGGACGCCGAGTGCCGGCCCCGCGACGCGCGTTTCTTCTACCTCAACCACACCGAGCGCCCCGAGCTGCCCGCCTTCGTCGCCGTGCCGCGCGGAGATGGGCAGGGGTACGAGGAGCTCGGCTGCGGCTTCGTGCGCTACGAGGGCCGCGTCTTCTTCGGCACGCGGCTCGTCGAGGGCGTGCACGCGCCGTCCTTCACCCCGGTGCTGGGCCGTCTGCCCTACCTGGAGTGCGGCGCGGGCATGTATGGGAAGGACAAGGCCAAGGTGTGGTGGCAGCACCAGCTGCTGCGCGGCGCCAAGGCGAAGGCGTTCCGTATTCCCAAGGAGGAGAACCCCGAGTTCCGCGTGGCCTGCAACGGCCGCCGCTCGTTCCAGCTCGCCTCCGTGGACAAGAAGCCCAACCCGCTCTGCCGCGGTGCCAAGAAGCCCGTGAAGAAGCGCGGCAGGTAGGCCTCAGCGGAACGCGTCCACGACGTCGACCCCGGCCCTCGGGTAGTCAAGAATCGCCATTCCAGGCTTCGAGCCGGGCAGCTTCTTGAGCTGGCCCTTGGAGAGCCTCGCCACCGCGCAGATGGGGATGATGTCGCCGTCCGGGGGTCTTGCTTCGTAATACCGGATGACGACCTGTGGGCCACCCGTCCAGACCCGTCCGTAGAGCCGGGTGGGGGATTCAAGCGGTCCGAGATCCTCGCTCACCATGCTCTCGATCGGTCCGTCGTACAACGTGATGGGACTGGTATCGAGCTGGTTCACGTCGAGATCGATCCAGGCCGAGTCCCCCACCCGCAGACGCAGAATCCGCATCGCCTTGAGGGCTTCCTCCGGGCACTTCTCCGGCCCGGGGGTGCCGTCGGGCCGCAGGGGCACGCTTCCCAATGGACAGCCCGAGGCCGCGAGAAGCAGTGCCACGAACGCGAGTGGGAGCAGTGCTCTGATCGAAGGCATGGGTGGCACTCCTACTCGCGGATGAGGCGACGATCCATCAGTACGTGGCCTACCAGCAGACCGTCATGCCGGTAGAGCTCCACGGTCAGGTCGCAAGGTCCCTCCTGTGAGGTGAAGGCGCTCTTGTCCACGACGACGGCGAGAGAACCCGCTGAGCCTGGGGCAAGCTCGTCCCAGTCCTTGTGGAGCGCAAACGGTCTGGCTTCGCCGAACAAGATAGGGGCCTTCTCCCTTGGACGTGTGGTCAACAGGCGAGTCTCCGACAGGCTCCAGGGCTTGGACGGGTCGCGGTTCGTCACCCGGAACAAGACCGCCGCCTTGGCCCCGCCGGTGAGGATGCTCGCCTCGATGTGCAGGCCCTCTTGCTTGAAAAACCATCGCTGACGGAGCTTGAGCCGGGTGAGGTGGACGGAACCTCTGCTCACGATCCTGGCGAGCGCGTGGTCTTCGGTGTCCTCTTGCCCACGACGCCGGGCGGCCTCTTCCAGACGCCGCTCCCGGGTGCGCGTGTCTTCTAGCTGGGCCCGGAGTGCTTCCCGGGTCTCGGGCGCGAGGAAGACATCCACCTGTTGGTCGGGCCACTCCCACTCCTCCTTGCCGATGGCCGTGAGGGTGAAGGGCAGCTCCTTGCCGTCCGCGAGCGTCACCAGCAAGAGGAAGCGATCCTCGGGCTCGAGGTTCTGGAGCGGCTCGACGAGCACCCTCTTCCCGGAACACTCCACGGGCACGAAGCGGCCCTCCCAGCCCAGCATCCTCGTTCGTGCGGGATCACAGGGTTGCTGGAAGCGGAGCACGGTGACCACCTGCCCGGTGACGTACACGCGCGGCGCTTCGTCCTTCGGATCGTCCCGAAGGTAGACGTTGCGCACGAGGGGCGCGCGGTCCCTGGCAACGGACACGGAGGCCAAGAGGACGAGAAGGAAGGTAGACCGCTGAAGTAGGAGTTTCCACATCGCGCGGCACTACTTAACAGAACGGGTGGCAGGTGACCAGCCGGGTCTGGGGCCGGGCTACTCTGGTAGCCCGTCTTCGAGGTGCGGGACACTGGCCGCCACCGTCCCGGGATGTGCAAGGGCTGGAGGAGCCGGACATGAAGCCGAGAGTCACCTACCCCCTCTGTGTGTTGATGCTGGTGGCGCTCCAAGCCTCACCGGCTGGGGCCGAAGCGGGGCTGCCGGTGTTGGAGCCGGTGGGCGTGAGCGGGTACTCCGGAGAGGAGGGGCAAGGGCTGAGGCTGACCTTCAAGAGGTTGGAGCCCAACCCGGCGCTGGCGTTGTGGAGGGTGGGAGAGGCACGGGAGGTGGTGGAGGCGCTGGAAGGAGAATTCCAGGAGGCGAAGCCGAGGCCCGGACTGAGGCTGTTGCCGGAGGCGCATACTAGGACGATGGCGGGACTGGTGCCCCCGGAGGACACGCGGCCCTCGGCGCTGGAGAGGCGGGTGCGCGAGGAGTACGAGGCGCTGCTGGGGCCCGCGCTGGTGGGACTCCCGGGCTCGCTGGAGAGTGCCAGGTGGTTTCAGGCGCTGAGGCTCTCGCCGCGCTACATGGGAACAGGCGTGCGAGAGGCGGCCGTGGAGCTGTTCAGCTCGCCCGCGGTGCTGCTGGCGGTGGGCACGTCCGTGGTGCTGTACATGGTGGCGTGGGCAGCACCGGAGCCCCTGTTCTCCAAGGCCTTCGCGGCGGCGGTGACGATGGGCCTGCTGCTGACGTACAGCGCGGCGGAGCTCTACAACGTGGGGCAGGCGTGCCTGAGGCTGTACCGGGAGGCGGAGGCGGCGAGGACGCAGGAGGAGCTGGAAGCGGCGGCCGAGCGCTTCGGCAAGTCATTGGGAGGCGTGGGGCTGCGGGTGCTGGTGACGGTGGCGGGGGCGAAGCTGGCGCGAGGTCTGCCGGAGGTGCCGAAGGGAGGGCTGTGGGCGAGCGTGTCACCGCCGCGCTTCGCGATGGCGGGAGGAGGCTTGAGGGTAGCGGTGGGGACGAGGGCGCAGGTGAGCGTGGCGGACGGGACGGTGGTGATGATGGGGGTGACGGGGAGCACGGCGGCCGGCGCGGTGTCCGCGGCGGTGTCCTCTGCCCGGACGACGGGGGCGTGTGCGGAGTCCAAGCAGGACGGCCACCATCGCCACCACCTGTGCACCAACAAGAATGACATCTCCGAGAGCAACGGCGGTCCTTGGACACCAGATTTCGAAACACTCTTCGCGCGGGCGGGGATGAGCCTGGAGGATCCGGCGAACATCGTCTACCTGCGAGACCACAAGGGGCCTCACCCCGAGGCGTACCACAGCGAGGTTTTCCAGCGATTGAATGATGCGCTGAGAGGTTGCCGGCCTCAGGCCGGGTGCCGAGCGGAGCTCGTGAGGACGCTCAATGAGATTGCGGGAGAAGTCTGTACGCCAGGCTCCAATCTCAACAAGCTTGCGACGAGGAAGCCATGACCGGACAGTCAAGGTATTACAGAATCAATGACGATAAATACATTCCAGGACGCTGGCACGTGAGGATGCCTCTGCATGACAATGCCGAGGGATCGGCTGAGGGAGAGTTTTTCGATATCTGGCAGTTCACCGAGGGGCGAGTCCTGGAAATTGAGAGGCCGATCCGTTTGTCCGTGAAGCCAGCGGGTGTTGCGCTCGAATACACAGAGTCGGTGGGGATTCCCGTCGTCCACCGGCGGGTCGTCTCGCTCTTCGAGCGTCTGGGGCTCCAGAAGGAGGTGCAGTTCATCCCCGTGGAAGTAGAGGGGCAACCGGCGCCCTGGTTCATTCTCAATGCCTTGCAAGTCGTCCGGTGCATCGACGATGCCCGGAGTGAGGAGGTGTTTTATTGGCAGCCGGAGGACGGCCGCCCGGAGAAGTTGGGCGGATACAAGAACGTTCGAGGGCTCAAGGTGGACCCGGCGAAGATAGGAGGCGCCCACATCTTCCGCCCCCGGGGCTGGCTGGTCGTCCTCATCGTCTCCGAGCACGTGAAGCAAGCCATGGAGGCTGAGGGTATCACTGGCGCCAAATTCACCGAGGTTTGAAGCACCCGCCTCGCCACCCAACAAGCTGGCCGCAAGGAGTCCATGACCGTACCGATGAAGTATTACGATCTATACGACGACGTATACATCCCAGGCCGTTGGCATTTGAGGTTTCCTCTCTTCGCGGATGGCGAGGACGAGGGAGGGCGTGAGGACGATGACGAGCGCGAGTTGTTCGATGTCTGGCGGTTCAAGGAAGGCAGAGTCCTGGAAATCGAGAAGCCGATCCGCTTGTCCATGAAGCCGGCCGGTATCGCACTCGAATTCAGTGAGACCTTGGGCGGTCCCGTCGTCCATCGGCGGGTCGTCTCGCTCTTCGAGCGTCTGGGACTCCAGAAGGAGGTGCAGTTCATCCCGGTGGAGGTGGAGGGGCAGACGGAGCCCTGGTTCATCCTCAATGCCTTGCGGATCATCCGGTGCATCGATGATGCCCGGTGTGAAGAGGTGCTCTACTGGCTGCCGGAGGACAACCGCCCGGACAAGGAGGGCCAGTACCGCAACGTCGCGGGGCTGAAGGTGGACCCGGCGAAGATAGGAGACGCCCACCTGAGGCATCCCCTCATATTGGACCGAAGACTTCCCGAAAGACGGCTTGTTCTCCCAGCAACTCGGCAAATCGAGCCATCAAGGGGAGCAGCCTGTCTTCGGGCATCATGGGGATGGCCTGGTAATACTCACATCCTTGCCGAAAGAGTGAATAGGTCCGCGTCTTCACGGTATTGGCTTTGAGGTAGCGTTCCATCCCCAGGCTTTCTCCTGCCGCTCCCAGCAGGGTCAGCAGACTACAGGCGAGCGCACTCACCAGCAGCAACCGGTCGCGTCTTTCCGTGGACCGCACTTTCACCCAGGACAGGCCCATCCCAAAGCGCAGGTCCTTCATGTCCCGGAACGTCTCTTCCGTCCGAAACCTCTTGGCATAGAGCCCCACCACGAAGGCCGCCGTGGCCTCTTTCAGACTCGTCGCCAAACACCAGGGCTCCTTCATTCCCTTCTTCTTCACGCACACCACCGCGGGCACTGGGGTGGTGTCCTGGGTGACGCTCGCTCCCGTCAAACGCAGCGCGCGTCCCGAGTCGGGCACCCATTCTCCCGCGCTCCGCTTCTCGCCCTTCTCATCCGTCACCTGAATGCACTGGCGGAAGCGCACCACGTAGTCGAACTTCAACTGCTCGAGCAGGGCGTAGAACTTCTGGTCCCCAAAGCCCCGGTCGGCCAGCACCGTGAGCCGCACGGACTCGGGCACCACTTCCCGCAGTCGGTTGAGCACGAAGTCCTCCGTGTCGTTGCGCATCCCCTCCAAGGCGGATTTCTCCACGGTGAGCCACACCAGCGGCGTTGTGCGTCCATGGCTCGCTACAAGCGAGGCCACCAGCGTCGTCTGGTCATCCGCGTCGAAGTCCGTCCAGTCCAAGGCGACGACGGCCTCGCTTCTCTGTCCCAGCACATACGGCACCCAGCGGGCGAACAACTCCCAGACGTTGATGCCCTGGTTGGACAAGAGCCGGTCCACTTGTTTCACGCCATGCTTGCTGTGTGTGCCCCGGGCCCAGGCCAGTGCCTTGCCAATGAGATGCACTCCCAGGCTGGCCGAGTGAATGACGCCCAGGACGGCATAGGACAAGGAGAGAACACGCTTGGCGTGCAGGTCCTCGTCGAAGAGCGACTCCAAGAACGCATGGACCTGCTGGTCATTGAGGCGCCGTTTACGCATGACCGCAGAAGTAATCACGCCCGTCCTACTTCTCGCACCAATCAGCCTACACAGCCCTCCCTTGCTCGCCTGCTAAAATGAGGGGATGGCTCAGGACGCCCACATCTTCCGCCCCTGGGGTTGGAAGGTCGTCCTCATCGTCTCCGAGGACGTCAAATCCGCCATGGAGGCCGAGGGGATTGCCGGCATCAAGTTCATCGAAGTCTGAACGGCTGGCCCGTTCACAGGTGGGAAAACAGACACGGATACCCTCACCCCGTCCCTCTCCCGGAGGGCGAGGGGATATGTCTCCTCTTGGTGTGTCTTTTCTTGGTGTGTCTCCTCTTCGTGAATCGGGTTCACCCCGCCGTCGGATCCTCCAGTGGCTCCGGCATCACCCACAGCGCCATGGGCTCCCTGTATCCCTTCTCGAAGGAATCGAGGATCGGCGGCCACCGGTCCCAGAAGGTCGCCCAGCCGTACTCCGTCGGCTGCGACGTCAGTGCATTCCCGTCCCGGTCCTCATGGGCATACGCGTAATCCGCCAGCGTCCACTTCAGCGTCCCGAAGTGCACCACCAGCATCGGCGTCATCGTCCTCATCACCTCCGGGCGTGACACCTCGTCCGCGTACGCCTCGGCCGGCGTGAAGGCTCCCTGCACCGAGTCGTGCTGCTCCCTCCAGGCCAGGTAGTTGTTGGCCACCGCGATGAGCGCCTCGCGCTCCGTTCTCCCCTCCGTGAGCCGCGCCAGTTCGTACAGCGCGAAGGCCGCCACCACCAGGCTCCTCCCCTCCAGCCCCGGGAAGAGCGCGTCGAAGGCGTGCGGCCTCGGGGTGTCGTGCAGGTGCGCCCGCGCGTAGTCGTAGGCGAGCCGCGCCTCCTCGAGCCTCGCGCCCGGCAGCGCGAACTCCGCCAGCACCCGCTCGGGCCTCACCTCTCCGGCCACCTGTCGCCACTCCAGGTACGCGTTCGCCGCGCCCCCGATGTCCGCGAAGATGGCCACGTTGCCCCCATGCAGCGTGCGCTCCAGCGTGAGCACCACCGCCTCCGCCTTGTCGAGCGGCAACAGCCCCGGTGCGCTCCAGTACAGCGCCGCGAAGCGCGACGCCGTGGTGGTGAACGTGCGCGGATCCGCCAGGGCCTCGCCATTCATCCCCGTGGTGAGCGCGCCGAGCGCCGCCGCCGCGCCCGGGGGCAGGCCCCTCACCACCAGCTCCAGCGAGAGCTTCTCCACCAACGGGCGCAAGGTGCCCGTGAGGCCCACCCGCTCGAGCGTCTCCAGCACCGACAGCACGGGTCCTCCCCGGGCCACGTGGAGGATGCGCCGCGCCAGCCCCGCGCTGAGCATTCCCTTGCCGGCCGCTTGCGAGGCGTGCGGCGCGAAGGCGAACCAGTTGGGACACACGCCGCTCGTTCCCCCGGCCTGGAAGTCTGGATCCAGCAGCGCCTGGAATGCCTGGGCGAGCTGGATGTAGCCCTCGGTGATGCGGCGGTTGTCTTCCAGCGGCGTGGTGCCCTGGGCGGCGCTCGCGGGGGGCGTACGAGAGGAGGCTTCAATCACGAGGAGGCTCCCGGTGTGGAGTCGGAGTGGGGGCACCCAGGGTACTCATCGGGCCCGATGCTCCAACCCACCCCACCGGGAGCGCCCGCCGGGACGTCCACCGGACGACCCTTCACTCCCCGTGCCCGCGCCGTGCTCCCGTGGCTCAACTGGCCGTCACGCGGGTCCGCTCCTCCGCGGCCAGGGCGGACCGCAGCGGCAGCTCGACGGCGAAGGTGGCGCCTTCGCCCAGACGGCTGTCCACGCACACCCGGCCGCCCATCGCCTCGATCAGCTGGCGCGAGATGTACAGGCCCAGGCCGATCCCTCCGTACTGGCGATCCGACACCGCGCGCTCGAACCGGCCGAAGAGGCGCGGCAGTGCCTCGGGCGCGATGCCGATGCCCTCGTCCCGCACGGTGAGCCGCGCGAAGTCCCCCGCCTCCTCCACCCGGATGTACACCGGATGGCCCGCCCCGTACTTGGCCGCGTTGGTGAGCAGGTTCACCAGCACCTGGTCCAGCCGGTGGGCGTCCCAGCGGCCTCGCACCGGCGCTGGCGCCTCCAGGTGCACCTCGCAGCCCGCCCGCTCCAACACTTCCGCCAGGCGCTCGAGCACCTCGCGCGTCAGCGCCCGCAGCTCCACCTCGCCGAGCTCCAACGACAACCGCCCTTCCGACAGCCGCCCCACGTCCAGCAGGCTCTCCACGAGTGACTCGAGCCGTCCCACCTGCCTCCCCATGGCCTGCAGGCGCGGCGCTCCCACCGGGGGCGGGCGGGTGCGCTCCAGCAACTGCAGCTGCAGCTTGAGCGAGGTGAGGGGGGTGCGCAGCTCGTGCCCGGCCACCGACAGGAACTCCTCGCGCACGCGCACCGCCGCCTGCGCCGCGAGGTAGAGGTTCGCGCGCTCGAACGCCTGGGCCACCTGTTGACCGAGCGCCAGCAGGAAGGCGCGCTCCTCTTCATCCAGCGTGTACGGCACGGGAAAGCCGATCATCAGCACGCCGAGCGTCCTGGAGCTTCCCAGCAGCGGCAGCACCGCCCAGGACTGGTTGCCACTCACCTGGAGCACCGGGCCCATGTCCGGGAACTCCTGGCGCATCTGCTCGGCCGACTCCACCCAGAGGGGCGTGCCCGAGCGCGCGACGTGCGCGATGGGCAGGGCGGCCTCGAGGGGGATGTCGTGGTGGACCGCCGCCATCCCCGCGGGCAGCCCCTGCAGATGCAGCCGGCGCAAGGGGCCGCCTTCCGACTCCAGGACGAAGAAGGTGCCAGAGCCCGCCCCACTGCCCTCGACCGCCTCGGCGAGGACGGCGCGTGCCATGTCCTCGGGCGTCAGCGCGCGCGAGACGGCCGACGTCACCGCCTGCAACCGTCTGGCCCGCTCCTGGGCGCGCTTCTCCGCCGTGATGTCCACCACGAGCGCGACGACTCCCTCTACCTCTCCCTGGCTGCTGCGCTGGGGGATGTAGGAGGCGCGGATGTGGCGCGTGCTGCGGCGCTCGTAGGGCATCGTGCGCTCGAAGGTGATGCGCTCGCCCGCGAGCGCCCGATCCAGGTACGGACGCACGGCCGCGTAGGCGGCCTGGCCGATGACTTCGCGGATGGGGCGGTTGAGCACCTCCTCGCGCGTGAGCTTGAACCACTCCGTGTAGCCGCGGTTGACGTAGGTGTAGCGGTCGTCGCGCTGGATGAAGGAGACGAGCACGGGCAGGCCGTCGGTGACGAGGCGCATCTGCGCTTCGCTCCGCTCGAGCCGCCGCACCAGCTCCTCCGCCTCGGCCGCCTGCAGTCCCCGGTACACCTGGACGACGTGGCGCAGCACCACGAGGTAGGCGAGCAGGCGGAGCACGTGGAAGAGCCACCAGATGGCACCCCACAGGTGGCTCATCCCGAAGAGCAGGCCCGCGACGCCGAAGAGGAGGCAGTGGTTGGCGAAGGTGAGGTCCTCGGCGGCTCCCTCGCGCCGGTAGCGCCGCAGGAAGAAGGTGGCCGAGGTGAGGAAGCCCAGCCCGCCCACCATGTTGATGAGCCGGGCCCAGGGCAGATAGTCGCCCTCCGCGGAGAAGGCGCGCGGCCAGCTCTGTGGCGCGGCGGCGAGGGCCACGCACAGGCCGAGGGTGAGCACGCCAGCGGCGCGCCGGAGGTGGCTCGCGGCGTGGCTCCGGGTCCAGCTCGCGGGCAGCCAGACGAGGGCCATGAGCAGGCCGCCCAGGAGCGTGGGCAGGGCGCGGGACCAGAAGAAGCCGGGGTTGGTGTGCATCCCCGCGTGGGTCAGGTCCAGCACCCCCATGCACACCAGCGCGGTGATGACCCACGACAGGTGGGCCCCCGGGTCCCGGTAGGGGCGCCGCCAGAGCAGCACCGCGGCCACCGCCAGGGCGATGAGCCCCCCGGCCGTCTCCAGGGAGGAGTGGAGGGGTTCGTGCACCCAGCTGGCCGTGCCCGCGAGCCGGCCGAGGACGGCCGTGGCCAGCGCGGGCAGCACGAG
This sequence comes from Archangium gephyra, assembly GCF_042230915.1. Classification (GTDB taxonomy): domain Bacteria; phylum Myxococcota; class Myxococcia; order Myxococcales; family Myxococcaceae; genus Archangium; species Archangium gephyra_B. Next base: position 40,924 of record NZ_CP102578.1, on the reverse strand, counting down.
GGAGAGGGCAGCGGAGAGCGGAACGGAGCGGGGAGGCAGCACTCGGGGGCGTTTTCCCGTGGGAGGAGGTCGGTCCACCCTGCATAACGCGATTCACCGTCCCGAGGCGGGCGTTCCACCGGGCGTCCAGCTCTCATGGCGCTGCCACTCCCGCCCTCTCTCCAGGCAGGCCGGGGCGGCCTCGACGGGTCAGCGGGGGGCCGTGAGCTCCCACGCTCCGTCGTGCCAGAAGCAGGAGGACAGCACGTTCTCCACCTCCGGCTCGTCGACGCCATCGGAGAGGGGCAGTCCGAGCGCCTCGGCGAAGGCGAGGTCGTAGTCGAGGAAGAGGGCCTGCAGGGCCTGCGGGCAGGACTCCGGGTACACCTTGAAGGGCACCAGGGTGTCGTCGCTGGAGAGGGCGAGCAGCTGCCGCGCCACCACCCTCCCCCGCGTGTCCCGTGCGTAGAGGACGCGCTTGTTGATGTCGAGCACCACCGCCGCCGCCGAGTAATCACAGACACCATTGAGGCCCAGGCAGCTGCCCACGTGCGTCCCCAGCCGGAGCGCCTCCAGCGCGTCCTGCTCGAGCGACAGCGTCACCTCACCCCACCCTGGCACCTCGCGGCGCAGCACCACGCCCGTCAGCCACTGCTCCGGATTGATTCGCGGGTGCCGCTCGAACCAGCGGCGGGAGGCGGGGTGCTGCTCGATGAAGTCCCGCTCCCCCTCGAAGTAGCGGGCCAGCAGCCGGCGCAGCGCCCGGCGGTTGCCGGTGACGAGGCTCGCCATCTGCAGGGCGTGGCGGACGCGTGCATCCTCCGTGTTGGCCGGCATCCCGCCGCGCAGCTGCTTCAACACCATGCGGGCCAGCACCTGGAGCCGCAGGCGGGGCCGTTGCTCCGAGGCCACGCGCAGCGCCCGCGCCCACTGGCCCGGCGGCAGCTCCCGGCCCTCCGCCAGGGCGAGCCGCGCCTTGCGGGGCAGGGGGCTCTCCACTCCGTCCACGCAGTGCTCCCGCAGCAGCGCCGCCAGCCGCGCCGGAGGCTGCTGGAAGGGATCCTCTCGCACCAGCGGGTGCCGGGCGAAGTCCTCCATCAGTGGCAGGGCGTCATGCCTCCACCGCGTGCCCAGCAGCCTCGCCGTCCGCGCGAGCACCTCGGGACAGGACTCGAAGGCCTCCAGCACCAGGCCCACCTGGCGTGTCACCAGCCACGCCATCCCCTCCCCCACCAGTCCCGCCAGGGTGTCCCGCGCGCAGCACGCGTCGAAGCGCAGGAAGCCGCGCTCGGGCGCCGCGAGGAAACGTTCCCGCACCGCCGCGTCCGGGTGATTCACCAGCGCCTTGAGCGCGTAGGAGAGGCGGTTCTCCGGGGCGAAGGGCGGCCGGCACACGCGCCCGGCCAGGGCCAGGCTGGTGGGTATCAGGTACTCGGGGACCTCCCAGGCCGAGTCCGCGAGCGCCACCAGGTTGCTCACCATCTCGACGCACCGCTGCTGGTGGCTGGCTGGCGTGCGGCTCAACTCGGCGAGGAGCCGCGGCAGGAGCTTTCGGGCCGTGCTCCACCAGCGCAAGCGCCGCGGACGCTCCACCGTGTACCACCCCAGCGTGTTCAGCATCCTCACCCACGCGTAGGCGGCCGCCGGGGTGAGGCTCGTCCAGGGGGTGGAGGTGAGGACCTCGGCGAAGCCCGGCAGCTCCCCGCAGAGCGACCACAGCGCGGCCAGCTCGTGGTACCCGGACGTCTCCGGCACCAGATGGTCGAAGAGCGCGCCCAGGCACTCCTCCGGTACGGGGCCCGCCGCCGAGGGCAGATGCGAGTCCAGGCCGTCGGTCAATCCCCGCGCGGCCAGCAGGCGGAAGCCGCTCAGCAGGTAGTCACTGGGAAGGCCCTTCGAGAGGCCCCGCAGGTAGTCCTCCCTCCAGGAGGCCCGGTGCGAGGCGAAGGGCTCGAACTGGAGGTCATACGCGTCCGCGCTGAACGGGTGGAGGTTCGCCTTCAGGAGCGCCGTGAGCAGCGCCTCCTGCGTCTCGGGCGGGAGCCGTGCGGCCACCTCCAACCAGGAGAGCCCCAGCTCCGGGCCCCAGTGGCTCAACAGCCGTGCCGCCGCCCTCAGCACCGCCGGGTGGGTGTCGAGCGCCAACCTCCCGCGCAGCGCCAACAACCGGCTGAAGCCGCGCTCCGGGCCCTGGGCCAGCAGGGCTCCGAGCCGGAGGAAGCTCGCGGGCAGCTCGGCGCCGCGCACCTCGAGCAGTCCGTGGTGGTAGGCGAGGGCCACGTCGGCCCGGGCGGGGGAGGCCAGCGCCAGGGCCACGCGCTCCAGCCGCTCCCGCGCGTGTCCTTCCGCCTCGAGCCGCTGGAGGGCCTCCGTCACGTGGGGACGCAGCGGCTCGAGCAGGGCCCCCAGCGTCCGGCGGTGGAGGAGGTGGGGGCGGACATCGAGCGCCACGGGCCGCGCACGTTTCGGCGGCTGGTACAGCGTTCCCCGGTAGCCCCGGGGGTGGGCCGCCGTCCTCCGGTGTGGGGCGGGGGGGGACTCCAGCCACGGGTGCTCCAAGCCCTGCGGAGGTGTCCCCTCCCCGGGCACGGTGGCCAGGAGCACCTGGAGGACGCGCGTGAGGGTCTCGGCCGTCGCCCCCCGCGCCTCGGCGAGGCCCTCCCAGGCCTCCAGGAGGGCGGCGCGCCCGGGCACCTGGCTCTCGGAGAGGCTCCGCAGCGGCAGCCGGAGCAGTCCGGTGTCCTCCGCCTTCTCCGGGAGGGCGAGCGCCACGAGTCCCTCGGGCTCGCGCAGGATGCAGATCAACCGGACGTGAGACACGCTTCGTCACCTCAGTGGCAGCTACCCCGGCCCTGGTCTCGCACGCCGCCTCCCACCGCGAGGAACTCCCAGGCATACGCGCCGTCCTCCAGCGTCAGCTTCATCAAGCCGTACGTGCCCGCCTCGCGCACCTCGCTGTTGGGCAGCGTCGTACCGAAGACATAGGCATTCATGCCTCCCGTCCCCACCACGAACTGCCGCAGGCCCCGCTCGGCGTCCGCCGTGCCCTCGGGCGTCTGCGGGGCGAAGCGCTCGTAGAAATGGTCGTGCCCCGCCACCACCACGTCCGCCCCGGCCTCGTACAGCGCCTCCCACAGCGGCTTCACCCACGCGCTGTCCCGGCCCAGCCCCGAGCTGAAGAGCGGCCGGTGCATGTAGGCCAGCGTGCACTGCGCCGGGTGTGCCTTCAAGTCCTCGCGCAGCCACTGCTCCTGCTCCGCCCTCGCCTGCTCCGGCAGCTCCGTGTTGAGCGCCACCACGTGCCAGTCCCCCAGCTCGTAGCTGTAGTAGCCCTTGCCCGGCTCGCCCGCCGCCTCTCCGAAGTAGTCGAAGTACGGGCCCGCCTTCGCCGAGTGGTACTCGTGGTTGCCCGGCACCGGCCTCGTCCGCTGCTTGTGCCGCCCCCAGGACGGGGCGTAGCACCGCTCGAAGTCCTCCGCCGTCCCGTCCGGGTAGGCGTTGTCTCCCAGCGTGAAGACCGTTCCCTCGATTCCCTCCAGCATCACCGCCGTGGCCTCGTCCTGGTCCGACTCGCAGCTCGCGATGTCCCCTGCTCCCACCAGCACCTGCGGCCCGGCCACCCGCCCCTCCTCTCCCGCCGACGGTCCCGACGCGCCCGGGGTCTGGCAGCCGCCGAGGGTGAGCAACAGGGCCGCGCTCCCCGCGCGGCGCAGCAGGTGTGTCAGGTTCATGGGGATCCACTCCGGGGTTGTTCGTTCAATGCAACGAGAAGCCGTGAACGTAGTTCGGGAGGAGATGTGCGCTCGCGTCCTGGAAGGCTGCTGCTCGTTTCCGTTCTGATGGGAGTGATGACGGCGGGATGTTGGGTGCTCGACCCCGGCATCGAGGTGGATCCCGGCTACTACCCGGATGACGGCTCGACGGACGCGGGCCCGTGTGCCTCGCGCCTGGTGCCCTCCGGCTCCGTTCAGACGGGTCCGGTGGCCATCGACTACAGCGGAGGTCAGGTGTCCGTGCGCTCCGTGCACAAGGTGGACGTGGACGCCGTCGAGGACCGGTGCGTCAGCCGGCTCGAGCTCACCGTGGCGCTCGCCCAGGGCGCCTGTCCGCTGAAGCTCGTCTTCGGTGCGGGCAACGGCTCCTCCGGTGGCCTCATCGAGGCGCGGCTCACGGCGGACTCGGCGTGCCCGGGGTTCCTGGACGCGGTGGAAGGGGTGTACAGCTCGCCGGCGGGCTTCGCGCCCTGGAGCTACCTCGGGCCCCAGGAGGTCTCCGAGCCCCAGGCGTCCGCCGTGTGTCTGGAGCCGCTGCGGATTGGCTTTCCGGACCGCGTCATCCGCCTCTACCGCTCGAGCCCCTCGCCCGCGGAGCTGGCCGTGAACCTCGAGGGCCTGGAGCTGAATGGGCGGCTGCTCAGCACCGGGGATGCGAATGGGCGGTGCTTCGATCCGTCCGCATGCGGGACCGGCCGGCATGATGGCGGCGATGGCTGGTGCGTCGAGTCGGGCAGGTGCTCGCCGGGTTATCGCCTGTCGCCCGCGGGGGACTGCACGCCCTGAAAGTTGTCCAACTGTTGGACAACTTCGTGAAGACCGCGCCCGGCCCTCCGCCGGCCTGCTCAGTCCGGCAGCGTGAGCGTCACGCTCTGGCCCTGCACGTGGCACTCGTCCTCGCCCACCGAGACCGACTGCCTCGCGGTGCGCTGGCCATCGGCGCTCGTGGCCGTGATGACGTACGCGCCCGCCTGCTCGTAGCCCGTCACCCAAGAATCGCAGTTGCCCTGCGCCTGCTCGCTGCCATTGCACAGCGCCCGCTGCTCGGGGCCTCCGTCCAACGTGAAGGTGACGCGCGCGTCCCGCTGGAGGGTGCCTCGCGCGTCCACCACCCTCACCTGCACCGAGGCCCGTGCCTCCAGCGTGCAGAAGCTTTGATTGAAATTGCCACAGGCCGGCAGCAGCGCGGACACGGCGAGCAATGCGGCGATTCGCATGGGACTCCTCTGGGGTCCGGATACCCTCACCCCGTCCCTCTCCCGGAGGGCGAGGGGATGTTGGCACATTGCTACGCGAGGCCCAGTCTTCCCAGCGTCACCTCGCGCACCTTCTGGATCCGGAAACGGTAGAGGAACGCGTCCGCGAAGTAGTGCGCCAGCACGATGGCATTCGTCACCGTCACCCCCAGCGTCCACAAGGGCTCCTGCCGCAGCAGGAACTCCGTCGCCGCCCCTCCCGTGCCCGCGTCCACCAGCGGCACGAAGGGACTCTGCGCCACGCCCACGATGATGAGCGGCAGCATCACCCCTACCATCGCCGCCCACACCGCGCCTCCGCGCAGCTTCGACTCCGCCTCTCTCGCCGTCGGCTCCAGCATCCTCCCCGTCAGGAAGAAGTACTCCAGCCCGTGGATGCCCGCGCTCAGCACCACCCCCCACGCCGGCCACACCAGGTACACCGCCACCACCGCCGCGTGCCCCAGCACGTACAGCCGTCTCGGGCCACTCGTCCCCGAGGGCCCTCGCAGCGCCGCCACCAGCAGCCCCGCGAACACCCCCCACACCGCCAGCAGCACCCACGTGGTGCCGTACGGCAGCGCCCCTCCCTCCGCCTGCCCCACGTTCACCAGCGGGAAGTCCCCCGCCCTGCCCGTCACCGGCACCGCCAGCGTGCGCACCATCATCAGCACCAGCGCCAGTGGCACGAACACCCGCTGCAGCCGGCGCTCGGCCTCCGACAGCGAGGGCACTCCGGCCACCCGCGCCCTCAACCCGTGCAGCGCCCACAGGCCCTTCACCTGCGAGAGCGTGTGGTGCGCCGCCAGCAGGTGGATGCCCGCCGACAGCATCAGGTTGAGCTGTGGCGCCCGCTCGCCCGCGTACCAGAGCAGCGCGAAGCACAGCGCGAACACCCCCGCCGAGCCCCCCACCAGCAGCCTCGCCTGCGAGGGCGTGGTGTGCAGCAGCTCGCGCCGCACGCCCACCAGCAGGAAGGTGAGGATGACGTGCGTGCCGTTGAAGAGCACGTATTGCGAGGCCCACCGCCCCAGCGCTCGCGAGTACCCGTCCACCCCCTCGCCCGTGGTGCCCGCCAGCCATACCGAGAAGAGCGTCAGCAGCGCCGGCACCAGCAGCAGGCTCACGTCCACCCGCGGGGAGAACAGCCACAGGCCGTCGAAGCGGACGGCGGAAGCGGACGGGGCCGCCGGGGGAGCGAGTGCGGGAGCGGGCTGGGACATGCCGCGCCCAGTATAGGACGCTTGCCGCCCCTTCCCCGAGCCCGCCCGGCTGCCCGGCCGTCGAGCGCTGGACGCCCCTGCACGCATTTCTCGGGAAGCGGCCCCGGCGCCTTTAAGATGCGCCCCCTCATGCGCTCCCGCTCTCTTGTGCTCTCCGTGCTCGCGCTCTCCGCCCTCGGCGGCTGCGCGACCGCTCGCGGCCCCGCCGCCGAGTCCGAGTCCGTCTCCCGCTCCCAGCTCTCCGATGAGGGCTCCGCTGGCAGCGCCCCCGCCTCCGCTCCGGCTCCGGCGGCCGCTCCGGCTCCGGCGGCCGCTCCGGCTCCGGCGGCCGCTCCGGCTCCTTCCGCCCAGGCCGAAGACCCTCACCCCAGCCCTCTCCCAGAGGGAGAGGGGGCGGCGTCCGCGGACTCGCACTACGCCCGCGGTGTCGAGGCCCTCAAGGCCAAGGACGCCCCCGCCGCCATCGCCGCCTTCTCCGCCTGCACCCGCGCCGCCCCCTCCCGCCTCGACTGCCACTGGGAGCTCGGCTGGGCCTACTCCCTCCTCAACCGCTGGTCCGACGCCCTCACCGAGTGGACCTCCGTCCAGAAGCTCGACCCCAACTACCCGGACCTCGAGGACGCCCTCACCCAGGCCCGCGGCCAGTCCTCCCTCCAGCAGAAGCTCGCCCAGGCTGACTCCAAGCCCGCCCCACGCGTCGCTCCTCCCAAGGACGCCCGCGTGCGCATCCGCGCCGTCGGCGACGTGATGCTCGGCACCGACTTCCCCGAGGGCCTCCTCCCCCCGGATGACGGCGTCTCCAGCCTCTCCGCCGTCTCTCCCCTCCTGCGCGACGCGGACCTCACCTTCATCAACCTCGAGGGCCCCCTCTGCGACAACGGCGAGACCAAGAAGTGCCGCCGCGGTGGCAACTGCTACGCCTTCCGCTCCCCCACCCGCTACGGCAAGTACCTCGCCGAGGCCGGTGTGGACCTCGCCTCCACCGCCAACAACCACTCCGGTGACTTCGGCGAGCTGTGCCGCCGCGAGACCGAGGCCACCCTCGACGCCCTCGGCATCCCCTGGAGCGGCCCCGCCGGCTCCATCGCCACCGTCGAGCGCAATGGCCTGCGCATCGGCATGGTCGCCTTCCACACCTCGGCCTCCTGCAACCACCTCAACAACACCGCCACCGCCACCGCCCTGGTGCGCCAGGCCCGGCAGAACCACGACCTCGTCCTCGTCTCCTTCCACGGCGGCGCCGAGGGTGGCAAGGCCCTCAACATCCCCAAGGGCCGGGAGATCTTCTTCGGCGAGGACCGCGGTGACTTGCGTCTCTTCACCCACGCCGTCATCGACGCTGGCGCCGATCTCGTGCTGGGCCATGGGCCCCACGTCGTGCGCGCCATGGAGTTCTACAAGGACCGCCTCATCGTCTACTCCATGGGCAACTTCGCCACCTACGGCTCCTTCAACCTCAAGGGCCCCCAGGGGCTCGGCATGGTCGTCGACGTGGAGCTCGACTCCCAGGGCCGCTTCCGCTCCGGCCGCATCCTCCCCACCAAGCAGGAGGGCCGGGGGATTCCCGTTCCCGACTCCGCCGGCGAGGTCATTCCCCTCGTGCGTCGCCTGACTGCCGAGGACTTCCCCGAGACCGGCGCCGTCGTCGGCACGGATGGCTCCATCGCTCCTCGCAAGGGGCCCATCGCCACGGGCGCTCAGTAGGGGCCCACGAGAGGGGTCCGCCGGGTAGGAGCACCGGTGCGGGCACCCTCACCCCGTCCCTCTCCCGAGGGGAGAGGGGTTGATGCGCGGTGGTACTGCGGTTCTGGGTCGCTGCGCTTCAGTGTCGCGCTGCTTCGTTCGAGCGTCCGGGGTTTCCCCCGGGCGCTCTTTTTCTTCCGGGGCAACGGCTTCCTCGCGCGTGTCATGGCGCGTCGGCCTGACGCGTCACTCCCTCCAGGGCCAGCGCACGCCAGCCCCGGTGGGTCCCGTTTCTCGTTTGTGTTCATATGACTTCGCCATCACTGGAGGCTTGCCGGGTGTCTGCCCAGCCAGTTGGCGAGCATGCACTCGGAGCCGTGTGCGCAGGTGCCCACCGAGCACACGTCACCCAGGTGCGTTACAAGGGTCGAGCCGTGACTGCCCTCCACCTGTCGCGCTTCTCCTCGCTCCGTGCTTTCGGGCATCGGAACTTCGTGCACGTCTGGACTGGCGCGCTCGTCTCCAACATCGGCACGTGGATGGAGATCCTCGCGCTGGGCGTCTTCGTCACCACCGTGACGGGCCGCGCCGAGGCCACCGGGGGCATCGCCGCCATCACCTATATCCCCGCCCTGCTGCTCTCTCCCGTCGCCGGGGCGCTCGCGGACCGGTTCGACCGGCGCACCTATGTCGCCGTGGGCACCCTGCTGCACGCGCTGCTGGCCGGCATCCTCACCGTGCTCGCCTTCACCGGCCACCTCACCGTGTCCGCCGTCGCCGTCGTCTCCTTCCTCAACGGCTGCGTCAGCGCCCTCACCAACCCCGCCTTCACCGCCCTCGTCTCCGAGCTCGTCCCTCCCGAGGACCTGCACAGCGCCGTCAGCCTCAACTCGGCTCAGTTCAACCTCGGCCGCATCACCGGCCCGGCGCTTGCCGCCGTGGTGCTCTCCACCCATGGCATCGCCTGGGCCCTGCTCGTCAACACCCTGTCCTTCATCGCCGTGCTCGTGGCCCTCTCGCGTGTGCGCCCCACGGCCAAGGCCAGCACCCTGTCGCGCGATGAGCTCTGGCCCGGCATCGTCCGCGGCGCCCGCGTGGCCCGCGAGGACCCCGGCATCTTCCTCGCCATGATGGGCACCCTGACGATGTGCACCCTCGTGGCCCCCTTCATCGGCCTGGTGCCCGTCTACGCCATCCGCGTCTTCCACCAGGGCGCCGCCGCCACCTCCCTGCTCGTCACCGCCCAGGGCATCGGCGCCGTCATCGCCGCCGTGGTGCTCGGGCCCTTGGTGGCCCGCGTCGGCCGCCAGCGCGTGCTCGAGGGCTGTCTGCTCTTCATCGGCCCCGTGGCCGCCCTGTACTGGATGGCCCCCACCCTCCACCTCGCCGCGCTCGCCATGGTGGGCCTGGGTTGGCTCTACATGGCCACCCTCACCGGCCTCAACACCCTCTGCCAGCTGCGCGTCCCCCGCGAGCTCCAGGCCCGCATCCACAGCCTCTACAGCATGATGCTCGGCGTCGGGTACGCCGTGGGCGTGTGGGCCCAGGGTGCCCTCGCGGACCGCATCGGCGTGCGCTTCGTCACCGCCAGCTGCGCCGTGCTCTTCCTCGCCCTCGTGCTCACCCTGCGCCTGCTGCGCCCCCGCGCCTTCGACGCCACCGAGGCTCCCTCCAAGCTCGTCCCCGCCGTGAGCCCCAACCCCGCCGTGCGCCTCGAGGGCTCCGACTTCTGAGCCCCCCTCGCCCGGCTACGGCCCGACGAGCGCTTCCAACGCGGGGCACCGGGCCTCGAGCCCGTACTCCTCCGCGCTCGCACGGAAGAGCGTCCAGCGGTCCGCCAGGTTGACACTCGCCACCGCTTCAGCGGCGCGCTGAACCATGGGATCGAGGCTCGGAATCAGCGCGCGCAGCCGCTGCCTCGAGCGCTCCTCGTAGCCCTCCAGAGGAGGAGCTCCGCCCGGTGGCAGGCCCTCGCTCAGCGCCTCGCACATCCGTGCGTAGCTGCGTGCGAGCTCCGTGCGCCGGGCTCCGCGCTCGGTGGCGGTCGTGGAGAAGGTCGTGGTCCAGGTCACCGAGACGTCCCGCACGAGGAGCGGCTCGAACTCGAGCGACTCGAGCAGGTCCTCCACGCAGTGCTCGTCGAGGTACACCGAGCGGATCCGGGTGGACTCGGCACTGACCTTTCCTTCAGACAGGATCCTGAAGGGAATCAACACCCGGTCGTCCTGGCCGTCCCGAAGCTCGCGGACGCCGGGGCCGTTGCCGAGGACCGTGAGGCGGATGCAGTCCCTCAACCGGGCCCTCACCGGCTCCAGTGCCTTCGAGACGTCCTGGGTGCGCAGTCCCGGCGTGACCTCCAGGTGCTCGGTGACGGTGCTGGGACCGTCTCCACCGGACCGTGCGCTGGAGCTGGCCGCACAACCCGCCACAAAGGCCACCGACACGACGAGCGGCAAGAAGCCAAAGGATTTCATGCGCGGCAAGAAGCCACATCGGCCGATGAGGGACAACGGCCGATCCACCAGGAGGGAGGTTCCGGGCGCGTTCGGGGGCAACTGGTCCGATTGTCGGACCAGTTGGCACGCCGCGCGGCCGGAAGGTGCCCCTCAGGAGGCGCGCCCTCCGCTCCCAGGCGCGCGCTGCTGCCCTCGGGCTACGGCATCCAGGTCAGGTTGATTCCCTTGATCATGAAGTCGTCCAGGCTGTTCGAGGCCTCGCCCCCGCCGCTGTCGCGGGCGTAGACCTCGAGGGTGTTGGCCCCCTGCCGGAACTCGCCGCTCTCGATGATGAGCGACGTGTTCAGCCAGGCGTTGTCCACCTGGGGCAGCGAGCGCGCGATATGCCCATTGATGACGATGTAGTTGCGGGAGTAGTCCACGTCGAACACCTGGAGGTTCAGCTTCACGGTGGGCCCGCGGGGCTCATCGGGCAGGGTGAAGTTCAGCGTGAGCTTGGGGCCGGAGGGGTTCCTGTAGTCCCCCGAGGTATCGATCCAGGCCGCGACGATGCTGTCTCCCAGGTGGACGGTCTGGGTCTCGGGGAGGAGGACCAGCGGCGTGGACGCCGGAACGCCGATGACCTGCAGGGCGCTCTCACCTCCCGCGTACGTCGCGCTCACGGCGTACCAGACGTTGGCCACGCTGGTCTTGCTGGTGTCGAGGTCCAGGAAGGCATTCTCGAGCTTCGTCACGCTCCACTTCGGGTTGGTGTCGAAGCGCTTTCCGTCCGAGCTCCGGCGGATGTTGTAGCCCGTCACCCCCGAGCTGGTGATGGGCGTCCACGAGAGCCGCACGCCATTGTTCGTGTGCGTGTACGACAACCCGGTGACCGAAGGCAGGGTGCCGCTCGTCGACGCGTGCAACGAGGTCACCGAATCGATATCCGAGCCAGGCGTATTGGAGCTGTTGGTCGCCGTGGACAGATCCTCGATGTAGACATACTGCGCCTCGTGCACCCCGGTCGCGGCGATGTCCATCAGGCTGTACGCCGTGCCGATACCGACCTCCACGAAGCGGGTCGGGTCGTCGGCCGTGGCGATGGACACGCGGTACTGCTCGTCGACTCCTCCCGACTCGGCGCCGTACTCCCGGATCTCCAGGTCGGGGCCGATCCCATCCACGATGGGCGTATTCCCCATGTCCAGCAGGATGTAGGCGCCGGGACCGCCCATGGACAGGTACTGGTTGTCCGGCGCCCCCAGCACCTTCAGTTCGTTCATGCTGACGTTGGTCCCGCTTCCCGTCAGCACATTCTTCTGCAGCACTGCCTTGGCATACGGCTCCGCCGCCTGGGCCTGCGCCGCCACTCCCAGGAAGAAGGCCAGTCCCGTCGCTACTTTCATTCCCTTCATCTGTCGTTGCTCCTTCGCGTAGAGCGAGGCCCTCCCGGGCCATCGTCGATGACCCGGAGTGAACGGCCTCGGTGTGTGGGTGATTCGGTGTCCCCCCCGCGGGCGACTCCATACCGCTTCGCTCTGACACTCGGGGAGGAAAACGGGACCGCTGGGGCTCAGACACACTCAGCCACTCAGTCAGCAAAGACAGACAAGGGCCGTGGCAAGGTGGGCCCGGTTGAGCCGGCTCATGCGCGGTCCTGGACCTACACACTCCGCCCCCGGTCCTCTCCCCCTCACGGGGTGGAACACGGGGGCGGGCACCCTCACCCCGACACTCTTCCGAGGGGAGAGGGAGGAGATGCTACTTCGAGTCCACCGTCAGGACCATCCAGCGGTCCGTGGCGTGGTCGATGCGCACGTTGTTGGCGCCCGAGTCCTGCAGCTGGATCAGCACCTTCTCCAGGAACTGCAGCTGCTCCTGCGTCGCGTCCACGAACACGTTCCTCGCGCCCACGCCCTTCGCCTTCGGCTTCTTCGCCGCCGCCGGCGTGCTCGCCTCGGTCGTCAGCGACGGCGCCGCCGCCACCACCCGCTGCTTCATCTCGTCCACCGGCGTCTCCTCGGCCTCGCTCACGCTCTCCTCGGCCTTCTCCTCGTTCTCCGCATCCCGCAGCGCCTGCTCGCGCAGCTCGTTGAACGTCTTCGCGTTCAGCGAGGCCCCGAACTTGTCCTTGTACGCGTCCATCGCCTCGTTGCGGCTGATGTCCGGCTGGTTGCGGAAGAGGTCGAGCAGGAACGCGTGGCGCTCCTGCGCCTGGTCCTGGGAAATGCGTGCCATCGTTGATGTCCTCGGTTTGCTGCGTACTGCGGAACTGCCGAACGCAGGGCGGCGCAAACTACCCGAGCCCCGCGTGGAGCGGAAGTGGCCCCCAGCGAACCCCCTCCTCCCCTCCGAGCACCCCCCTCACGCAACTCGGGGCCCACCTTCCGCGACAATCCCCGTGGACCTCTTCCCTCCTCTCCCGAGCTCCTCCCCATGACCGCCATCCAGCGCGCCACCTCCACTCCGGCCACCTCGCGCACCGAGGCGCCTCGGGCCGACTCCCGCCCCGCCGCCTCCTCCGAGCCGGCCTCGCCGCGCAACACGCTCGCCACCACCCGCAACGCCGATGCCTTCGTGGCCCAGGCCCCGCGTTTCGACGGCTCCAAGCCCGCCCCCGGCACCACCAACACCCAGGCGTGGATCCCCGTGGACGCCCCCGTCCGCGGCAACCCCTCCAACCGCAACGCCTCCACCTACAACGAGGCCCTCAACCAGTTCGCTGTCGGTAACAACCCCCGTTACACGCCGCGTGGCGGCAACACCTACTGCAACATCTTCGTGTGGGACGCCACGCGCGCCATGGGCGCCGAAATCCCCCACTGGGTCGACGGCAACGGCAACTCCACCGGCGTGGGCAAGGGCCGCGAGCTCAACGCCAATGCCACCGTGGACTGGCTCCACCAGCACGGCGAGCGCCACGGCTGGCGCAAGGTGGGCCCCGAGGAGGCCCAGCGCCTCGCCAACCAGGGTCACCCCGCCACCGCCGTCTGGAAGAACCCCGGCGGCATCGGCCACGTCGCCATGGTCCGCCCCGGTGAGGTCACCAGCCAGGGCCCCGCCATCGCCCAGGCCGGCTCCAGGAACTTCAACAACGGCCACGTGAAGGACTCCTTCGGCAGCCGCCCCGTCGAGTACTGGGTCAATGACTCGGGCAAGGCCACCGGCTCGCCCGCGCCCTCCCCGGCTCCCGCGCCGGCCCCGGCTCCCGCTCCCGGCGGCTCCACCAGCGTTCCCCAGGTGGACCTCAAGCGCGGCGCCCAGGGCCCCGAGGTCCAGAAGCTCCAGAACGCCCTGGTGAAGCTGGGCTACATGACGCGGGAGCAGGTGGCCACCGGCCCCGGCTCCTTCGGGCCCAAGACGGAGGCCGCCGTCGCGAAGTTCCAGACGGATCACGGCATCAGCCCCAACTCGGGCCTCTTCGGGCCCAAGACGCGCGCCGCCATGACGGCCGAGCTCGACAAGCTCAGCCGCCCCGCCGTCCCCCAGTCCACCCTGCGCCGCGGCTCCGAGGGCCCCGAGGTGAAGCAGCTCCAGGATGCCCTGGTGAAGCTGGGCCACATGACGGCCGAGCAGGTCTCCACCGGCCCCGGCATCTTCGGCCCCAAGACCGAGGCCGCCCTCAAGGCCTTCCAGTCCGCTCGCGGCCTCGAGGTGGATGGTGTCTACGGGCCCCAGTCCCGCCAGGCCCTCGCCGACGCGCTCGGCGGCAAGCCCTCCTCGCCCGGCCCCGTCACCGGCCCCGCTCCCACCACGCCCGCCCCCGGTGGCTCGGACGCCGCTAAGGCCGCGCGCCTCAATGACATGCTGAAGAACAGCGGCCTGCGCGGCCAGGGCGAGCACATCCTCGCCATGTCCAAGAAGTACAACGTGCCCCCCGAGCTGGCGCTCGCCATGTTCCAGAAGGAGGCGCAGTGGAACACCACCGGCGTCGCCCCGAAGAACAACAACCCGGGCAACCTCCGCTTCGCCGAGTGGGAGCGTCAGTTCGGCGGTGTCCCCAACGGTGGCTTCACCAAGTTCCCCAGCGTCGAGAAGGGCATCGAGGCCTACTTCCGGCTGATGGACGTGGGGTACCGCAAGTTCATCGATACGAAGGACTGGCAGGGGATGATCAACAAGTACGCCCCTCCCTCCGATGGCAATGACAGCTCGCTCTACGCCCGGCAGATCGCCCAGTGGATGCAGACGTACCGGGCGCAGATCAACGGCTGAGCCCTCTCGCTGACACCCGCGGCCATTACCCGCGGCCATATCCCCTCTCCCTTCGGGAGAGGGACAGGGTGAGGGTGTCGGGTGAACCCGGGTTCAACCCCCTGTCCACAATGTGGGCCACGGGTTGCAGAACGGGCTCGGGCACCCTCACCCCGACCCTCTCCCGGGGGGAGAGGGAGTATGCGTCAGCGCTTGAGCGCCACGGCGACCGCGTCCGCCAGCGGCGTCGTGGGACGGCCGATGAGGCGGCGCAGGTCTCCGGAGGTGTCGTTCAGCTCGCCGCGAGAAGCGCCGACGTCCGAGTCCGCCAGCACCCCGGCATACGGCCCCGGCAGACCACCGGCTCCCACGAGCACCCCCTGGTACTGCTCGGGCGGCAGGTCCGTGTAGGCAATCGTCTTTCCCGCCTTGCGCGACACCTCGGCGGCCAGCTCCGCCATCGTGAACGCGGTGTCCCCCGCCAGCTCGTACACCTTGTTCTCATGCCCCGCGCCGGTGAGCACCGCCACCGCCGCCGCCGCGTAGTCGGCCCGGGTGGCCGCGGCGATCCGGCCCTCGCCCGCGCTGCCCACCAGCGCGCCGTGCGCCAGCGCCGGCCCCAGGTTCTCGGTGTAGTTCTCCGTGTACCAGCCGTTGCGCAGGAACACGTACGGCACGCCCGAGGCGCGGATCATCTCCTCGGTGGCCTTGTGCTCCGCCGCCAGCGCCAGCCGCGAGCGATCCGCGTGCAGGATGCTCGTGTAGGCCAGCAGCCGCACTCCGGCCTTCCGGGCCGCCTCCACCACCGCCTGGTGCTGCGCCGCCCGCTGCCCCACCTCATTGGAGGAGATGAGCAGCACCTTCTCCACTCCGGCGAACGCGGGCCCGAGCGTCTCCGGCCGGCTGTAGTCCGCCTCGCGGACCTGGACGCCTCGCGCGGCGAGCCCGGCGGCCTTCTGGGGAGTGCGGACGGCCGCGATGACCTGGCGGGCGGGGACCTTCTCGAGCAACTGCTCGATGACGAGACGGCCGAGCTTTCCGGTGGCTCCGGTGACGAGAATCATGGGTGTACCTCTCCTGGCGTGAAGACTTCGTCGAGACGCAGGACTCACCCTAACGGCCATACTTACTTTTCGTAAGTACCTACCTCAAGGTAAGCTACTGACATGACAGCGACCAAGCAGCCCAAGCACCTGCGCAAGACGATGGCGAAGCAGGCCGAGCAGCGGGGGGACCTCTACGCTCCCGCGTGCCCGTCCCGGGGCGTCCTGGAGCACGTCACGAGCCGCTGGGGCGTGCTGGTGCTCGTCGCCCTGCTCGAGGGCACGCACCGCTTCAGCGAGCTGCGGCGGAAGGTGGGGGGCGTGAGCGAGAAGATGCTCGCCCAGACGCTGCACGCCCTGGAGGAGGACGGCTTTGTCGTCCGCGAGGTCTTCCCCGTGATTCCTCCTCGCGTGGACTACAGCCTCACCCCCCTGGGCGAGGAGATCGCCGGGCACATCGAGGTCCTCACCGATTGGATCGAGGACAACCTGCCCCGCATCGTCGCCGCTCGCGCCCAGCACTCCCCCCGGAAGTCCGCGTCCTCGAGCACGGGAGAAGGGAAGGCCGGAAGGAGCGGGCGCTCCGTCTGAGCCGGCGCGGGCGCGGGTTCACCGGCTCGCGGGGAACACCGCCGCCATCTGGCGCAGCTGGGCGAGCAGCTGTCCGTCCCGGCTCCACAGCTCCGCCAGGTCATCCGCGTAGCCGTGCGCGCCGTGACGGGAGTGGCCGGTGCGCAGGTAGTAGGCGTCCGGCGCGGCCTCGAGCGGCAGCGGCGCGTAGAAGTGCGCCGTGTAGTCCATGGTGGCGCCGTTGCAGAAGCCGTCCACCCGGGCGAAGGCCGCCGGCGGGAAGGCATCCAGCAGCCCCACCACCAGCGGCGCATCCAGCGGCGTGGAGACGCGCGGGCGAATCCATCCGCCCACGCGCGCCTCGGCCGCTCCCGAGTAGGGCACGGCGCCCACGCACCAGCGGTAGTCGAACTGCGCGCCGAAGGTGGGCAGCATCCCGGAGGGCACCGGGGGCACGTCGTCCGGAGGCGGCACCTTCGGCGGGCGCGCGTCCGTGTAGACGAGCGGCGTCTCGCGCGAGGTGGCGAAGGTGGCGCTCGCCAGGCACGTCACCTGCCCGCCCTGCTCCATCCGCGCCGACAGATGCGTCACCTGCCGCCCGGCGCGCTCGGTGCGCACCACGAGCGAGGCCTCGCCCTCGCCCACCGGCGCGCAGAAGTGCACGGTGAGCGAGCGCGGCGCGCGGGCCGGCTCGTTCAGCTCGCGCATCATCGAGCGCAGCAGCGCCCCGCCGAGCATCCCGCCATAGGCGCCGCGGCCCTGGAACCACTCGGGGCGGATGAGGCCCTGGTAGCGCCCCTCCCCGAGCGCGTTCCAGGTGGTGGCGGTGACGAAGGGGGACTCGGCGGTGTTCGCGGACATGGCCGAACCCTAACGGAGGCACGCGAGCCAGGCCACGCGCGGTGAGGCGGTGCGCGCGGGGCGTGTGCGTACGGCGCGTGCCAGTAGGGCGGGCAGGTGCGTACGCGGCGTGACGTGGGCGCGGGAGGGACAGGGCCCGCATGGCCCGGGGTGGCGTGGACTCCTGGCCGTGCACGGGGGTTGCAGAAGGAGTGCGGCCATGGATGGCGTGATGGGAGTGCTGACGGCCCTGGTGATGATGGCCTCTCCGGCGGGAGCGGGGGCCAGCGAGGGCCCGCGGCCGGGCGGTAACGGGGAGGGGCGGAGGTACGTGGGCCTGGCGCTGCCGCTGGCGCCGGGCGGGTTCGCGCTGGAGGGCGAGTGGGAGTGGGACGACGGGCTCTCCGCGACGCTGGGGCTGCGCGTGGGCTTCAATCTGGGGAAGTGGATTCGCGTCTTCGAGGATGCGGACCCCGCGTACCTGCGCCTGGGCATCGAGCCGGGTGCGCGCTTCTACCTGAAGGGCCTAGTGCTGGAGGGGCTGTGGGTGGGCCCGCGGCTCGAGGTGGCGCAGGCGTGGGTGGACACCGGCGCGCAGCAGAGGGTGTGGGACGTGGGCGGGGCGGTGCTCGCGGGCTACAGCTTGCGGCTCGACGAGGGCTTCACCGTGCAGGCCGCGCTGGGCCTCGGTGCGCTCTACCGGCCCGCGCTCCCCGGCTCCAGCCCGTGGACCGTGACCGTGGCGCCCCGCGCCCAGCTGTCGCTCGGCTGGTCGTTGTGAAGGGGCGGGAAATGCGCACGCCGTGTGTGCCTGGACGGCCGGGACACGGGGGCTGAGAATCGACCTTCATGTCTCTCTTGCGCGTCTGGCTGGTGGTGTCGTGGTTGATGGCATTCACTGGCGCCGCGCACGGCGCGATACCTGTCCGCGAGATGGTGGCCGCGCAGGTCATGGGCGCGGACTCGCTCAGGGCGCATACCCTCAGCCTCCTCGGGCGAGGAGACGTGGCAGGGGCGATCGATTACTGGGTGGTGACCACCGGTAAAGACGCACCCGCCTGGCTGTTCGCGCTCAGGACGGCCTTCGATGCGAGTAAGCAGGTGGCGGGGTCCTGTCAGGGGGTGGCACGGTCCATCCACGCGGCATTCACCCAACTGGGAGGCAGACCGGAGCTCGTGGAGTTGACCACCCAGGATCGAGCAATGTTTAGATATATTTTATTCAAGATGCCGGACGGCCGGGACTTGAATGTGTCGACGAACGGCTACCATGTCCTGGTGCGGATGAACGGTCGCGCCTACGACGCCTACACGGGAGTGGCGGGCATGCCCTGGGCGGAGTACCTGAGCCGGCTGGGCGCGCGCTCGGAGCTCATCCAGAAGGTCATCGAAGCCCTGCCGGAGACACCATGAGCCTTCAGCCTGCAAAGCCTGTCGTTCCCCTTCACGACGTGTTGCTGCGCATCCGCGAGGACATGTGCAGTCGCACCTCGGGGCCGTACCTCTTCATCGGCATGCCTGATGTGGACCGCATGGCGTGCTTCATCGGCGGGTATGGAGAGTGTCTTCGCGCTTTCGATGTCGACGAGGGCGCGGATGTGTTGTTCGGCGAGTGGCTGTTCCGCATCAAGAAAGCCTGGCCGGGTCAGGGCTGGGAAAAGGCCTACCTGGAGGAGTTCCACGGAGACCAGAAGCGCGCCCTGCTCAAGTACCTGGACTTCGTCGCTGAGTTTCACACCCTTCCTCTCGAGGCCCTGGCCGCCATCGAATGGAATGGCGGAGGCGAGCACCCCTCGGCCCGCACGCCCTCCCTGGTGCCCGTGCGCCCTCCCCAGCCCACGTTGGACATGCTGCTGGAGGTCCGCCAGGTGATTGGGGAGACGCAAGGGCGGCTCTTCATGTTCATCGGTCCCATCGAAGTGAAGCGGATGGCTGGCTTCATCGAGGGCTACCGGTTGTGTCTGGCCCTCGCGGGCGCCCGCGACGAGGAGTACCCCCGCTTCGAGCGCTGGCTCCAGGAGCAGAAGGGCGTCCCGCCGGGACAGGATTGGACGCTGCCATTCCTCCAGGCCTGCCAGGGAGACGCGGAACAGGCCATCCGCCGGCTCCTCCAGTACGCCGTGGAGTTCCGCGCGCTTCCGTCGTCCAGGTGAACGAAAGCCCTCCGGCTCTGCCATGAAGCCAACGCGGGGAGTGTCGTTCACTCCGCCCTCCCGCCGTTTGCCGTCACCTCCGGCCGCCTTTGCTTCAGGGTACGGCACCTGCCGTCGGGGGGCTTTCCATGCAATCACTTCCGGTCGCGTGCGCGATCCATCCGGACATCGGCGCCGTCTTCACCTGCCAGCGCTGCGGGTGCTTCGCCTGTGAGGATTGCCGCAGCGTCTCGCAGTCCACCCTCTGCCTGCCCTGCTCCCAACGGGTGGCTCCCGCAGGTAGCCTCACCGCCAGCGTCCTGCTCCGCGACTCCTTCTCCCTGCTCGGCCGCAACCTCTCCGGCGTGGGCCTCCTCCTGGGTTTCAACCTCCTCGCGCTCTACCTGGGCTCCTTCATCCGGCACCCGGACTCGAACAGGTTCCTGGTGAGCCTGCTCTCCGGCTGCCTCTCGTGCATCTCCGTGGCGGCCTTCCTCTCCTGGACCGCCGACGGGCTCCTCCAGCAGCCCGGCCGCTCCCTGCTCGCGTCTCTCCACGTGGGGATGCTGCGCTTCGTGCCCCTCCTCTTGATGAGCCTCCTCTTCGCCCTCGTCGTGGGCGCCGGCACGTTGTTGCTCATCCTCCCGGGCATCTACCTCGCCCTCTGCATGTCCCTCGCCCCCGCGCTCGTCGCGCTCGAGGGACTCGGTCCCGTGCAAGCCCTCAATCACTCCTACCAGCTCACCCAGGGACACCGCCTGGCCCTGCTGGCCGTCTTCGCCGTCATGACCCTCCTGCACGTCGGGGTGATGCTGCTCGGCCAGCTCTACCTGACGCTCCTCCCGCGGCTGGGCGACTCCCCCTGGCTGTGGATGGGCTTCTTCGTGCTCGGCCAGGCCGTCAGCTCGGCCCTCTTCTACGGCACCCTCGTGCTCGCCTGGATGCGCGTCACCGGGCGCGTGGCCCTGTCCCCTGACCCGTGAGGACCATGGACTCCTTCGACACCCTCTCCTTCGACACTCCCGGCGCCTGGGCCCTGGCGGGCGAGGGCCGCTTCGTCTCCGTGGGCCCCGGCCTCGTCGAGTCCGAAGGCGGCTCCGGCCTCCTCTGGTTCACCCCCTCCGAGTTCTCCGACTTCCGCCTCCAGGTGGACTGGCTCGCCCACTCCATCGAGGACAACTCCGGCGTCTTCTTCCGCTTCCCCACCGCCGAGCTCGCTCGCAAGCAGCCCGACTGGAAGGCCGGCTTCGAAGTGCAGATCGACGACCGCGGCGTGGACCCCGAGCACGGCACCCAGGGTAGCTCCCTGCACCTCACCGGCTCGCTCTACACGCTCGCCCCCGCGCTCCAGCTGGCCTCGCGGCCCCTGGGCGAGTGGAACTCCTTCGACATCCTCGCCCGGGGGCTGGAGCTGCGCGTCGTGCTCAATGGCGTGGAGGTGTGCGCCTTCTCCGCGCCCTCGCACAAGCCCCGCTCCGGGCGCATCGGCCTGCAGGCCCACCACGAGGGCTCGCGCGTGCGCTTCCGCGCTCCCCGCATCCAGCGGCTCTAACCCCCTTCAGGTAAGTCCGCGAAGGGACAGCCCTGCGCGGTGGAAGAAGCCGCGCAGGGCTGAGTGGCGACGGGCAAGGCGGATGAAGGCCGAGCGCACCTGACGGTGAAGCTCTTCGACTGAGTTGGGGAGTGCATTGCGCATGTCGGCCTTCACCTGGCTGTTGCAGCCTTCCTCGGGATTGAGTTCCGGCGAGTAGGGCGGCAACTCTTCCAAGAAGAAGTCGTCCGGGTGAGCTTCAACCAGGGCCTTCACCTCGTGAGCGCGATGGGTGCCGAGCCTGTCCCACACCACCACGAGAGGACGGCCCGCCTTGCGCCGGAAGTGGCGCAGGGCAGCGGCGAGCTGCTTGCCGTGGATGCTGCCTTCGAAGTGCCGGGCGTACAGCCGCGCTGGCCTGCGGCCGCCAGGAGCCAGCAGAGCCACGACACTGGACACCTCACGCCGTTTGGACATGCGACGCAAGCGGGGCGGGTGTCCTACTGGTGCCCAGGTAGTGCCAAAGCGGGCCCGAAACGTACTACCTGTCTCGTCCACGCAGGCAATGGCCGCCCCTCTGCGACGAGCCCCCTTTTGATTCGTGGCCAGTCGCGTCTGAGCCAGGCTTCCACCAGCGACTCATTCCTCTCGAGCGCCTGTGCGCGGGGCTGCTGCGGCGAGAAGCCCAGGCGATGCAGTGGCTCGGCCAGATAGTTGGGGTTGTAGCTGACGCCAAAGTGGCCTCGGATGAGGAGGGCGACTCGCTTCAGCGTCCACCGCTCTGTTGGGAAGCCCGCTGCGATGGCCCCTGCTTTCAGCAGTCCTCTCAGCTCCTTCCATTGTTGCTGCGTCAGCTTGGAGGGGCGACCGGTGCGTGGTCGAGCTCTCAGTCCCGCCACGCCCTCTTGCTTCAACTTCCTGGACCATTCGCACACGGTGCTGGGGCTCACCCCCAGCCTCCGGGCTACCTCGCCCTGCGAATGGCGACCGCTACGCAGCAGCCGGACCGCTGCCTTGCGTCGCTCCTCCAACTGCTCGACCGTCAGCTTCCAGGGCTGCCACGCCATGAGAAGTCTTCCGCCTCCCCTATGGCGTAACCTCCGCTACCCTTCGGCAACTTCCCTGAAGGGGGTTAGGTTGGCCGGAACGCACGGCGGTGCACTGAGCGGCGAGAGACAGCCGCGCGGCCCCTTGCTGCCCGTGGGTCCCCTGCGCGTCGCCCGTCCTTCACCCCGGCGGCACCGGCCACCGCCCCATCAGCAGGAAGCCCGTCCAGCCCACCACGCTGACGCCTCCCAGCATCACGCCCGCGAGCGCGTGCATCCGCTTGCCAATGGGCGGCGTCGCCCCCGGGTTCACCCGGTGCAGGCCCACCAGGCCCAGCAGCATCGCCAGCGGCGCCACCACCGGCACCACCAGCCCCGCCAGTCCGCACACCAGCGCCAGACGCGCCAGCGGGTTGTTCTCGCGCGCGTCCCACAGCCGCTCCAGGCGCTCGCCATCCACCTCCAGCTGGAAGAAGAGCCGCACCCGCGTGCTCGCGTACAGCCACAGCGCCAGCCCCATCGCCGGCACCAGCGGCACCAGCACCCAGAGGTCCCTCCCCTTCAGCAGGAAGCCTCCCAGCCACAACGGCGGCAGCAAGAGCAGCGCCGGCCTCGCCAGCCGCACCCCGAGGAACCAGGCCCCCACCACCGCCGTGTCCGCCGCCCCCAGCACCGCCCAGTGCCACAGCCCATCCATCCCCATCGCCACCGTGAAGGCCAGGTGCAGCGGCGCGCTCGCCAGCATCAGCCACGCCCACCCGTCCCGCTTCCCCCATAGCTTCCGCTTCATCCCCTCCAGGTGGCCCACCTCGGGCAGCACTCCGCACGCCTCGCAGTAGGTGCGCTCCTCGTGACGGAGGGCCTCCGCCTCGCAGTAGAAGCCTCCGCAGCGCGTGCAGGTGCCCACCGCGGGTTGCTCGGGGTGGCGCGGGCACGGCGGGGCTTCCGGGAGGGCCGTCGAGGCAGCGGGGGCACTCATGCGCCCAATCTCTCACGCACCGGCCTCCTCGTGCACCGGCCTGTCGAGCGAGCGCACGTCCCTCCCCGGGAAGCTTGGAGCGCCTCCGGTGCGCCCCACATTGAACCTCGGAGGGTCGCGCAACCCCGCGCGTCCGCATTCCACGAGGAGCCTTCACCATGGCCGACAATGAGAAGCGGCGGAAGTACGACCCCGTTCACCCCAAGGAGCGCGTAGACGAGAAGCCCCCCTTCTCCCCCGATCGCGTCGAGCGCGGACTCGAGGCCGATGACACCCTCCCCCTCTACGCCGCCGACTCCATCCACGGCACCCGCGAGCAGAAGTTCGCCCTCGACAGCGATGCCGAGGTCGGCGGCTACGTCCCCGACATCCGCAGCCCCATCGACGAGGCCGATGAGGAGGTCCGCATCCTCCGCGGCCAGGAAGAGCGCGACAAGAACCAGGACTGAAGGGGGAACCCGGGGGACCGATACCCTCACCCCGACCCTCTCCCAGAGGGAGAGGGACTGACCCCGTGTGCACTGAGTGGGTCCCCTCTCCTTTTCTGGGAGAGGGCTCGGGTGAGGGTCTGCTTCGTTACCGCTTCGCCGGGGGCGCCACCGGATCCTTCGCCACCAGCTTGCCCAGCTCCAGCGGGCCCACCTGCTCCTGGATGACCGCCGGGTCTCCCACCAGCACCACCTGCATCGCCGCCGGGCCCAGGTACGCCTCCGCCACCCGCTGCACCTCCGCCGCGGTCGCCTTCTCCAGCCCCGTCACCGTCCGCGCGTACTCGTCCATCGGCCGGCGCAGGAAGAACAGCGACGCCGCGCTCGAGCCCAACCCCTCCACCGTCTCGAACTCGCCCGGAATCGCCCGGATGAGGCCCTCGCGCGCCGCCTCCAGCTCCTTCTCCGTGATGGGGCGCTCCTTCAGCCCCTTCATCTCCCGGAAGAACTCGTGCAGCGCCATGCCCGTCACGTCCTTGCGCACCGCCGACGAGGCCGTCAGCGGCCCCACTCCCAGCCGCGCGTCCGCGCTCGCCCCCGCCCCGTAGCTGTACCCCTTGTCCTCCCGCAGGTTCATGTTCAGCCGGCTCCCGAAGAAGCCGCCGAACACCGTCGTCGCCAGGTCCAGCGCGTACTCGTCCGGGTGCCCTACGGCAATCCCCGGCCGCCCCACGACGATCATCGTCTGATCCAACCCCGGCTTGGGCACGTACACCACCTGCTCCCGAGGCGTCGCGGCCGGCGTGGGCGGCACCGGCGGAGGCATCGCGCTCCCCTTCCAGTCACCGAAGTACTTCTTCGCCAGCCCCACCGCCTCCTCCAGCGTGACGTCTCCCGTCATCACCAGCGCCGCCGCCTTCGGGCCCGCGCT
The DNA here is from genome assembly GCF_042230915.1 of Archangium gephyra. Taxonomy (GTDB): domain Bacteria; phylum Myxococcota; class Myxococcia; order Myxococcales; family Myxococcaceae; genus Archangium; species Archangium gephyra_B. The sequence goes on along the minus strand of NZ_CP102578.1, from coordinate 16,902 downwards.
CTTCTCGTAGAAGGCCTTCACGTCCTTGAGCGTCAGCGTGTCCACCGTCGCCGGCAGGCCGCTCACCGGGTGCCCGTACGGGTGCTCCGGGCCGAACACCGCGTCCAGGTACGCCTGCTGCGCCAGGAAGCCCGGGCTGCCCATGGCGCGCACCAACTCGGCCAGCTGCAGCTTCTTGCGCCGCTCGAAGTCCTTCTGCGCCAGGTTCGGCTTGCGCACCACGTCCGAGAGCAGCCCCAGCGCCGTGTCCGCGTGCCGCTTGAGCACCCGCGTCCCGATGAACGCCCCATCCGCGCTCACGCTCACCGCCGGCGACACCCCCAGGTCCTGGAAGGCCTGGTCCAGCGCCGTCGTGTCCTTCCCGCCCGCGCCCTCCAGCAGCATCTTGTACGTGACGTCCGCCAGGCCCCACTTGCCCTTCGGGTCCTGCGAGCCTCCCGCCGCGAACGCCACCCCCACGTACACCAGGGGCAACTCCTTGCGCGTGCTCACCAGCACGGTCATCCCGTTGTCCAGCTTCGCCTGCTCGAACTTCGGCAGCACCAGCTCCGGCGGCTCGTCCGGCTTCGGCGGCTGCTGGCGGAAGGCGTTCGGGTCCTCCGCGGGCGGCGGGGCCGGCGTCTCCGGAGGCGGCTCGGGCATGGGCTCGGGGGCCGTCTTGCAGCCGGCGGCGAGCGCCAGCACGGACAGGGCGATGAACAGGCGGCGCATCAGCGGACCTCCTTCGCGGCGGAGATGGGACCCTTCTGCACGGGCACGGCATGCAGCACCACGCGGGCGTTGGGCTTGAGGTACTCGCGGGCGAAGTCCCGCACCCGGTCCGCCGTCACCGCGTCGTAGCGCGCCAGGTCCTCGCCCAGGTAGCCCGGGTCTCCCTGGTAGTGATTGTAGCTCTGCAACACGTCCGCCTTGCCGCCGAAGCCGCCCACCGACTGCAGCCCCGCCAGCATCTGCGTCTCGAAGCGCGTGCGCGCCCGGTCCAGCTCCTGCTGCGTCATGCCCCCGCGGCGCACCTCCTCCAGCACCGCGTCGATCTCCTTGGCCAACGCGTCACTGGACACCCCCGGCCGCGCCACCGCCTCGATGCTGAAGACGGACTGCGCCCCGAGGCTCTGCTGCGAGGCGCTCACGCTCTGCGCCAGCCCCTTCTCCAGCACCAGCCGCTTGTACAGGCGGCTCGACTTGCCGGTGGCCAGCGCGTTGGCCAGCACGTCCGCCGTCGCATCCCCCTCGGTGAGGTACGGCGGCGTCAGCCACGACATCATCACCAGCGGCAGCGTGCCCACCGTCTCCTCGTGCCGGATGACCTGCTCCTCCGTTCGCTTCACCGGCGCCACCTCGGGCTTCTCCGGCTTGGGGCCGCTGGGCAGCGTGCCGAAGTACTTCTCGATGAGCGCGCGCGCCTCCTTCTCGTCGAAGTCCCCCACCACCGCCAGCGTCGCGTTGGACGGCGCGTACCACTTGCGGAAGAAGCCCTTCACGTCCTCCACCGTCGCCGCGTCCAGGTCCTCCAGCGAGCCGATGATTTTTCCGTGGTACGGGTGCGGCGCCGGGAAGAGCGCCTTCCACAGCTTCTCCTGCGCGATGCCGTAGGGCCGCGTCTCCACCCCCTGGCGCCGCTCGTTCTTCACCACCTCCTGCTGGGTGCGCAGCTTCTTCTCGTCCAGCGCGTCCAGCAGGAAGCCCATCCGGTCACTCTCCAGCCACAGCGCCGTGGCCAGGTGGTTGGTGGGCACCGTCTCGAAGTAGTTCGTCCGGTCGTAGTTCGTCGTGCCGTTGAGATCGTTCGCCCCGAGCTGCTCGAGCATCGCGATGTGCACGTCGTCCGGCACGTGCTTGGAGCCCTGGAACATCATGTGCTCGAAGAGGTGCGCGAAGCCGGTGCGGCCCGGCTGCTCGTTGTAGGCGCCCACGTGGTACCAGACATTCACCGCCACCACGGGCAGCTTCTTGTCCTGGGCCAGGATGACCTCCAGGCCGTTGGGCAGCTTGTACTTCTCGTACGGGATGGTCAGCGCCTCACGCCCCGCCCCCCGCGGCTTCGCCTCGTGCTGCTGCTGCTGGGCGAAGGCCGGAAGGCCGAGGGCGAGGACGGCGGCGATGATGAGCGCGTTCTTCATGCGAAGGGGTTGCCTCCTCGGTGTGCGAAGCCAACCGCTTAGCACGCGGCTTGTTCCCCATGGAGCGGGAATCCCCTCGGAATCGGGTTCTGGGCATGGGAACCTGGGTTGGGTGAACGGGGGCAACCCGGACCTGGAGGCCCTCACCCCTTGTGCACCGGCAGCTCCAGCCGGAGCCGCGCGCCGCCCTCGGGCCGGTTCTCCGCGCGCAGCGTCCCGCCGAAGCGCTCCACCATCTCCCGCGAGAGCGTCAGCCCCAACCCCGTCCCCTTCTCCGGCCCCTTCGTCGTGAAGAAGGACTCGAACAGCCGCGGCAGCACCTCGGGCGCGAAGCCCGGCCCGTTGTCCTCCACCAGCAGCGTCACCCTCCCCTCCTCCGCCCTCCCCGTCACCTTCACCTCCCCGCCCTGCACCTTCGCCTCCTCCAGCGCGTCCCCCGCGTTCACCAGCAGGTTGAGGATGACTTGCGCCAGCCTGCGCCTCGTCGCGAACACCTCGGGCAGCCCCTCGGGCATCTCCACCTTCAGCCTCGCCACGTGCTTGAGCCGCACCGCCGCCAGCCTCGCCGCGTCCGTCACCACGTCCGCCAGCGCGCACTCGCTCGGCTCCTCCACGTCCATCCGCGAGAAGCCCCTCAGGTCCGTGACGATCTGCCGGATGCGCTCCACCCCCGAGCGCGTCTCGTCGAACACCTCCTGGAATTCCCGCCTCGCCTCCTCGGGCAGCTGCTGCGCCAGCACCTCCGTGCGCAGGAACTCCAGGTTGGAGCACACGAAGGCCAGCGGGTTGTTGATTTCGTGCATCACGCTGGCCGCCAGCCGCCCCACCGTCGCCAGCTTCTCCGACTGCGCCCGGGTGTGCTCGGCCTTGGCCAGCTTCTCCATCGACTCGCGGCGCTCGCGCTCCACCCGCGCCTCGTGCTCGGCCGCCTGCGCCTTGCGGAACTGCGACGAGCCGTACACCCCGAAGAACGTCGCCGCCCCCACCGTGCCCACCCACGTCAGCGCGTTGAGCACCTGGCCATCCGTCACCAGCACGATGCCCAGCGCCCCCAGCGCGCTCGTCACCCCACTGAGGATGGCCAGCTTCGGCTCCTGCGGCTGGACGAGCGCCGACAACAGCGGCACCGAGGGCACCAGCGTCATGTACGGGCTGCCGCTGCCTCCCGTGAAGTGGACGAGGCCCAGCAGGAAGGCACCGGTGAGGACGCAGTGAGCATCCATGAGCCAGCGCAGCCCTCGCCCGTCCGCCCTCACCCACAGCCAGGTGTAGAGCAGCATCTCCAAGCCCCAGCCCATCCGAAGCAGCAGCGTCACGAGGCTCGGACGCTTCAGGATGAACAGGTCCATCACGTAGAGCGCGAGGATGGTCGCGGAGAACACCCCCGCCATCCTCCACTGCCGCCGCTCCTCTTCGCGCGAGACGCGGCGGGGGCTCCTGCCCTCGATGGGGTGCGGTGGGGGCATGGGGGTGGTGGAGCTCCAGCGAGGGGCTCCCTCCATGTTATGACGTTCGAGGTAGGGCTGCACTGCCGGGCTCCCCTCACCGCCGGGTGGCGATCACCACGCCCAGCCGGTAGCGCGCGTAGGGCTCGGGCAGGACGTCCCGCCGCACCTCCACGTCGAAGCCCCCCGCCTCCAGCAGGGCCCGCGCGCGCGGCAGCAGGAACGTCAGGTAGTACATGACGAAGGGCGGCTTCCACACCGCGTTGCGCACCCGCATGGCCGCGTTGAAGGCCTTCGCCATCCAATAGCCCGGCCGCAGCCGCGAGGGCTCCTCCCCCGTCACGAAGAGGAAGCGGCCTCCGGGCTTGAGCACCCGGTGGATGGCCTCCACCAGCCGCGGCTCGTCCTCCTCGGGGATGTGGCCGAAGGCGCCGAAGCTCGTCACCAGCTCGAACTCCTCGCGCCAGGGCAGCGCCAGCGCGTCGCCTTGCACCCACTCGAGCGCCGCCGGGCCCGGTGCGTCCGCCAGCCTCCGGCGCGCCTCGTCCAGCATGCCCTGGCTCAGGTCCACCCCCACCACCCGCTCGCGGCACAGCGGCCGCAGGTGGCGCATCGCCGCCCCCGTGCCGCAGCACACGTCCAGCGCGCTCGCCACGCTCCCCGGCGGCCCCGCCTGCTCGAGGCTCGCCTTCAGCACGTCGTCCGGCGTGCGGAAGGGCGTGTAGTCGAACTTCGGCGCGAGCAAGTCGTAGCCCCGCTCCACCGAGCTGAGGCCCTGCTGGACGAGCTCCACGAAGCGGGGTCCCTTGGGGTGGAACATGCGCCCACCCTGTACTCCAATTCCCTCCTCCGGCGCGACCCCTCCCTCTGAGAATGTGGAAAAATCGCGTGGTTCTGAATAAAAGAGGGGTGGGTGAGTGTGCGCTGCCAAGCGCTAGACTCTGGATATTCTGTACGCCTCCGCCCCTGAGAGGTGCTTCTTGGAGGGCTCCCGGATGTCCAGTGGCTCAGGCTAGGTGGCGTTCTCGCCGCCGGTTCCCTTCTGAAGCGCTTTCAGCCCCTTCCGGTCGAGCCGGATCTTGCTTCCGCCAGGTACCTCGATCGTTGCCTCAGCGGAGGCGCCGAGCAGCGCGGAGGCGAGTTGGTCCGCGGGCTGGAGGGGCGCCTCCTTCGGCTTCTCGGGCTCGAACAGGCCGGCGCTGAGGCGTTCAACAAGGACATTGGGGATCTCCGCCCCCTTCTCGGCCTTCCACTCCATCGCCGTCTCGACGAGCCAGCTCGCGCGGTCGAGATCGAGGCTCAGGCGCTTCAAGCGGAACTCCTCGGAGGCGTGCTGCTCGAGCCAGCGGTTGTTCCACCGGATATAGAACACCGCCGTACTGACCAGGCCAGCCGTTAGAGCCGCCTGCTTGACCCACAGCCAGATCCACGTTGCGACTGGAAAGGACGCTCCAGTGTCCAGGTAGTGGAGGTTTTTCCAGGTCGAGACGACTGCCCCGGCACCGAGAAGCAGCATCAGTCCCCAGCAGGTCCACTCGACCGGTCTCCGAAGGTTCTGCGTACCCGCCGTGAGCTTGAACTCCTTGGCACTGGCCTCCAGCTCCTTCTTCTGCTCCTTCCGAATCTGACGCCGCGCGTGCCGGACATTACGGTCGTCAATGTCCGCGAGGCGAGCGTCGAGCTCCTTCTGCCGATCGTCCAGGGCCCGCTCACGCTCTTCGGCTTGGGCGCGGGCTCGCTCGGCGTTCGCCTGACGTTCAGCTTCCACGCTGGCCCGAAGCGCGCGGTACTCCTCCTCGAGCTGCACCCGTGTGTCGGAGGCAGCCTTGGCGAGATTCTCCGCCAACGAGCGCCCGAGGGCCTCAATGCGCTGCAGTTCCAGCTCACGGCGCTCAAGGTTCTGCTGCGTCTCCTTGCCCAGCAGTGCCTCGACACCAGCACGAGTATCGACTGCGAGAAGGCGCTTCTTGAGGTGCACGGTCAGCCGGTTCACCTCTGCCACGAGGTCCTGTGGCATCCTAAGGTTCTGCAGATTGCCCAGCTGGGCAGTGACTTGGTCATAGGCCTGCTGAGGATCTCGACTGATGGTGACCGTGACCATCTGTGCCCGAACGGGGAATTGAACGGTCAGCGTGCGCATGATGTCGCTGTCATCCGCAGGCAGTGCGTTCAGAATCGTTTCGCAGGATTGTGCGGTCTCCCCCTGCGCTTCCAGGGTGGCACCACTCTGAAACTGGAAGCTAACCGAATGGAGCTTCACCCCAGCGTCTTGAGCAAACGCCAGGACGGCGGCAATGACCTTCCGGTCAGGTTGTCGTACGGCAGGGAATCCAAAGTTGGTCCAGGACAATGAAGCGCCCTCTCATTTCGTAAGCGGGTGTTGAACCGGGGCAGGCAGGCTTCGTCTACCACAGCACCGTCAGTGCATCCGATGATGCGCAACGGCCGGCCTCCTGGTGCGCGGGGTGAGCCGCATGTCCCTGACGGCCGTGGGCCTCGTCCGTGCTTCGTCTGGGAATAGGAGCTCTGATGCTAATGCCGTCCCAACTCCCTGTCCCAGGCGTACAACTGCCCGTTCACCGCGTATCTGTCGGCGCTGGAAACATCCTCGAAGTCCTCCGGGGCAAGTACGGAGAGGCGCTCACGCAGGAAGTCCGGATCACTGAGCACCTCGCGGTGTTTGAGATGGGTGTTCGCCTCCACCACGGCAGGCATCACCCGGAGCACGGCCTCCAGGCAGTCCTCTCGGGTAGCGCGAGCCATGCGCACCACCGTCAGGGCCAGGTGCTCGCGGACCGAGGGCGGGCCTCCGGGGCACCAGGCCTCCAGGGTCTTGCGGTAGATGTCCTCCATGAGCTCTTCCAGCGTGTACGTCCTACCGGGCCAGAACGCGTAGCGAGGGCCCTGGAGCACCTCCCAGAAGCGGAGCACCGAGGCGAGCCGGTTCGCCACGCGCTCCACGCTCCGCGGCGGGGACGGAGACACGGTATAATCGAGTGTCCCCCACGGAGTGCTCAGGCAGAAGGACTCGAAGGTATCCCTCATGCGTTGACGCTCCTGCTTCGGGACGCCTTCATTCAAGTCCATGAAGACGTCGCCGAACAGGTGCATCCGCCAGCGCGGTTGGGCCCAGTCGAAACCTTCGGCCCCCGAGTGCATCACCAGCACCTCGCCGGACAGCACCTGGCGCATCTGCCGGGGCTGGGGAAAGGCACCGGTCTTCAGGTACTCCCGGGCCCACCAGCGTCCCTCGGCTCTCGCCTTGCGGCGGATGGCGGCGATGGTGCCGTAGAGCCACGCTGGAAACTCGAGCACCGGGGAGGGTTCCGGGGTCATGGCTTTTCGCCCTACCACAGCGGTCAGACGCGCCTCAAGCGACAGGCACTTCGCTCGCTCCAGGGGCGGCAGCCGCCTCCTGCCCGCTCAGCGGCAGTCCGCGGGCAAGTAGACCTGGCCCTGGAAGCCCTTGGGGCGTTCGCCCCCTTCATGGGCGGCCCGGATCGCCTGCCCGGCCAACTCACCGCGCTGCTCTATTTCTTCCCTGGGCAGCTCCTCTGCCTTCTGGGCCGCCCGCTCCTTCCAGGAAGCACCGGGTTTCTTGCGCCGGTAGCTCCAGCGGTACAGCGTCACTCCGGGCTCTGGCGTGCGCCAGGACAACTGCCAGAGTGCTCCCCCGTTCTCGAATTCGAGGAAGAGCGACCCCTCGAAGCCGGTGCCTCCCGTGAGCTTCTTGCCGGGCTCCACGGCCTCATTGAGCGCCGCCAGGTAGCGCCCCGCCTCTGCTCTCCCTTTCTCACGTGACTCCTCATTGTCTGGCTTGAGCTCGAACAGCATGAGGGCGTCGGTGTCGGTGATGTCCGGGCGCAAGCGCCTCACGAGCTCCGGAAGACGCTCGGGGTCTCCCAACTTCCCCCTCGCCACGATTCTGTAGAGGTCGACGGTGTTGAGGAAGACGACGTTGGAGGGATTCTGCACGCGGTAGGCGCTGCCAATGGCTTCATGCGCGGCCTTGCCAAGAAAAGCGCCCCAGGGCTCCTTGGAGTCCGGCTGACGGCCAGGGAGCTTGGAGGAGGGCGGCTGCGCCTGGGCACCGAGGGCCGCCACGAGCACCAGGAGAAAACCCGCCAGCCTCCAGGTGCTCCTCGTCCTGGTTCCGCTGTTCTTCATGTTCCACATGCTCCTCTCCGGTGCGGTGGCAGCCGGCTCTGGCTGTGTCCTAAGCGCGGGCCTGGAGGGGCTCGACGAGCATGGGCAGGCCGCCCTTGGGGCGCAGGGTGACGAGCGGCTCGGGCTCCACGGGGTGGCCGGGCACGGCGCGCAGGCGGAAGTGTTGGAGCACCTCGGCGGTGATGAGGGTGGCCTCCATGAGGGCGAAGCTGTTGCCGATGCACAGCCGCTGGCCGCCGCCGAAGGGCAGGTACGCCATGCGGGGGCGTTGGGCGCTCTGCTCGGGGGAGAAGCGCTCCGGATCGAAGCGCTCGGGGTCCGGCCACAGCCGCGGGTTGCGGTGGAGGGCGTAGGGCGGCGTGACGACGATGACGCGGGGGCTGGCGGGCACCCGCACCCCGGCGAGCACGTCCTCCTTCACCGGCTCGCGGGCGAAGATCCACGCGGGCGGGTACAGGCGCAGCGTCTCCTCGAACACCTGGGTGAGGTAGCGCAGCTGCGGGATGTCCTGGGCGGTGGGGGAGCGGCCGCCGAGCACGCGCCGGGCCTCGGCGCGGGCGCGGGCCTCGATTTCAGGGTGCTGGGCGAGCAGGTGCCACATCCAGGCGAGCGCATTGGCGGTCGTCTCATGGCCGGCGAGGAAGAGCGTCATGGCCTCGTCGCGCAGCTGGGCGTCCGTCATGCGCTCGCCGGTGTCGGCGTCCTGGGCGGCCATGAGGGTGGCGAGCAGATCATCCCCCTGCGTCTCTCCGGCGCGGCGGCGGGCGATGATGTCGAAGATGACGGAGTCGAGGGTGGAGAGGGCCTGGCGGAAGGCGCGGTTGCGGGCGGTGGGGAGGAAGTCGGGGGCGTAGAGGCCGAGCGAGAGGATGCGGTGGTTCGTCTCGGCGAGGGCGACGGTGAGGGCCTGGCCGACGCGGTTGGCGGTGCCGCTGACGTCGGTGGAGAAGAGGGCGCGGCCGACGATGCCCAGGGTGAGGTGCATCATCTCGGCGGAGACGTCGAGGGGCTCGGAGGGGGAGGGGCGGGCGCGCCAGCGGGCGAGCAGCTGCTGGGTGGCCTCGACCATGGAGCCGGCGAGGGTGGCGAGGCGCTCCTTGTGGAAGGCGGGCTGCATGAGGCGGCGCTGGCGCTTCCAGAAGTCGCCCGAGCTGGTGAAGAGGCCGTTGCCGAGCACGGGCCAGGCATCGCGCACGAGGCCGGAGGGCTTGGCGTAGCGGTCCGCGTGGTCGACGAGGACGTGTTTGATGAGCTCGGGGCTGGTGAGGGAGAGGAGGCTGATGGTGGGCCCCATGCGCAGCCGGACGAACTCGCCGTACTCCTGGTGGGCGCGCAGGAAGAGCTGGAGCGGGTTGTGGCGCCGCTCCTGGATGCTGCCCCAGAACCAGTGGCCCCGGGGTCCCGGGGCTTCTCCCAGCGTGCGTGCTTCCGGCATGGCGCGTCCCCTCGTGGGTGAGGTGGGCCGGCTCCCGAGGGGGAACCGGACGGGGGAGACGCTAACGGGGGAGCCAGGGAGGACGCACGCTCAGTGCATCGTGCTGGCTTCTGGCTCCTGGAAGGCGCCGCTGGAGACGCCGGTGCGGGCCTCGAACTCCTTGCAGCCGCTCATGCCGCTCACCTGCAGCTCGAAGTCAACGAGCTCCGGTTGGGTGCACTGGGCGACTTCGGTGTCATCGGGTTGGGCGTTGTGGCTGTTGAAGAAGCGGCAGCCCTTGCAGTTGCCCCAGGTGTGGTCCGCCATGGTGTGTCCCTCGTTGGGTAATGGCTCTCCCCTGGGAGGGTGGGGGTGGGAGGTGGTGGCAACAAGCGGCGCCTGCCCCGTCCGCCGGGGAAGGGGCGGGCGGCTTCATGCGATAGTGGGCGCATGCCCTCCGCCGAAGCCCCCGGCGCCACCACGCCCCGCTGTGCCGAGCACCCGGACGTCGCGGCCGCGGGCATCTGCGGGCGCTGTGGCGGCTTCTTCTGCGAGGGGTGCGCGAGCTGGGTGCTGGGCGCGGTCTACTGCACCGCCTGCGCCGCCCTGCCCGAGGTGAACTACCTGGAAACGTTCCGCCAGAAGCTGTGGGGCCGGCGGGACACGTGGGGCTGGTTCCTCGGCGTGGGGGGGCTGGTGGCGCTGGGCCCCGGCCTCACGCTGCTGGCGGCCGGGCACACTCCCACGGGGCTCTTCCTGCTCGCCTGCTCGGGGGGGGGCGTGGGGTGCTTCTTCGGCCAGTTCTGGGCCCGCGTGGGGCTGATCGCCCTGCCCGTGGGCCTGGGGGCGGCCGGGGTGGTCTACCGGGAGCCCCTGCTGCTCATGTCCGCCCTGTTCCTCCTGGCCATGGGCGTGTCCGTGCACCAGGACCCGCGCTTCAAGCTCTTCTTCCGGGTGCCGGTGACGGACGCCGTGCTGCGGCGGCTGTGGAACCGGCACGAGAACAATCCCCTGGCGCTGGTGGGGGTGCAGCTCGGGCTGTACGGGGTGTTCTTCCCGTTCTTGGCGCCGGTGGCGTTGGGGCTGGGCCTGGCGGCGCTGCGGCGCGTGAATCCCGAGGCCCGGCCGCCGATTGGCCGCAAGGGTCAGGCGCTGGCGGCGATGGGACTGGGAGCGGGCTCGCTGGTGCTGTGGGTGGGGCTCATCCTGCCGCGGCTGCCGGAGCTGCTGGGCCCATGAGCTGACAACCGCGCCCAATATCCCCTCGCCCTCCGGGAGAGGGACGGGGTGAGGGTATCGGGTGGACGTGGGTTGGAACCCGTGTCCCCACGCTGGTTCACGGGTTGAAGGACAGGGACAGGCACCCTCACCCCGACCCTCTCCCGAGGGGAGAGGGGACAGCTAGGGGGCCTGGAGACCGCACGGCCCCCCCCAGGGTGGAGGCCTGGAGGGGGCCCGTTCCCGAGCCGAGGTGGGAGGCACCCACCGTGTGCGACCGGCATCCTGGCGCGCGAGCGCGTCAGGGGTGCCGGTTCGGGACTACTCCTTCGCCTTGCGCAGGTCCCCGCTGTTCTTGATGTTGTTCTTCACGAGGGTCTCGGCGTCGCCGCACGCGCCCTGGGCCCGCTCGTCCAGGTAGAGCACGTTGCTGGAGAGCTGCAGGTCACCCGACTGGAGGCACGAGGCCACGGGCAGGCCCTCGAGCCACGCCTGGGGCTTGAGGAGCGCGAGCAGCTCGTCGTCCGCGTCCACGGTGACGCCGGTGGCGGACTGGAAGCGCGCGTCCTCGCTGAACTTGAGCTTGAGGTCCAGGATGTTGTCGGCTCCGTCGCGGGTGAAGGTGGCCCTGGCCAGGAGGCTGTAGCCCACGAGCGGCCCGGTGGCGACCTCGCCGGCCTCGGCCTCCTCGAGGCGGAAGTCGATGCGCTTGTAGGTGCCCGCGGGCAGGCGCAGCCCGGACAGGTCCGGCTGGGTGGCGCCCGTCATCAGGTCCACGACGATGGGGCCGGGGACGACCACGGTGCCCGAGCCGCTGCCGGACTCGCCGCCCTGGCAGGTGGCGCCCGAGAGCAGGCCGCGCACGTCGGCGCACTTCGTCCCCTGGGGCAGGTCCAGGCGGATGTCCTTGAGGTGGATGAGCGCCTCGGTCAGCGTGAAGGTGAGGCCTTCGCTGGAGAAGGTGGGCGCGGAGGGGCCCAGCGGCTCGAGGGCGGACACGAGGGCGCTGGCGGCCTGGGCCCGGTTCTCGTTGGCGGAGAAGCGCAGCGAGGCGCCCTCGCCTCCACAAGCGGTGAGGGCCAGGGTGGCGGACAGCAGCGTCTGACGGAGCGACAGGGTGGGCAGGTTCATGGCGGTGTGGGGAATGGGAGTCTCTTCCGGCCAGGAGCCCCTGCTTCCGGAGACGAAGACCCGGGGCGCCCCTTGCTGGCCACACGCCGTCATTTTCCCCTCCAGGGCCGGGGAGAGTCCGTGGAGGACAAAAGGAGCGGGGGCGCCTGAAGCGAGGGGGGCCGCGGCGTTAGACTGGCGCCTTCCCCGTGACAGCCGGAGGAGTTCCATGAGGCATGCCCGAGCCGTGTTCCTCGCCTTGGCACTCGCCGCCACGCCCGCCGTGGCCAGCCCGCCGAAGGAGTCCAAGCGCATCTCGTTGGACGTCACCCGCGCCAACGTGCACGACGTGCTGCGGATGCTGGCGGACGTGGGCCGGTTGAACCTGGTGGTGTCCGACGAGGTGCAGGGCACGGTGACGCTGTCGCTGCGCAACGTGCCGTGGACGGAGGCGCTGGACGTGGTGCTGGCCTCGCGCGGGCTGGGGATGGAGCGGCGGGGCAGCGTGCTGCGGGTGGCGTCGCTGAAGACGCTGCAGGAGGAGGCCGAGTCGCTCGCGCGGCTGAAGAAGGCGAAGGAGGAGACGGCGCCGCTGCGCACCTGGCTGATTCCGGTGAACTACGCGCGGGCGTCGGAGATGCTGCCGCACGTGAAGGGCGTGCTGTCGCCGAGGGGCAGCGTGAGCGTGGACGCGCGCACCAACACGCTCATCGTCACGGACGTGGAGGCGCCGAGGCTGCCGTAGGAGGCCCTTCGGGAGTCGCCTCGGAGACGCGGCCGTACCAGCTGAGGGCGAGCAGCACGTCGCCGCGCCAGGTGGCGGAGAGGCCGCGCTCGAAGTCCACCCCGCCGCGGGCGGTGAGGGCGAGCCCCCAGGGCCCCAGCCGTCCGCGAGCGCCGAGCAGGGCGCGGACGGGGAGGCGGGGGCCGCCGGTGCGCAGGAAGGCCTCGAGTCCGGCCTGGGCGCCGAGCAGGGCCTCGAGGCGGGGGCCGCCGAGGCTCGCGGTGAGGCCCGCGTGGGGCCCGAGGCCCAGGTCCGCGGCGCCGCGCACCACGCCATAGGTGGTGAGCCCGAGCTGCGCCGAGGCCTGGAAGGGCCCCTGTCCCGAGGTGAGCTGCCACTGGCCGGCGCCGCGCAGCTCCAGCACGCCGGTGGAGGGCAGGACGAACAGCTCTCCACCGAAGGCAGTGGGCCGGGAGCCGGGCACGGGCGGCGCGGCGAGGAGGAAGCCGAGGCCCACGCCCTGGGGGCCCGCGAGCAGGGAGAGGTGCGAGTCGTCCACGCGGCCGCGCGCGGTGAGGACGGGGGCGTCGGCGGTGGCCACCGGGGCGAGCAGCAGCGCGGTGGAGAAGACGAGGGCTCTCATCGGGCGGTGACCTCGGTGCCGGGCACCTGGCGGATGTCGTCGGCGCCGGTGCCCTGTCCGGCCAGCGCGGCGTGGAGGAAGCGCGAGAGGACCTCGGTGATGCGCTCGTGCGCGGTGTCGAGCGGCACGGTGGGGGCGCAGCCGTCCTCCACGTCCCGCCGGTCGCTGGCGGTGAATTGGAAGTGGGTGACGCCCTGGAGGACGACGAGCACCGAGGGGGCGGGGAGGCGGGAGGCGTCCTCGCGGACGCGGGGCAGCTCCGAGAGGCAGTCCCGCTCGCCGGCCAGCGAGAGCGAGGGAATGGCGAGCGAGGGAATGCGCCCGGAATCGGCCGGGTCGGGGTAGCTGGCGAGGAGGGCGAGGGCCGCGAAGCCGCCGTCGAGGGCGAGCTTGGCGGACACGACGCCGCCGAGGGAGTGGCCGGCGACGGCGATGCGGGTGGGGTGGACGAGGCCCTCGAGGAGCGAGCCTTCGGGAGGCGAGGTGAGGAGCTCGCGGGCGAAGTGGCCGTTGTCGATGGCGAAGAAGGGCAGGTCGAGCGGATGTGAGGGCAGCGCGACGACGTAGCCGCGGGCGGCGAGGGACTCGGCGAGCCAGTAGTAGTCCTCGGGAGGCACGAGGCCGCCGTGGACGAGGACGAGCGCGGGGAGCGGTTCGCCGCCGGTGGGCCGTGCGGGATGACCCTCGGAGTCCGAGGGGAAGAGCACGCGCACGTCGATGAGATCCGTGTGGCGGGCGCGGACCTGGAAGAGGGCGGAGGAGACGGGGGTGGGCCCGGAGCGCAGCAGCGTGCCGGAGGTGGGCGCGGGGAGCGCGCAGCCGGACAGGGCTGACAAGAGGAGGAGGAACAGCGGGGCCGGCTTCATACGAGGGACTCGAGGGGGCACACGGGTAGGCCCTGTGTAAGGCCCGGGCCCGGGGTTCGCCAGGGCGAGTGGCAACCCGGGTGCACGCGCTACCCTCACCCCGTCCCTCTCCCGGAGGGCGAGGGGCAGGAGGCGGAGAGCTTTCCGGCGGCGAAGGGCGCGAACTGGTCCGACTGCAGGGTTGGTCGGAACAGCTGATTGAGGCTGGTCGGCAGGAGGGCACGGCGAAGTCCTCGGCTCCGCCATTACCGAGTGCTCCCATGCTCGGTCGCCACTCCATAGCTGTTCTGGCCAACCCTGCTGTTGGACCAGTTGGAGACGAGCGCGCCCGGGAGCCGGGGCTCAGTCGCCGGCCTTCCGGTGGCGAAGGGCGCGAACTTGTCCAACTGTTGGACAACTTTTGGAAGAGCGCGCCCGGGAGCCGGGGCTCAGTCGCCGACGATGCCGATGCGGACGCGGTGGTGCTCGGTGCCGAGGGCGGTCTTGAGGGTGAAGTCGGCCACGTCTTCGGCGTAGACCTGACGGCCGCCAGTGGGCAGGGACTCGACGGCGGTGCGGTACTTGCCCGTCTTCACGCCGCTGGGCATGACGGGGGGGCACACCACCACCCAGTCGAGGTCGCTCTCCTGGAGCACCTGGAGCGCGCCCCGGTGGTCCTCGAAGGCATGGCGGAGGAAGGGGGGCAGGCCGTGCTCGCCGGCGAGCCCTCCGGCGGGGTGGGGCAGCAGGCCCGCGGCGCCCACGGTGACGAGCCGCTGGACGCCCTCGGCCTTCATGGCGGTGACGATGGCACGGGTGGCCTGGGTCACCACGGTGACGGCATGGGTCGCGTCCCGAGCGCCGATGGCACTCACGACGACCTCGGTGTTGCGGATGGCCTCGGCGACGGTGGAGCCGTCCTCGATGCTGCCCTTCTTGACGAAGAGCCGGCCGTGCTTGAGCCCCAGCCGCTTCGGGTCGCGCACATACGCTGTCACCTCGTGCCCCTGCCCCAGCGCATCGTGCACCAGCGTGTGCCCGACGCGCCCCGTCGCTCCGAAGACCGTCAACCGCATGGGTGTTGCTCCTCCGTGCCCCGTCCCGAGTGCATGGGCCCCTCGGGCCCTGGCTCGGACGAGCGAGGCTCCCGGTGTATAGCGCCCCCGGCACCGGGTTGTCCGCAAGCTGTTCACGGCACGAGGCGTCCAGAGGCGCCGGGTGGATCGGGGATTCCCGCTACCGGGACTCGGGGTGCGTGGCGTTACGGTGACGCGGCCAGGTGCGGGGCCTGGGCCAGGCGCTCGACGGCGGCCGCCAGCTTCTGCATCTCCTGCTGCAAGCCCTGGAGGGTCTGGCCGAGCCTGCGCATGTGCTCCTCGTGCCGCTCGAGCGTGCCTTCCACCGCTCCCAGGCGCGTATCATGCTGGTCGAGCCGTTTGGACAGCATGGCCCGCATCGAGTTCATCTCCAGGTACATGGCCTCGAGCGTCGACTGCTGGGTCCTCTTGATTTCACCGGCCATCCAGAGGTTCCGTTCCTGCGCCTGGTCCCGCGAGTGCTGAAGCTCAGCGGCCAGCTCCCTATCGCGCGTCTTGCTGGCAGCCGCCTCTTGCTCCGCCCTGAGCGATAGATCCTTGAGTTGCTCCTCCAGCCGCTGCTGGCCCTGCTCCATCAGAGCCAGGATCCGCTGCTCGCCTGGCGTGAGGGACTGCTCGCCCATCCCCGTGGGCACCGACGTGGACCGTTCCATCGACGCACTCCTCCTGTGGTGACTTCTCCAGTAGGTTGACCCATGAGGTCACTTCCCGTCAAGTCACCGCTCAGGTCATGTGCTCGCGTGCCCGCTCTCCGGGGCAGCGCCGCTCACTCGCCGGTCAGCTTCGCTTCCAGCTCGTCCAGCTCGCGCTTCACCGACGCGTCCGTCTCGCGCTGCTTCTCCACCTTGCGCACCGCCGAAATCACCGTCGAGTGGTCCTTGTTGAACCGCGCGGCGATCTCCGGGAACGAGCCCTTCGTCAGCTTGCGGCTCAGGTACATGGCCACCTGGCGCGCATGGGCCAGCGCCTTGTGCCGGCGGTCCTCCTTCAGCGCCTCCACCGGCACCTTGTAGTAGCGCGCCACTTCCTTCTGGATGCTCTCCACGTCCACCACCTGCCGGGAGGGCAGCACGTCCTTGAGCACGTGCGAGGCGAAGTCCACCGTCACCGGGTGCCTCGACAGCGAGTGGATGGCGCTCACCTTCACCAGCGCTCCCTCCAGCTCCCGCACGTTCTTCTGGAACGCCCGGGCGATGAAGTGCGCCACCTCGTCCGGCAGGTCCAACCCCTCCAGCACCGCCTTCTTCTGGAGGATGGCCACCCGCGTCTCGAAGCTCGGCTCCTGGATGTCGGTGATGAGCCCCATGCTGAAGCGGCTGCGCAACCGCTCCTCCAGCCCGGGCACCTCCGCCGGCACCATGTCGCTCGTCAGGATGATGGCCTTGCCCTGCTCGTGCAGCGTGTTGAACGTGTGGAAGAACTCGCGCTGCGTCTCCTCCTTGCGCCCGAGGAACTGCACGTCGTCGATCATCAGGACGTCGCACTCCTCGCGGAACTTCCGGCGGAACTCCGGCATCCGCTGCTCGCGCACGCTCTCGATGTACTCGTTGGTGAACTGCTCGCTCGACAGGTACACCACCCGCTGCGTCGGATCCCGGTCCCAGATCTTGTTGCCGATGGCGTGCAGCAGGTGCGTCTTGCCCAGCCCGGTGCCGCCGTAGACGTAGAGCGGGTTGTAGGCCCGGCCCGGGGTGTCGGCCACCGCCTGGGCCGCCGCGGCCGCCAGCTGGTTGCTATCGGCCACCACGAAGTTCTGGAAGGTGAAGCGGGCGTTGAGCCGGGGCGGCCGGGCCCCGTTGGACTTGACCGCCTGTGCGGGTTTGAGCTCCGGCGGAGGCGCCAGGCCCGGCACCACCTCGTAGGCCACCCGGGTGGGCGAGTCCGTCACCTTGGCCAGCGTCGACTCGAGCAGCCCCCGGTAATGGTCGTCCACCCAGTCCTGGTAGAAGCGGTCCGGCACGGCCAGCACGAGCGCGTCGTCGCGCACGTCCAGGGCCTGCATCTTGCCGAGCCAGTTCAGGGCGTACTCCTTCCCGTCCTGCGTGAGGCGGTCCAGCAGCCTCGCCCAGAGATTCTCGGCACTTGGCTGTGGGGGCAGGGGGCGGGCGAGCGCGGTCAC